>JAGWPU010000112.1 GCA_028870355.1 Gammaproteobacteria bacterium | reverse complement strand
TCGACGGCTGGCGCGTCGCCGAGCTGCTCGGCGCGCTGCGCGCGAGCCCCTACCTGACGACGACCCTGCCGCAGGATCCGAAGGACCTGATGGCGCGCTTCGGCGAGCCCGGGCAAAGCCCCGAGGGCGAGTTCCTGCCGGAGACCTACGAGTTCCCGCGCGGCACGAGCGACGTCGCGCTGCTCGCGATCGCGCATCGCGCCCTCGTGAAGACGCTCGCGGCGGCGTGGCAGTCGCATGCGCCCGGCCTGCCGCTGCACGACCCGCAGCAGCTGCTGATCCTCGCATCGATCGTCGAGAAGGAATCGGCGCTGCCCGACGAGCGCGCGCAGATCGCGGGCGTGTACCTCCACCGGCTCGCGATCGGGATGCGGTTGCAGGCGGATCCGACCGTGATCTACGGCCTCGGCGACCGTTACCGCGGCCGCCTGCACGAAGCGGACCTGCGCACCGATGGACCGTACAATACCTATACCCGCGCCGGCCTGCCGCCGACCCCGATCGCGCTGCCCGGGGCCGCGGCGATCGACGCCTGCGCGCATCCGGCGAAGACCGACGCGCTGTACTTCGTCGCGTCCGGCAAGGACGACGGACGCCATGTGTTCTCCGCGACGCTCGCCGAGCAGAACGCCGCGGTCAAGCAATACCTGCGGCGGCTGAAGCGACACGAGGCGGCGGCGCCGGGTCCGCGACCGAAGGAGCGACGATGAGCGCCGGGCGCTTCATCACGATCGAAGGCATCGAAGGCGTCGGCAAGTCGACCCAGGTCGCGGTGCTCGCGCGCACGCTCGAGTCGCGCGGCGTCGAGGTCTGCGTGACGCGCGAACCGGGTGGCACGCCGCTCGCGGAGCGGATCCGATCGCTCGTGCTCGAGCGGGGCGACGAGGATCTGTCGCCGATCGCAGAGCTCCTGCTGATGTTCGCCGCGCGGGCGGTGCATCTCGGCGGCTCGATCGAGCCGGCGCTGCGAGCGGGCCGCTGGGTGCTGTGCGACCGATTCACCGACGCGACCTACGCGTATCAGGGCGGCGGACGCGGCCTCGATCCGGCGACGATCGCGTCGCTCGAGACCTGGGTGCAGGGCACGCGACGACCCGACCTGACGCTGCTCCTCGACCTGCCGGTCGCGCGGGCGCTCGAGCGCGCGCGCCGCCGCGGCGCCGGGAGCGATCGCTTCGAGTCGCAGCGGCTGGAATTCTTCGAGCGGGTGCGCCGCGTGTACCTCGAGCGCGCCGCGCGGGAGCCCGGGCGGATCGTCGTGATCGATGCGGCCGGCACGCCGGACGAGGTGGCCGCCGCGGTCGCGCGGGCGATCGGGGAGCGCGGATGGACTACCTGACGGCCGCGGGCTGGCCCTGGCTCGCCGATCCGATCGCGCGCCTGCGCGCAGCGGGCGCGGCCGATCGTCTGCCGCATTCCCTGCTGATCCTCGCGGCGCCGGGCCTCGGTGCCGCGGAACTCGCCGCGTGGGCCGGCGCGTTCGCGCTGTGCGAGGCGCGACCCGTGGCGCGTCCCTGCGGCGAGTGCGCCGCGTGCGCGCTGCTGCGCGCCGATGCGCATCCGGACTGGCACGTCGTGCGCATCGAGGAGGACGCGCAGCAGATCAAGGTCGATCAGGTGCGCGAGCTGATCGAGCGCCTCGTGCAGAAGAGCTACCGCGGCGGGTACAAGGTCGGCCTGATCGAGGGTGCGGAAGCGCTGAACGCGAACGGCGCGAACGCGTTCCTGAAGACGCTCGAGGAGCCGACCGCGCGCACGCTCCTGATGCTGACCGCGGCGCGCAGCCACCGCTTGCCACCGACGGTCGCGAGCCGGTGCCTGAAGCTCGCGCTGCGTCCGCCGGAGCGCGCGACCGCGCTCGCGTGGCTGCGCTCGCAGTCGGGCGAGGCGCAGGGCTGGGAGGTGCCGCTCGCGCTTGCGGGCGGTGCACCGCTCCGGGCGGTCGAGTTGCGACGGGCCGGCGTCGTGGAGCTCGACGCGGAGATGCGCCGCAGCCTCGCGGACCTCGCCGCGGGCACGCTCGACCTCACGCTGCTCGCCGAGCGCTGGGTGCGTGCCGACCCGGCGCCGCGCGTCGCGTGGCTTGAGAACTGGATCACAACGCGCATTCTCGCCGGGGTCGGCGGTGCGGGCGATTCGAAAACTGCGGAATCCGTCCGCTTGCCTGCCGCTGCGCGTGGGCCCAAGATAACGGCCATGTACGCGCTGCTCGACGCGGTCAGGGACTTCCGGCGACTCGCGACGACCGGCGTGAACCCGCAACTCGCGCTGGAGGCGCTGTTGCTCCGTTTCCGATCGCTGTCGTCCTGAAACCATGGTGACCTCGAACTTGACGCCGCTGCGAATGCCGAACAACAAACCGGGTCTGCTCACGCTGACCATCAAGGACAAGAGCGCGCTGTACCTCGCGTACATGCCGTTCGTGAAGAACGGCGGGCTGTTCATTCCGACGAACAGCAACTACCGGCTCGGCGACGAAGTGTTCATGCTGCTGAACCTGATGGGCGAGGACGAGAAGATCCCGGTCGCCGGGCGGGTGATCTGGATGACGCCGAAGGGCGCGCAGGGCAAGCGCACCGCGGGCATCGGCGTGCAGTTCAGCGATCAGGACCGCGGCGTCACGCAGAAGAAGATCGAGACCTACCTCGCCGGCGCGCTCGGCGGAGAGAAGGCGACTCACACGATGTAGCGCCGGGCGGCCGCCCGGACGCCAGGACTCAGCCGTGCGGGCCGCGGGCCGCCTCGGTGTCCGACAGCCCGCCCTTCAGCACGTACGCGTCGAAGCCGCGCTCGCACAGGATGTACGCGGCCGCGGAGCTGCGGCGTCCGGTGTCGCAGCACACGACGTACTGCACGTTCTTGTCGAGCGTGTTGAGCTTCAGGCGGATGAAGTACAACGGGATGTTGGTCGCGTCCTCGATCCGGAAGTTCTGGAACTCGCTCGGCAGGCGCACGTCGAGCCACTTTCCGCCGCGCGCGACGATCTCCCGGGCCTGGTCGTAGTCCACCCACTGCAGGAGCGGTTCGTTCAGCAGCGTCTGGAAGTCCTGCTTGCCGAGCCGCATCAGCGTCCCGTCGGTGAGCATCGTGACCGTCGCGTTGCGCTTGGCCTCCGCGATCAACGCGTCCTCGCCGACGCTGTCGCCGGGACCGAGCTCGGCGAGCTTGATGCCCTCGCGGTTCAGCGGGGTCTCGCGCGTGACCACGCACTTCCCGCTGATCACGACGTAGAAGTAGTCGCCCTCGGTTCCCTGCTTGATCACGAGGTCGCCCGCCTGGTACTGGATCCGCTGCATCCGCATGAAGATCGCCTGGATGTTCGCCGGCGGGATGCGGTGGAACGCCTTGGTCTGCAGCAAGGTCGTCATCCAGTCGCCTTCGCCGCTCGGATGCTCGCCGTTGAGCTCGGACACTTCGTACTGTCCGGTCTGGTCCCAGGTGAGCAGCACGTCGAGCAGGTCGCTGTCGATCGCGATGTACTCGAGGTCGGTCAGCGCCTTCGCGGTGAACTTCCGCGGCAGGATCGGCGCGAGCGCGGTGCGCGCCTCGGGCGTGCGCGCGGCGACGACGCCGACCGGGCGGTTGTCCGCCAGGTACTCGACCTTGCCGGAGACCAGGTAGAACGTGCGCTTGTCGGCGTCGCCCTCCTTGAACAGCGCGCGGCCGGCCTCGAGCGTGCGGATCTGTGTCTTGCGCGCGAGCGCGTGCAGATTCTCCGCCTTGAGACCGTCGAGCGGGGAAAAGCCCCTCAGGAGGGCGAGATCGGTGGGTCGGTCATCCATCCAGGCTCAGCGACGAGATCGTCGGGTCAACTCCATGATTTTCTGTGCAAATGCTACCACAGGCGGCGCGCGGACCTAGGCACTCCGTCACAGGCTCAGGCGGTTCCAGCCGGGATCCGGACGGAATCGTTCACCGTACTGCGCGGCGAGCTGCTCGAGGCGCTGTCGCACGGCGGCGATCCCGCGCTCGCGCGCGGTCTGCAGGGGGCCGCCGCGGAACGGCGCGAAGCCCGTCCCGAAGATCGCGCCGGCATCGAGCAGATCCGCATCCGCGACGATGCCCTCGCGCAGCGCCGCGACCGCTTCGTTCAGCATCGACAGCATCAGACGGTCCTCGAGGTCCTCCGGGATCTCGGGCGGCGCGCCCGCGAGCTTCAGTGGCTTGCCGTCGCGCCAGGTGTAGAAGCCCTGACCGCTCTTGCGGCCGAGTTTCTTCTGCTCGACCATGCGCACGAGCACGTCCGGCACGCGCCGGCCGAACGCGGCCGCGAGCACGCGGCCGACGTTGAGCGCGACGTCGAGGCCGATCACGTCCGCGAGCTCGATCGGGCCCATCGGCATCCCGAAGCGCTTGCCGACCTCGTCGATCGTCGTCGCGGGCACGCCTTGCTCGTACGCGAAGATCGCCTCGTTCACGTAGGGCAGCAGGATCCGGTTCACGACGAAGCCCGGTGCGCTCCGGCACGGCAACGGCAGCTTGTCGAGGCGACGGGTGAACGCGAGGGCGCCCTGCACGGCGTCGGGGTGGGTTCGCGCGCCCTGGACGACCTCGACGAGCTGCATCTGGGTCACGGGATTGAAGAAATGGATGCCGACGAGCCGCGACGGATCCGCGAGCCGGGCGCTGAGCTCCTCCAGCACGATGCTCGAGGTATTCGTCGCGAACACCGCATCGGGCTTCAGCTGCGGTTCGATCGTCGCGTACAGCGCGCGCTTCGCGTCGAGATCCTCGTAGATCGCCTCGATCACCACGTCGGCCTCCGCGACCCCGGTGCCCGCGACGTCGCCGCGCAGCCGCCGCAGCGTCGCCGCGACCGCGTCGGGATCCTTCAGCCGCTTCTCGTAGAACGCGCGGGCGCGCGCGAGCGCTCCTTCGACCAGCGCGTCGCTGCGATCCTGCAGGGTCACGGTGAGGCCGCGGAACGCCGCCCAGGTGGCGATGTCCCCGCCCATCACGCCGGCGCCGATCACGTGCACGCGCTCGAACGTGCGTGCGGCCTTGCCGCCGAGGCCCTTCATCCGATCCTGCAACAGGAACACGCGCACGAGATTGCGCGAGGACGGGGAGCACATCAGCTCGCCGAGCGATTGCGCCTCCGCGAGGTAGCCGCTGCGCGGCGACGCTCCATGGCGTCGCCACAGATCCACGATCGCGAACGGCGCCGGGTACTGATCCGCCCGTGCGCGCTGCGCGACCTGGGCGCGCAGGCGTCCCGCGATCACCGGACGGAGCGGGGCGAGGCCGAGGACTTTCTGCCCGAGCGGCGCCGATCGGGGCGCCGGCCGCTCGACGATCATGCGTTTGGCCGCGTCGATCAGCTCGGCGCCGGGCACCAGCCGATCGAGCAGGCCGAGCGCCGCGGCGCGCGGGCCGTCGAGCGGCCGGCCCTGCAGCATGAGTTCCATCGCCGCGCGGACGCCGATCAGGCGCACCGATCGCACCGTGCCGCCGAATCCCGGGTGGATCCCGAGCTGGACCTCGGGCAGGCCGAGGGAGAGCTTGCTGTCGGCCGCGCCGACCCGATACCGGCACGCGAGTGCGATCTCGAGACCGCCGCCGAGCGCGTAGCCATGGATCGCGGCGACCGTCGGATACGGCAGATCCTCGATGCGCTGGAACGCGATCTGTCCGCCGCGCACGAGCTCGAGGCCTTCCGCGGGCGTGCGGACCGCGGTGAACTCCTTGATGTTCGCGCCGGCGACGAAGCCGCTCTTCTTCGCCGAGCGCAGGATGAGTCCCGCCGGCCGCTTCGCGGCGAGATCGTCGAGACGCGCGGACAGATCCGCGATCGCGGCCCGCGACAGCACGTTCGTGGACGTTCCCGGCGAGTCGAAGACCAGGTGCACGATGCGATCCGGATCCTCTTGCAGTGTCCAGTAGGTCTCGGCGGTCATCGGCATGCTCCTCGTGGGATGGCGCGTGCGCTCAGGCGGCCCGTGGCGCGTGGGTCTGGACCGTGAAGTCGCAGACCAGCGGCAGGTGGTCCGACAGGCGTACGTCGGGGATCTCGAACCGGTCGATCTCGATGCGCTCGCTGTGCAGGATGAAGTCGAGTTCCTTGCGGGGGCTGCGGCTCGGGTAGGACGGCAGGCCGCGCACGTTCGCATTGCTGAGCCGCGCGGCCTGCGTGAACAGGTAGATCTCGTGGTCGCCCCAGTAGGTGTTGAAATCGCCGGCGACGATCACGGGCTTGTGCGACTTGCGGATCAGGTCGTACAGATGGCGCAGCTGGTACTGGCGGTGGCGGAACTTGAGGCTCAAGTGCACGAGGAAG
>JAGWPU010000111.1 GCA_028870355.1 Gammaproteobacteria bacterium | reverse complement strand
CCATGTTGTCGCGCAGGTAGTCGAAGCCGAACTCGTTGTTCGTGCCGTAGGTGATGTCGCAGGCGTAGGCGGCGCGCTTCTCCTCCTGGCTCTGCGCGTTCTTGATCACGCCGACCTCGAGCCCGAGGAATCGGTACACCGGCGCCATCCAGTCCGAGTCGCGCTGCGCGAGGTACTCGTTCACCGTGACGACGTGCACCCCTTCGCCGGTGAGCGAGTTGAGGACCGCGGGCAGCGTCGCCATCAGCGTCTTGCCCTCGCCGGTCCGCATTTCCGCGATCTTGCCGGCGTTCAGGACCAGCCCGCCGATCAGCTGCACGTCGAAGTGGCGCAGCCCGAGCTTGCGTCGCGAGGCCTCGCGCACCAGCGCGAATGCCTCCGGTGCGAGCTCATCGAGCGTCGCACCGCCCGCGAAGCGCGCCTTCAGTTCGCGCGTCTTCTCGGGAAACTGCTCGTCGCGCAGCTCGCGCACTTCGGGCTCCAGCGCATTGACCGCGGCGACGGTGCGGCCGAGCTCCTTGATCAGCCGCTGGTTACGGCTGCCGAAAACTTGCGTCAGAAACTTCCACACGCGCTGAAATCCCTCGGAAAAAGAGCGGTATTGTACGGGATAAGACCGGCAGGGCGGGAAAACGTTTCGAACGGTCGCCCTCGACCGGCGACACCGCCGGCCGCCGCCGGCACGGCGGGACCAGGCTCGCTCGACGGGGCGCCGCGACCGCGTTCGCGGATCAGGGCTCTGCGCCCACGTAGGGCAGCGGATTCACCTCGGCGCCGTTCTTCAGCACCTCGAAATGCAGGTGAGGACCGGTCGAACGCCCGGTCGAGCCGACCAGCGCGATCACCTGCCCCTTGTGGACCAGTTCGCCGACCGTCACGAGCAATTTCTCGTTGTGGCAGTAGCGCGTCGCGAGGCCGTTGCCGTGATCGATCTGGACCATGTTGCCGTAGCCCGAGCTCGGGCCCGCCCAGGTCACGAGGCCAGCCGCGACCGCCTCGACGTGCGTACCCGCTGGCGCGGCGATGTCGAGACCCTTGTGAAACTCGGTGAACCCGGTGAACGGATCCGGCCGATCGCCGAAATACGAAGAAATCCAGCCGTCCTGCACCGGGCTGCCGTCGGGCACGATCTGCCTCGTCAGCTGCCGGGTCAGTATCAGGTTCTCCAGCACGCCGAGTTGCTGCTCGCGGCTCGCGAGTTCCCCCTGCACGCGATCGATCATCGCGTCGAGGCTCGGCACTTGCGCCGGCACGCCCGGCGAATCGCCGCGACCGCCCTGCGGGGGCGGCCGGCCGAAGTCGAATTCCCGACCGTCCAGGTTTGCCATGTGCACGAGTCGGGCGCCGAGCGCGTCGAGGCGGATCACGCTCGCGTCCATCTGCCCGACCCGCAACGCGAGCGCGTCGATCTTGTCCTGGAAATTGCGGCGAAGCTGCCGCAGTTGCGCCTGCTGCTGCCCGATCTCGGCCGACCAGCCACCGAGTTCGCGCAGCGGGAGCGACGCATCACGGCGCGCGCCGAGATGCATCCCGAGCGAGAACGCGCCGCCGACGACGAGCGCGACGATCGCGACCGCCACCAAGATGGTGAACGGATGACGCAAATCGAATTGTCTGACGCGGCCCGCCCGGCGGCCGACGAGGATCACGTTCATCGGGAGTTACACTGTCGCGGACGTGGATGCGTTCTTGGTCACTGGCAACCCCGCTGTCTCGGCCGCCCGGCGGGGCGGTCGGACCGGAAGCTTTGCGTCCCCGCCTCGCGGCGGGTTTGCGATGGAACAGTGCCGCGCATCATGCAAAAAAAGATGACTGAAAACAAGGATTTCCGCACACTGGCGCGCGACGACGAGACCGCCGCCTCAGGTACCGCAATGCAATATCCGAAAACGATCAGCGAGTTATTGTGCTTAGGTCACAAGCGACTTGATGACCTGGCCGCGGGCCTCGACGCGCGCGATCGGGTGCTCACGCGCGTTCGCGCGAGCTTACCGGCGCCGCTGGCCGCGCAGGTGCTCACCGCGAGTTACGCCGACGGGCGGCTGTCGCTCGGCGTCGCAAGCGGGGCCTGGGCGAGTCGCGCGCGCTATGCCGCTGCCGCCGCCCGCGAGGAGCTGCGGGCGGCGCTCGGCGCCGAAGTCCTCACCGTGCGGGTGCGGGTCGCGCGGCCCTCGAAGCCCTGACGCGCGCCGTTCCTCCTCGAACGCCCGGAAGCTCGGCCCTGCGGCGTGCGACGCCGCGGCCCGGCGCCTGAATCAACCGGTCGCGGCCGCCGGCACGTAGGAGATCGGGGCCTCGGCGAGGCTGTCGAACGTGACCTCCTCCCAGGCGCTTTGCCGGGCGACCAGCGTGCGCAGCAAGCGGTTGTTCAGCGCGTGCCCGGATTTATAGCCGCTGAACTCGCCGATCAGGCTGTGTCCGAGCAGGTACAGATCGCCGATCGCATCGAGGATCTTGTGCTTCACGAACTCGTCCTCGTATCGCAGTCCGTCCTCGTTGAGCACGCGGTAATCGTCGAGCACGATCGCGTTGTCCATGTTGCCGCCGAGCGCGAGATTGCGCGAGCGCAGGCTCTCCAGGTCGCGCATGAAGCCGAACGTGCGCGCCCGGCTCACTTCGCGCAGGAACGACGTCGTCGAGAAGTCCATCGACGCGACCTGCGAGTGCTTCTTGAACGTCGGATGATCGAACTCGATCTCGAAATTCACCTTGAATCCGTCGTACGGATCGAAGCGCGCCCATTTGTCGCCGTCCTCGACGCGCACGCTCTCGCGGATGCGGACGAAGCGCTTTGGCGCCTTTTGTTCCTCGATGCCGGCCGACTGCAGCAGGAACACGAACGGCCCGGCGCTGCCGTCCATGATCGGCACTTCAGCGGCGCTCACCTCGACGAGCGCATTGTCGATGCCGAGACCCGCGAGCGCGGACAGCAGGTGT
>JAGWPU010000110.1 GCA_028870355.1 Gammaproteobacteria bacterium | reverse complement strand
CGTGACCACCGCGGTCGCGCCGCGCGCCGCCTCGCCCGCCGCCCGCAGCGCGATCACCTCGGCATGCGGCTCCCCGGCCCGGCGGTGCCAGCCCTCGCCGACGACGCGCCCGTCACGCTCGATCACGCAGCCGACGCGCGGATTCGGGTCGGTCGTGAACAGGCCGCGCGCGGCGAGCTCGATCGCTCGGCGCATTGCGTCGGCATCCGCGCGGTCCGCGCTCACTCGCGCTCGCCGTTCGTGTCGCCGCCGGGCAGCAGCGGCAGCTGGTCCTTGCTCGACTCGCGCCGGCGCGGATGCCGCCGCAGCTGGTCGATCTCGGTCCGGAACGCCTCGACGTCCTGGAAGCTCCGGTACACCGATGCGAAGCGCACGTACGCCACCTCGTCGAGGTGGCGCAACTCCTCCATCACCATCTCCCCGACCGCACGCGAGGCGATCTCGCGCTCCCCGAGGCTGCGCAGCCGATGACAGATCCGCGCGACCGCGTCGTCGATCGTCTCGCGACTCACCGGACGTTTCTCCAGCGCCTTTTGCATGCCCGCGCGCAACTTGTTCTCGTCGAACGGCTCGCGGCTGCGATCGCTCTTCACGACGACCGGCAGCAGCAACTCCGCCGATTCGAACGTGGTGAACCGCTCCGCGCACGCGAGACACTCGCGGCGACGACGGATCTGGCGTCCCTCGCCCGCGAGCCGTGAATCGATGACCTTAGTCTCCGTGTGGCCGCAGAATGGACAATGCATCGCGCACGCTCACGGGGCCGCGCCCGCGGCCGGTCCGCGCCTCACGCATACACGGGGAAGCGCGCGCACAGCGCGACGACTTCCGAACGTACCCGCTCGACGACCCCCTCGTCGCCGAAGTGATCGAGCAGGTCGGCGATCCAGGTCGCGAGCCGCTCCATCTCGGGCTCCTTGAAGCCGCGGGTCGTGATCGCCGGGGTCCCGATCCGCAGGCCGCTCGTGACCGTCGGCGGGCGCGGATCGTTCGGCACCGCGTTCTTGTTGACCGTGATGTGCGCGCGCCCGAGCGCGGCGTCGGCGTCCTTCCCGGTCACGCTCTTGGTCGTCAGATCGAGCAGGAACAGGTGGTTGTCGGTGCCGCCGGAGACGATCCGGAACCCGCGCTTCTGCAGCGCCGCGGCGAGCGCGCGCGCGTTCGCGACGACCTGCTCCGCGTACGCCTTGAACGCCGGCTGCAGCGCCTCCTGGAACGCGACCGCCTTCGCGGCGATCACGTGCATCAGCGGACCGCCCTGGATGCCCGGGAACACCGTCGAGTTGAGCTTCTTGTGGATCTCCTCGTTCGGCCGCGCGAGGATCAGGCCGCCGCGCGGACCGCGCAGGGTCTTGTGGGTCGTCGTCGTGACGACGTCGGCGATCGGCACGGGGTTCGGATAGACCCCGGCGGCGACGAGTCCGGCGACGTGCGCCATGTCGACGAGGAAGTGCGCGCCGACCGCATCCGCGATCCGCCGGAAGCGTGCCCAGTCGATCACGCGGGAGTACGCCGAGAAGCCCGCAACGACGAGCTTCGGCCGGTGCTCCATCGCGAGGCGCTCGACCTGGTCGTAGTCGATCTCGCCGGTCTGCGGCTTCACGCCGTACTGCACCGCCTTGAACAGCTTCCCGGAGAAGTTCACCTTCGCGCCGTGGGTGAGGTGCCCGCCGTGGTCGAGGCTCATCCCGAGGATCGTGTCGCCCGGGGTCAGCAGCGAGAAGTACACCGCCTGGTTCGCCTGCGACCCGGAGTGCGGCTGGACGTTCGCGAATGCGGCGCCGAACAGCGCCTTCGCGCGCTCGATCGCGAGCCGCTCCGCAATGTCGACGAACTCGCAGCCGCCGTAGTAGCGCTTGCCCGGATAGCCTTCCGCATACTTGTTCGTGAGCACCGACCCTTGCGCCGCGAGCACCCGCGGGCTCGTGTAGTTCTCCGACGCGATCAGCTCGATGTGGTCTTCCTGGCGCTGCCGCTCGTCGGCGATCGCGCGCGCGAGCTCGTCGTCGAATCCCTCGATCGTCATCTGCGAATGGAACATGAACGGGTCTCCGGAAAGTAGCCGCTCATTATAACGGATCGGCCCACTCGTCCCCAGCGACAAACGCGTCCACGACCGCGCACCAGGCGCGCGCGAGGTTGGACCGGTCGTAGCCCCCGCCCCCCATCCCGAGCACCCGGCCATGGCCCTGCGCGTCGGCGATCGCGCCGAGCCGGCGCGCCGCATGCGCATGCGCGGCCTCGGTGAACCCGAGGTGGGTCAACGGATCGCCGGCGAGGCCGTCCGCGCCGCACTGGAACAGGATGAAGTCGCTCGGAAACCGGTCGAGGAACGCCTCGACCTCGTCCCACGCGGCGGCGAATGCCCGATCGTCCGCGCCGGGCGGCAGCGGCAGGTTCAGTTTCGTGCCGGCGGCCGCGCCGCGGCCGGTCTCCTCGCGCGCGCCGGTCCCGGGATACAGGTGCCGCCCGTCCTCGTGGATGTCCGCGACGTAGACCGACTCGTCCGCGACGAACGCGTAGTAGACCCCGTCGCCGTGGTGCGCATCGATGTCGACGTACGCGATCCGGCGCAGGCCGTGGCGCTCGCGCAGGATCTCGATCGCAACGCCGCAATCGTTGAAAACGCAGAAACCGGCCGCCCGGTCGCGCGCCGCGTGGTGCAGTCCGGCGATCGGCACGAACGCCCGCCGGCATCGGCCCTCGACCAGCGCTTCGGCGGCGGTCAGCGTCGCGCCGACGACCGACGCGGCCGCCTCGTAGACGCCGCGGAACGCCGGCGTGTCGCCGCCGTCGAGGAAGCCCTCGCCGGTCGCGGAGCGGCGGCGCACGAAGTCGAGGTAGGCCGGGGTGTGGAACGCGGCGAGTTCCGCGTCGGCGGCGATCCGGGGCGCGCCGCGCACGATCCGCTCGGCGAGACCCCGAGCCCGCAGCTCGCGCAGGAAGCACGCCTGCCGATCCAGGCCGAACGGGTGACCGTTGCCGAAGCCGTAGCGGGCGATCGCGTCGCCGGCGACGAGCATCACGGGAGCCGGCGTCGACATGCGCGGCAGCGTACCACGGAGACCGGGCAACGAGGGGCAGGCCTGCGCGATCGGGCCGACGACCCATCGGGTCGGTGGCCGCCTCGGATGGGTGGTGCTGGCGGAGGGGGGGCGACCGCCCGCGCCGACGTTCCTTGACGTTTCCTCGCGTTCCTTGAGTGGTGCCGGCGCAGCGCATCGGTCAGAATTCCCCGCGATGCGAATCGCAGGCTGGAATCCATGAACGAGCCGCCGGCTCCGCCCCCGGCGCCGATGCGCCGCAGCCGCTCCTTCTGGGTCGCGGCCGGGCTGCTCGGCACGCTCGTGGTCGTCGTCGGACTGCGGCTGATCGGCTCGAAGGCGCCGCCGCGCGCCATGCCCCCGCAGGTCGTCGACGTCGCCGCGGCCGTCCGCGCGTCGATGCCCGAGACGCTCACCGAGCTCGGTACCGTGACCCCGATCTCGACCGTGACCGTGCTGCCACAGCTCAGCGGCTACCTCACCGAGGTCGGCTATCGCGAAGGCGAGGACGTGAAGGCCGGGCAGTTCCTCGCGCAGATCGACCCGCGGCCCTACGCGATCGGCCTGCGCCAGGCCGAGGCGGCGCTCGCGAAGGATCGCGCGGTGCTCGCGCAGGGCCGCGCCGACCTCGCGCGCTACGCGCTGCTGCGGACGAAACAGGCGATCGCCGAGCAGACCTACGACGACCAGCGCTACGCGGTCGAGCAGCAACGCGCGCAGGTCGCGAGCGACCAGGCGAACGCCGCGCAGTACCGCCTCGACCTCGCGTACGCCCATATCACCGCACCGATCGCCGGCCGGGTCGGCCTGCGTCTGGTCGATCCGGGCAATTACGTGACCGCGTCGAGCTCGCCCGGAATCGTCGTGATCACGACGATGAAGCCGACGACCGTCGAGTTCACGGTCGCGCAGAACGACCTCGCGGCGGTGGTCCGGCGATTCGACACCGGCGCGAAACTCGAGGTGACCGCCACCACGAGCGGCGATGACCGGCCGATCGAGACCGGCATGCTGTATGCGATCGGCAATCAGGTGAGCACCGGCACCGGCACCGTGACCCTGCGCGCGAAGTTCGCGAACGCGCAGGAACGGCTGTTCCCGAACGAGTTCGTGAACGTGAAGCTCCTGGTCGACACGCTGCGCAACGTCGTGACCGTGCCGACGAGCGCGATCCTGAACGGCGCCCCCGGCGACTACGTGTACCTCGTGGGTCCGGATCACACCGTCTCGGCGCACCCGGTCCGCATCGGTCCGAGCGACGGCGAGCGCACCGCGATCCTCGCGGGCCTCGCGCCGGGCCAGGTCGTCGTGATCGACGGGACCGACCGGCTGCGCGACGGCGCGAGGATCAGCATCGCGTCCGGCGCGGCGCAACGCGGCGGGCGCCGGTGACCGCCGCCTGATCCCGCACCCCCCTCGCGACCTGCGATGAACCCTTCCCGCCCGTTCATCCTGAGACCGGTGGCGACGTCGTTGCTGATGATCGCGCTCGTGCTCATCGGCCTGATCGCGGTGCGCTTCCTGCCGATCTCCTCGCTCCCGGACGTCGACTACCCGACGATCCAGGTGCAGACCTTCTACCCCGGCGCGAGCCCGCAGGTGATGGCGACGACGGTGACTGCACCGCTCGAAGTGCAGCTCGGGGAGATCCCGAGCCTCACACAGATGATCTCGCGCAGCTCCGAGGGCTCCTCGGTGATCAATCTGCAGTTCAGTCTGGCGCAGAACCTCGACGTCGCCGAGCAGAACGTGCAGGAGGCGATCAACGGCGCGAGCAGTCTGCTGCCGGGCGGCCTGCCGGCGCCGCCGGTGTACGCGAAGGTGAACCCAGCCGATCAGCCGATCATCACCTTCGCGCTCACCTCGAAGACGCTGTCCCTGACCGATCTGCAGGACATCGCGAACGACCGCCTCGCCTCGAAGCTCTCCGAGGTCCCCGGCGTCGGCCAGGTCACGCCGGCCGGCGGGCACGTCCCGGCGATCCGGGTGGAGTTCGACCCGCACAAGCTCGCCGCGCACGGGCTCAGCATCGACGACTTGCGCACGCTCCTCGCGACGGTGAACGTGAGCCAGCCGAAGGGCAACTTCGACGGACCGGCGCTCGACTACACGATCAACTCGAACGACCAGATCCGCGATCCGCGCGAGTACCTCGATACCGTGATCGCGTACCAGAACGGTGCGCCGGTGTTCCTGCGCGACGTCGCGACGGTCGAGCGCGCCGCGCAGGACGTCGAGCAAGGCGCCTGGTACGACCGCACCCCCGCGATCGTGCTGAACGTGCTGCGCCAGCCGGGGGCGAACGTGATCGCGACCGTGGACGCGATCAAGGCGCGCCTCCCGGGACTGCTCGCGAGCCTGCCGCACGCGATGCGCCTGCGCGTGGTCGCCGACAGCACCGGGGTGATCCGCGCGTCGGTCGCGGACGCCGAGCTCGAGCTCGCGCTCTCGATCGCGCTCGTGGTGCTGGTGATCTTCGTGTTCCTGCGCAATGCGCCGGCGACGCTGATCCCGAGCATCTCGGTGCCGGTGTCGCTGATCGGCACGCTCGCGATCATGTACGAGCTCGGCTATTCGATCGACAACCTGTCGCTGATGGCGCTGATCGTCGCGACCGGGTTCGTCGTCGACGACTCGATCGTGATGATCGAGAACATCGTCCGCTACCTCGAGGAGGGCATGAGCCCGCTCGACGCGGCGCTCGCGGGCGCCGGGCAGATCGGCTTCACGATCGTGTCGCTCACCGTGTCGCTGATCGCGGTGCTGATCCCGCTGCTGTTCATGGGCGGCGTGATCGGCCGCCTGTTCAGCGAGTTCGCGGTCACGCTCGCGGTGACGATCCTGTTCTCGGCGGTGGTCTCGCTGACCCTGGTGCCGATGCTGTGCGCGCGGATCCTGCGGCGCAAGGCCGAGCGCCGGCCGAGCCGCTTCGAGGGCTTCAGCGAACGCGCGTTCGATCGACTGCTCGCGGCCTACCAGCGCGGGCTCGGCTGGGTGCTCGACCACCAGGCGCTCACGCTCGGCGTCGCCGCGCTCACGGTCGCGCTGACGCTGCTGCTGTACGCGACGATTCCGAAGGGGCTGTTCCCGGTGCAGGACGTCGGCGTGATCCAGGGGATCAGCATCGCCGACAACTCGGTGTCCTACCGCGCGATGACGCGGCGGCAGATGGCGCTCGGCGAGGCGATCCTGAAGGACCCGGACGTGGCCTCGCTGACCTCCTACGTCGGGATCGACGGCACCAATCCGACGCTGAACCAGGGGCGCTTCCTGATCAACCTGAGACCGCACGACCAGCGCCGGCTGAGTGCGGCGCAGATCGCCGTCCGGCTCCGCCGCGAGACCGCCGGCGTGCCCGGGATCCAGCTGTACCTGCAGCCGACGCAGAGTCTCACGCTCGACACGGTCGTCGCGCCGAGCCAGTACCAGTTCGTGCTCCGCGGCCCCGATCAGCACGCGTTCGACACGATCGTGCCGGAACTCCTCGCGCGGATGCGCCGGATCCCCTCGATCGCGAACGTGACCAGCGACCTCGACAACGAGGGCGCGAGCGTCGACGTCGAGGTCGACCGGCAGCTCGCCGCCCGCTACGGGATCACGCCGGCGACGATCGACAACGCGCTGTACGACGCGCTCGGTCAGCGCATCGTCTCGACGATCTTCACGCAGTCGAACCAGTACCGCGTGATCCTGAATGCGCAGCCGCGCACGCTCCCGACGCTCGCGTCCCTCGGGACGCTGTACCTGCCGACCCAGACGGCCGCGAGCGGCCAGGTGCCGCTCGGGGCGATCGCGAGGATCCGGGTCACGAAGCGTCCGCTCGTGATCAGCCACCTGGCGCAGTTCCCCGCGGTGACCGTGTCGTTCGATCTCGCACCGGGCGCCTCGCTCAGCACCGCGATCGACGCGATCCACCGCGCCGAACGCGCGGTGCGCCTGCCGCCGTCGATCACGAGCTCCTTCCAGGGCGCCGCGCAGGCGTTCGAGAGCTCCCTGTCGAGCGAGGCGTTCCTGCTGCTCGCGGCGCTCGCGACCGTGTACATCGTGCTCGGCGTGCTGTACGAGAGCTACATCCACCCGGTCACGATCCTCTCGACCCTGCCCTCGGCGGGAATCGGCGCGCTGCTCGCGCTGATGATCGCGGGGAAGGACCTCGACGTGATCGGGATCATCGGGATCGTGCTGCTGATCGGCATCGTGAAGAAGAACGGGATCATGATCGTCGACTTCGCGCTCGAGGCGGAGCGTGAGCACGGCCAGTCGCCGCGCGAGGCGATCCTGCAAGCCTCGATCCTGCGCTTCCGGCCGATCCTGATGACGACCTTCGCGGCGATCCTCGGCGCACTGCCGCTGCTCGCCGGCACCGGCACCGGTTCGGAACTGCGACGGCCGCTCGGCATCGCGATCATCGGCGGCCTGGTGGTGAGCCAGGCGCTCACCTTGTTCACGACGCCGGTGATCTACCTCTTCTTCGACCGCCTCGCGCTGCGCGTGCGCGGCCGTCGCCGCGGTGCGGCCGCGGAAGGCGCCGCGTGAACATCCCGGCGGTGTTCATCGAGCGCCCGGTCGCGACGACGCTGCTCGCGATCGCGATCGCGCTCGCGGGCGTGCTCGCGTACTTCCGCCTGCCGGTCGCGCCGCTGCCGAGCGTGACCTACCCCGTCGTCGTCGTCGAGGCCCACATGGCCGGCGCGAGCCCCGACACGATGGCCTCGACGGTCGCCGAGCCGCTCGAGCGGCGACTCGCGACGATCGCCGGGGTGACGGAGCTCACCTCGATGAACTCGGTCGGCGCCTCGCGGATCATCGTGCAGTTCGCGGTCGACCGGGACATCAACGGCGCCGCGCGCGACGTGCAGGCGGCGATCCAGGCGACGCGCGCGGACCTGCCGACCACCCTGCGCAACAACCCGACCTACCGCGAGTACAACCCGGCGGACTCGCCGATCATCATCCTCGCATTGACCTCGAAGACGCTCACGCGCGCGCAGCTCTACGACTCCGCGAGCACCGTGATCCAGCAGCAGCTGTCGCAGATCGACGGCGTCGGCCGGATCCTGCTCGGCGGCAGCGCGCTCCCCTCGGTGCGCGTCGAGCTCGATCCGGACGAGCTCTCCGCCTACGGGATCGGCCTCGAGGACGTCCGCGCGGCGATCGCCGCGGCGAACGCCGACAGCGCGAAGGGCTACCTCGACCAGGGCAACCGGCGCTACGTCGTGGTGTCGAACGACCAGGCGACGAAGGCGGCCGATTACCGCAATCTCGTGATCGCATACCGCAACGGCGCGCCGGTCCACCTGCACGACGTCGCCGAGGTGGTCGACTCGAACGAGAACATCCGCAACGCCGGGCTCTACGACAACCACCCGACGGTCGGCGTGATCGTGTTCCCGCTGCCCGGCGCGAACATCATCGACACCGTCGACAAGATCAAGCGGATCCTGCCGTCGGTGGAGGCGACGCTGCCGCCGAGCATCCAGGTGCACGTCGCGATCGACCGGTCGCAGTCGGTGAAGGCGGCGGTGAACGACACCGAGCGCACGCTCCTGCTGGCGGTGATCCTCGTGATCGGCGTCGTGTTCGCGTTCCTGCGCTCGCCGCGCGCGACGCTGGTGCCCGCGGTCGCGCTGCCGCTGTCGATCGTCGGCTCCTTCGGACCGATGTACCTGCTCGGCTACAGCATCGACAACCTGTCGCTGATGGCGCTCACGATCGCGACCGGGTTCGTCGTCGACGACGCGGTGGTGGTTCTGGAGAACGTGGTCCGGCACATCGAGGCCGGCGTCCCGCCGCGCGAAGCCGCGATGCGCGGCAGCGCCGAGGTGAGCTTCACGGTGATCTCGATGAGTCTGTCGCTGATCGCGGTGTTCATTCCGATCCTGCTGATGCCCGGGATCGTCGGGAAGCTCTTCCACGAGTTCGCGGTCACGCTGTCGATCGCGATCCTGATCTCGCTGGTCGTCTCGCTGACCGTGACGCCCGCGATGTGCGCGCACACGCTGCGCGGCGGCGCCGCGCTGCACTCGAGCGCGCGCTGGGCGGTCTGGACCGAGCGCGCGTTCGAGCGCTTCAAGGCCGCGTATTCGCGGTCGTTGACCGCGGTGCTCGACCATGCGCTGCTGGTCGGCGTGCTGTTGATCGCGATGGTCGCGCTCGACGTGGTCCTCTTCAGGGGTCTGCCGTCGACGTTCTTCCCCGAACAGGACGACGGGATGCTGATCGGCCAGATCATCGCGGACCAGAGCATCTCGTTCCAGGCAATGGCGAAGAAGCTGCAGCAGCTGCAGGCGATCGTGCAGGCCGACCCGGCGGTCGCCTCCGTGATCGGCTTCACCGGAACCCAGGCGCTGAACACCGCGAACGTCTACGTGCGCCTCAAGCCGATCGCCGAGCGGCACCTGAGCGCGCAGCAGGTCGTCGCGCGGTTGCGCCCGGCGCTGCGGCGCGTATCCGGCGCGCGGCTGTTCCTGCAGGCCGTCCAGGACCTGCACATCGGCGGCCGGCAGTCCGCGGCGGAATATCAGTACACGCTGACCAGCGACGACACCGCCGCCCTCTACCAGTGGGTACCGAAGCTCGTCGCGGCACTCGCGCGGGACCGCGCCGAGATCACCGACGTGAACACCGACATGCAGCGCAACGGCCTGCAGGCCACCGTGCGCGTCGACCGCCGGACCGCGCGCCGCTACGGCTTCGAGCCGAACCAGATCGACGACGTGCTCTACGACGCGTTCGGCCAGCGCACCGTATCGACGATCTTCAACCCGTTCAACCAGTACTTCGTCGTGATGGAGGTCGCGCCCCGGTACTGGCAGTATCCGTCGATGCTGAAGCGGATCCGGCTCAGCACCGCGGCCGGCAACCCGAGCGGCACCGCGCAAAGCCAGGCGCCGTTCGGCACCGTGAGCGGCGCGGTCCCGTTCGCCGCGATCGCGGCGGGACGCGGCGGCGCGGCGGGCACCAACGCCCGCAACGCGAACGCCCAGGCGAACGCGGCGACCAACAGCATCGCGAACAGCCGCGGCGGCGGCTCGACCGGCAGCGCGGACAGCACCGCGCCCGAGACGATGGTCCCGCTGTCGGCGATGGCGACGTTCGCGACCGGGCGCACCGCGACCGAGGTCAACCACCAGGGCGGCCTCGTCGCGGTCACCCTGTCCTTCAATCTGCCGCCGGGCGGATCCCTGAGCGGCGCCGCGTCCGCGATCGGCCGCGCGATGCGCCGGATCCAGATGCCGGCGTCGATCCGCGGCAGCTTCGCCGGCGCCGGCAAGGTCTATGCGGAATCGATGTCGGCGATGCCGCTGCTGATCCTCGCGGCGCTGGTCGCGGTCTACATCGTGCTCGGGATCCTCTACGAGAACACCGTGCATCCGATCACGATCCTCTCGACGCTGCCGTCGGCCGGCATCGGCGCGACGCTCGCGTTGCTGCTGTTCGGCACGCCGTTCTCGGTGATCGCGCTGATCGGGATCATCCTGCTGATCGGCATCGTGAAGAAGAATGCGATCATGATGATCGACGTCGCGGTGCACGCCCAGCGCGAGGACGGGATCGACGCCAAGCAGGCGATCCACGATGCGGCGGTGCTGCGCCTGCGGCCGATCATCATGACGACCGCCGCCGCGGTCGTCGGCGCGCTGCCGCTCGCGATCGGCTTCGGTCAGGGCGCCTCCCTGCGCCAGCCGCTCGGCATCACGGTGACGGGCGGGCTGCTCTTCAGCCAGGTCTTCACGCTGTACACGACCCCGGTGATCTACCTGTACCTCGACCGCTGGCGCAACCGGATGCGCGCGTCGATCGGACGCCTCGCCGGGCACGCCGACTCGGAGGTGAGCGCATGAAAACGGCTGGTCTTGCGGCCCTCGCGATCGGCGCCCTCGGCGCCCTGCTCGGCGGCTGTGCCGTCGGCCCCGCCTATCACCGTCCGGCGGTGGCCGTGCCGCGCCGCTACGCGGCGCTGGCGGGCTGGACCGCGGCGGCGCCCGCGGACGCCGCACCGAAGGGGGACTGGTGGACCGCGTTCCACGATCCCCTGCTCGATCGCCTGGAGCCCGAGGTCGCGGTGTCGAACCAGACCGTGCGCCAGGCGGTCGCGAACTATCGGCAGGCGCTCGAGCAGGTCCGGATCGCGCGCAGCGCGCTGCTGCCCGCGATCGGGATCGCCGGTACGGCGACGCGGGCCCGATCGACCCGCGGCGCCGGTGGGCAGGGACCGGTCGTCGACTCGGGGTCGCTCGAGGGCGTCGCGAGCTGGTCGGTCGACCTCTGGGGCGCACTGCGGCGGCAGCTCGAACAGACCCGGGCGGTCGCCGAAGCGGACCAGGCACAGCTCGCGAACGCGACCCTCGCCGAGCAGACCCTGCTCGCGACGACCGTGATCGATCTGCGGATCACCGATGCCGACGTCGCGCTCGAGCGCCTCACGGTGCGCGCCTACCGCGACTCGCTCCGGATCGTCACGCAGCAGGCCGCCGCCGGGGTGAGCACCGCGCCACCGTCGGCGGTGATCGCCGCCCGCACCGCGCTCGAAACCGAACGGGCGGCGCTGATCGCGCTCGGCGTCGCCCGCGCGCAGTACGCGCACGCGATCGCGGTGCTGGTCGGCCGGAATCCGGAACGCCTCGACCTTCCCGCGACCGGGCGTCTGCCGGCGCTGCCCGAGGTGCCGCCGGGCGTGCCCTCGACGCTGCTCGAGCGGCGCCCCGACATCGCGGCCGCCGAGCGCGCGGTCGCGGCCGAGAACGCGGCGGTCGGCGTCGCGACCGCCGCCTACTTCCCGAGCCTGTCGCTGTCCGCCGCCGACGGCTTCGTGCAATCGCCGCTCGCCGGCCTCCTGCATGCCGCGAACGACGTCTGGTCGCTCGGCGCGAGCAGCACGTTCTCGCTGCTCGACTTCGGCGCCCGCCGCGCGCAGGTGCGGGCGGCGCGCGCGGCGTACCAGGGCGCGGTCGCGAACTACCGCAACACCGTGCTGAACGCGTTCGCGCACGTCGAGGACGACCTCGCGAGCCTGCGGATCCTGGCGGCGCAGGCCGCCGCGCTCGATCGCGCGGTCGCCGACGCCGCGCAAGGCGCCGGGATCGCGCTCGCGGAGTTCCAGGCCGGCACCGTCGATTACACCGCGGTCGCGCAGGCGCAGGCGATCCTGCTCGCCGATCGGCGCAGCGCGCTCACGGTGCGCGAGAATCGGCTCGTGACCACGGTCGCGCTGATCGGCGACTTAGGGGGCGGCTGGTCGGCGACCACGCTGGGTGACAAGTCGCGGTGAGTCGCCGATAATTCCGCGCCTTCGATCCCCGATCGGCCGCATCGCGACGGTTTCCTATGGCTCAGTTCATCTACACCATGAATCGGGTGGGCAAGGTCGTCCCACCGAAGCGCGTGATCCTGCGCGACATCAGCCTGAGCTTCTTCCCCGGCGCCAAGATCGGCGTGCTCGGCCTGAACGGCTCCGGCAAGTCGACGCTGCTGCGGATCATGGCCGGCAAGGACGCGGACATCGAAGGCGAGGCGCGCGCGCAGCCCGGCATCAAGGTCGGCTTCCTCCCGCAGGAGCCCGAACTCGACGAGACCAAGACGGTCCGGCAGGTCGTCGGCGAGGGCGTCGGCGACGTGCAGCGCCTGATCGACCGGTTCAACGCGGTCAGCGACCGGTTCGCCGAACCGATGTCCGACGACGAGATGAACAAGCTGATGGAGGAGCAGGCGAAGCTCCAGGACCAGATCGATGCGGTCGGCGGCTGGGAACTCGAGCGCAAGCTCGAGATCGCCGCCGACTCGTTGCGCCTGCCGCCGTGGGACGCGGTCGTCGGCAAGCTCTCGGGCGGCGAGAAGCGCCGGGTCGCGCTGTGCCGGCTGTTGCTCTCGAAGCCCGACATGCTGCTGCTCGACGAGCCGACGAACCACCT
>JAGWPU010000109.1 GCA_028870355.1 Gammaproteobacteria bacterium | reverse complement strand
GGCATGCAGTTCGACCGCGGCTACCTGTCGCCGTACTTCATCAACAACCAGCAGAGCCAGAGCGCCGAGCTCGACAAGCCGCTGATCCTGCTGGTCGACAAGAAGATCTCGAACATCCGCGAGCTGCTCCCGCTGCTCGAAGGGATCGCGAAGGCGGGTCGGCAGCTGCTGATCGTCGCCGAGGACGTCGAGGGCGAGGCGCTCGCGACCTTGGTCGTGAACACGATCCGCGGGATCGTCAAGGTCGCGGCCGTGAAGGCGCCGGGCTTCGGCGATCGCCGCAAGGCGATGCTGCAGGACATCGCGATCCTGACCGGCGGCACCGTGATCTCCGACGAGGTCGGTCTGTCGCTGGAAAAGGCGACGCTCAACGATCTCGGCGAGGCGAAGAAGATCGTCGTCGAGAAGGAGAACACCACGGTGATCGACGGTGCCGGCAAGGCGGCCGACATCAAGGCCCGGGTCGAGAGCATCCGTCAGCAGATCGAGGAAGCGACCTCCGACTATGACAAGGAGAAACTGCAGGAGCGCGTCGCGAAGCTCTCCGGCGGCGTCGCCGTGATCAAGGTCGGTGCCGCGACCGAGATCGAGATGAAGGAGAAGAAGGCGCGCGTCGAGGACGCTCTGCACGCGACCCGTGCGGCGGTCGAGGAAGGCGTGGTGCCGGGCGGCGGTGTCGCGCTGGTGCGGGCGCTGAAGGCGATCGAGAAGCTGACCGGTGCCAACGAGGACCAGTCGCACGGGATCAAGATCCTCGCTCGCTCGATCGAGGAGCCGTTGCGCCAGATCGTCAGCAACGCCGGCGAGGACGCGGCGGTCGTGCTGAACCGCGTCCGCGAGGGCAAGGGGACGTTCGGCTACAACGCGGCGACCGGCGAGTACGGCGACATGATCGAGATGGGCATTCTCGATCCGACCAAGGTCACGCGGCTTGCGCTTCAGAACGCCGCGTCGGTCGCTGGACTCCTGCTCACGACCGAGGTGATGATCGCCGAGGCTCCGAAGGAAGAGGAGCACAGCCACGGCGCCCCGGGCGGCATGGGCGGCATGGGCGGCATGGACATGTAAGAGCCGCGACGCGGTTCGACGTCCGAAGAGAGCGGGTCCGCGAGGGCCCGCTCTTTTTTTTGGGTCTCTACCCCACGCCGGCGCTGGCCGGATCAGTGAAGCTCTCGAGCCCGGTTTCGACGTGCCCGGCGAGACGCCAATGATGGCGATCGACGTCGACGCTGAGGTCATACCAATGATGACTCGACTCCAGGCGGCAGTCCCACCGGAGCGTTTCCCTCGGCGCGACGCGCAGACTCCATTCGCCGCGCCCGTAAGCTTCATCGCGGATCCGGACGCTCAGCATCCGTTCGCCGACGTTACTCAGGTGCAACCGGATGCTTCCATCAGGTTCCGCGGTACTCGCGAGCTCGAGTTCGCAGCTGCCCACGCCGCACAGCTTGCGCACGAAGCCGTTGGGTCCGTGGACGGTCATGGCCAGCGTCTGTCCCGGCGGTAGCGGCACGAAATCGTTCAGGCGGTGACGCGCACCGAGCGTATAGCGCCGCGGCAAGCCGTAACTCGCATCCCAATAGGCCGTGCACGAGATTCCGACCCGCGAGCGGTTGTCGAATCGCAGGTGGACGCCATCCGGCGCCCCGACCAGATCCAGCTCCAGCGCATAGGGCAACGGACGCGCAGGACGCAGGCCCGGTTCCTGTGTCGGGACGCGATCGGACGGGCGCACGGGTACGGCCGGCGGGGGCAACGTCGATTCTCGATGCACGAGATCCCGATAGCCTTCCGTGCTTGGGAGAATCACGGTTCGCGAGTTGTAGGAGGAGAAATCGAAGGCCGTCGTCAGATCGCCGCAAACCGCGCGCCGCCACGGCGTGATGTTCGGCTCGCGGACGCCGAAGCGCGCCTCGAGAAAGCGGATCACCGAGGTGTGATCGAATACCTCCGAGCAGACGTAACCACCCCGGCTCCACGGCGATATCACGAGCATCGGCACGCGCGGCCCCAGGCCATAGGGTAGCTGGTCGGGCGCGTAGAGCGTGCGATGGTCGGGATTGACGAAATCGTGCACCTCGCCTTCGGTCGAAACCGTCGATAGTCCCGGATGGACCGGTGTCGGTGGTTGCGGGGGCACGATGTGGTCGAACAAGCCGTCGTTCTCGTCGTAGTTCAACAGCAATGCCGTCTTGCCCCAGGTCTCGAGATCCGCCGTCAGCGCGTCGAGCACCCGCGCAATGTAGATCGCTCCATACGCGGGTGGATAGGCTGGATGCTCCGAGAAAGCCGCGGGCGCGACGATCCAGGAAACCTGCGGTAACCGGCCGTCGAGCACGTCCTTCTTCAGCCGGTCGAGCCCCGCCGGGCGCATTGCGCGTCGATACAGTTCGGAATCCCTGGCAGCGCCGACGAACGGTGCGAAATACGCGAGCGAGTTGTCGTCGTAATTTCCCAGCGTCGGATCATCGTTGTATCCCAATCCCTGTTGGTACACCTGCCAGGTCACGCCGGCGCGCTGCAAACGCTCCGCATAAGTCGTCCATTGGAACGGTTTCACGCCCGGGGTATACGGCCAATCGTCGTCGTCGATGCAAGGTCCTCCGCCGAGGCCACGCGGATCGATCGACCCGGACCAGAGCATGACCCGATTCGGGTTGGTCGGGCCGGCGATCGAACAGAAATAGTGGTCGCAGATCGTGAACGCATCGGCCAGCGCGTAGTGGAACGGAACGTCCGCGCGCAGGAAGTAGCCCATCGTCATGTCGGTCTTGTTCAGCGGCCAGCCATCGAAGCGTCCGCCTGCAATCGCTCCGTGCTGGGAAGCCCAGGAATTGTCGAGATCCGGCAGCAACGCCGCCGAACTGTGCCGTGTGTCGAGGTGAAACGGCAAAATCGGCTCGCGGGGACGCTGCATGCGCGGCTGAAACCAGACCGGCTTGCCGCCCGGCAGCTGCAGTGGGAAGCGATCACCATAGCCACGCACACCCGCCAGATGCCCGAAATAATGATCGAACGAACGGTTCTCCTGCATCAGAATCACGACATGCTCTACGTCGGCGATGCTGCCGGAACGGCGTGTGTCGGGCAGTGCGGCTGCTCGTACCAGGCTGCGATGCATGAATGCCGCGGTGGTCGCGCTGACACCGGATCTGAGAAAATCGCGTCGCTTCATCGATGCGTGTCCTCGATCTGTCTAATGCGCCTGGCCGCCGGCTCGTAGTCGTGCGAGACCGCCCGGCAGAAGAACTTCAGCGCTTCCGAGCGGTTCCTGGCGACGCCGTAGCCCCCGGCGTACGCGCGAGCGAGATCGAACTCCGCCTCGCCGTTCGGCCGACGTGCAAGCTCGCGTAACGTGCGCAAACTCTCGTCCAGGTAATACCTCTGCTTGCTTCGGTTGACCGGCACGAGCGTGGCGCTCGCATATTTCTTCGCCAGCCAGTAATCGGCCCTGCCGAGTTCATAGGGCGCGACCCCGATGCGAAACCAATGAGCGGCGCGAGCTGGATCGCGTCCGACGCCAGTCCCGTTGAGGTAGGCGTCGGCAAGCTGTCGCTGTGCGAATCGATCACCGCGCATTGCCGACCAGCGATACCAGCGGACGGCGCTCCGAACGCTCCGCGGCACACCCAGGCCCGCGGCATAGAGATGCCCCAGCGCAAATCCGGCCCAAGGATCGGCATATCGCCGCACCTCGGACCGCAGTGCGGGGACCGCTCGGTCGTATTGCTTCGCATCCAGCCATCGGATCACCTGAGCTTCTGCCGCCCGCATCGCCGGCCGACGAGCCAGATACCGTCTCATCTCGGTCTTGCACGCGGCGGGTACGGTCGGCGGCGCATGCGCTGCGGCGCGAGCAGCGCCGGGGGACAAGTGCATCAATGCGATCGGCAGGACAGCATGGAATATTCGACCGACCGATCGACCGCAGTGCGTTCGTTGATTGTTCACGCGACGCCTCCGACGCATCGAACGTCCCCTACGAAGAGCCCGGCGGCCGCGAGTCGCCAGATCGGGATGGGCTCTGCGCGAGTATCGCATGCCCGTGTGCCCGCCGATCTCATCGCGTCGACTGGCGAAGAACTTCTTTCCCGCCGACAAGATGGATCGGTAATATTGGCACTCGAAGCCCGCCCATGACGCTGCCGCGACCCGATCTCGACCTCCTGCCCGCGGAACTGCACGATCCGATCGAGCGCTGGTGGGCGCGCGCGGCGGAGGACGAGCGCCTGTCGGCTGCGATCGTCGCCTGCGCGCCGGAGCTGCGCGCCGAACTGCCCCGCGTGATCGCGTGCAGCGAGTTCGCTGGCGCGGCGCTGCTGCGCGATCCCGGGGCCCTCGCGACGCTGGACTGCGACCCGGCCTCGGCCCGGGCGCAGAGCGTCGCCGACGAACAGGCCGTGGGGTCGGCTGCGGATGGCGCCGACGCGCGACGGATCCTGCGGCGCTGGCGCCGGCGCGCGATGTTGCGGATCGCGTGGCACGCGATCACCGGTCGCGACGACGTGGCCGAGACGCTCGACGCCCTGTCCGATCTCGCCGACGGCACGATTCGTGCCGCAGCGGCCGCGAGCGCGCGCTTCCTCGAACCGGCCTTCGGGCGTCCGCGGGACGAGAGCGGCGGGTCTGCGTCCCTGATCGTGGTTGCGATGGGCAAGCTCGGTGGTCGGGAACTCAACTTCTCCTCCGACGTCGACCTGGTGTTCCTCTATTCCGCGAACGGCGAGACCGACGGCCCGCACCGACTCGACAACGCCGAGTACTTCCTGCGCGCGTCGCGCGAGCTCATCGGCCTGCTCGACGCACGCGACGAGGACGGATTCGTGTTCCGCGTGGACACCCGCCTGCGTCCGTTCGGCGCGAGTGGCCCGCTGGTCGTGAGCCTCGGTGGCCTGGAGGACTACCTGCAACAACACGGTCGGGACTGGGAACGGTACGCGTGGATCAAGGCGCGCGCGGTCGTCGGCGCCGAGGCCTATGAGCCGACCTACCGGAACGTCGTCCGGCCCTTCGTCTATCGTCGCTACCTCGACTAC
Organism: Gammaproteobacteria bacterium; assembly: GCA_028870355.1. Classification (GTDB taxonomy): domain Bacteria; phylum Pseudomonadota; class Gammaproteobacteria; order Steroidobacterales; family Steroidobacteraceae; genus Bog-1198. The sequence goes on along the minus strand of JAGWPU010000109.1, from coordinate 10,627 downwards.
GGGGTATTCGACAGCTTGCGCGAGATGAAGGCGCTGATCGCACGTGAGGTCGCGCGGCGCGATCGCGACGAGGATCTGAAGCTCGGCACCGGCGGGATCCGCGAGCTCGAGTTCATCGTCCAATCCCTGCAGCTGGTGCGCGGCGGCAGCGATTCGCGCTTGCAGACCCCGGCACTGCTCGAGGTGCTGCCCGCGCTCGCCGGCTCGAAGCTGCTCGCCGCACGCGCGGTCGCGCAACTCGCGGAGGCGTACCGGGTGCTGCGGCGCGCCGAGAACGCCGTGCAGATGCTCCGCGACGAGCAGACGCACCGACTGCCGGAGTCGCCGATCGACCGTGCGCGGATCGCGCGGCACCTCGGGCATCCCGGTTGGGACGAGGCACTCTCGCAGGTGCAAGCGGCCCGACGCACGGTCGCCACCGAATTCGACGCGCTGGTGTTCGCCGGCAATCGCGGACAGACGGGCGGCACGCCGTCCGGCGCCGCGTTCGCGCTCGACACCCCGCGGCTCGCGGAGGAGATCGCCGCGCGGGGGTTGTCGCCGGCGGCGGTCGGTGAACTCGAGCCGATGCTCGCTGCCTACCGGGATTCGGCCGCGTACCGCAAGCTCGACGAGACCGCTCGCCGGCGCTTGCACGCAATCCTCGATGGTCTGGTCGGGGCCGCCGCCGCACAGTCGCACCCGGCCGCGGTCGTCGGCCGGGTGCTGCGGATCCTGGAGACGATCGGCGCGCGTTCGTCCTACCTCGCGCTGCTGAAGGAGCGTCCACAAGCGCTCGCGCGCTTGATCGACGTGTGCGCGCTGAGCGGCTTCCTCGCCCGGCAGGTCGCCGAGTTTCCGCTGCTGCTCGACGAACTGATCGACCCCAAGCTGTTCGAGGAGCAGCCGACGCGGGAGACCCTTGCGCGGGAGCTCGCGGCGATCGCAGCGGGGCCGGCGAGCGACGACCCGGAACGGTCGGTCGAGGCGTTGCGACAGTTCCAGAAGACGGCGATCTTCTCGGTCGCGCTCGCGGACCTGACCGGTCGAATGCCCTTGATGAACGTCAGCGACCGGTTGACCGACATCGCCGAACTCATCGTCGATCGCTGCCTGCGGCTCGCGTGGCAGCAGATCACCGCGGTCTACGGCGTGCCTCATTGCGGGGAGCACGAGTCGGCACTGCGACCCGCGAACGTCGCGGTCGTCGGCTACGGCAAGCTCGGCGGCATCGAACTCGGCTACGGCTCGGATCTCGACCTCGTGTTCCTGCACGATTCCGCGGGCGAGATCCAGCTGACGCGCGGCGCACGGTCGATCGACAACGGCGTGTTCTTCCTCAGGCTCGGGCAACGGATCGTGCACCTGTTGACGATGCACTCGTCGGCCGGGCGGCTCTACGAGGTCGACATGCGCCTGCGGCCGAACGGCAAGGGCGGATTCCTGATCACCGGGATCGACGCGTTCGAGCGCTATCAGTTGCGCGACGCGTGGACCTGGGAGCACCAGGCGCTGCTGCGTGCGCGCGCGGTCGCGGGCGACGCCGCGCTCTGCGCGCGCTTCGAAGGGGTGCGTCGTCGCGTGCTCGGCACCGCGGTCCATCGCGAGACCTTGCGTGCCGACGTCGCCGAGATGCGCGCGCGGATGCGTCATGAGCTGTCGCGCGCGGGAGCCGGGGAGTTCGACATCAAGCAGGACGCGGGCGGCATCGCCGACATCGAGTTCCTCGTGCAGTACTGGGTGCTCGAGGCCGCGTCGCGCCTGCCGCAGCTGCTCGAGCACAGCGACAACGTGCGCCAGCTCGAGGCGCTCGCTCGCCACGGCGTGATCGACCTCGAGACCGCGGCGTTCCTCACCGATACCTACCGAAGGTACCGCGGCGTGCTGCATCACGCCTCGCTCGAAGGGGACGATGCGCGCGTCTTCGACGCCGCGCCGTACGCGGCCGAGCGGGGGCACGTCGAGCGCCTCTGGGCGCGAACCTTCGGGTAGGCCGCGGCGCATTGCGGTCCGCCGCCCGCGCGCGCAAAATCGCGGTCCGGACCGTTCGGCAGACGACGTGGAGAGCAAGCGATGTCGGCGATGATCGCGGAGGAATCGAAGCACCGGCTGATCCAGCCGAACGCGGAGCACCGATACACGGTCACCGCAGCGGACCTGCCGCTGTCGTGCCCGATGCCGGGGATGTCGCTGTGGAATTCCCACCCGCGCGTGTACCTCGCGATCGAGGCGACCGGGTGGGCGAAGTGCCCGTACTGTGGCGCCGAATACACGCTCGACCGGGGTCCGGCGCACTGAGACGCGGCACCTCCCGCCGCTCCCGGTGAGGGGTCCGCGGCCAGCTAGCCGCGGACGCCGTCGCCGCGGTAGTCCCGATAGGACTTCTCCTCGACCAGCGCCGAACCGAGCCGCGTGTTGATGCGTCGCTTGATCGCGGCGCGCTCGTCGTTCTCGAAATAGACGGACCGGGCGAGCTCGATGAACTCCCGGTCGAATGCTTGCGCGCGTTCCTTCGCACGGATGTCGTCCTCGATGCGCCACAGGCGCTCGTTCACCGCGTACAGCGCGGCCTGATCCGCCGCGACGTCGGTCTGCCCGTAGTCCGATGCCGCCCAGGCACGTCGCAGCTCGTCGAGCTCGTGGCGCACGTTCGCGAGCTTGCCCGGGTCGGCCATGCGTGCCGACTTGATCTCGAGGATCGTGATCTTGTCGATCAGTTCGCCGGGCGACACCGGCACCGAAATCGGGTTCATCCGCGCTCCGCGCATCGGGTAGGAAAGCCCGGGATTCTAGCGAAAAAGGCGGCCTTCGTGATGCTAGACTCGAACCCCGTGCCGCTGTCCGAGGGGGAGTCGAACATCATCAGGGGATCCGGCCGGCGCATCGTGACCGCCGCGGGTGCGATGCTCGCCGACGAGGCGAATGCGCCGGAGTGGGCGAAGGCGGCGGCCGATGCGATCTTCGATCCGCAGCAGTGGTCGCGCCGCGCGACCGCGGTCCCGGCGGCGCGCGGTCGCGGCGCGACCTGGTTCGTCGGCGACGAGAGCCGCTCCTGGGTGTTGCGTCACTATCGCCGCGGCGGGTTCGTCGCGCGCTTCCTCGCGGATCGGTACCTGTGGACCGGCGAGGACCGCGTGCGCGCGTTCGCCGAGTGGCGACTCCTCGATCGGCTGTGGCGACGCGGGCTGCCCGTGCCGCGACCGGTCGCGGCTCGCTACCGGCGCGAGGGTCCGTTCTACCGCTGCGACCTGATCACCGCCCGGATCCCGGATGCGCGACCGCTCAGCGAGCGGCTGACCGACGGAGAACTCCCGCCCGCGCTGTGGAGCGCGCTCGGCGCCGCGATCGCAAGGTTGCACCGTGAAGGGGTGGATCACGCGGATCTGAACGCGCACAACGTGCTCGTCGACGGCGCGGGCCACGTCAGTTTCATCGACTTCGACCGCGGCCGCGTGCTCGCGGACGGGCGCTGGACGCTGCGCAACCTGCGGCGCTTGCGGCGTTCGCTGCGCAAGATCGGGGCGGATCGCGTGCTGCGGGAATTCGACGCCGGCTGGCGCGCCCTCCTCGGCGCGTATGCGTCGGAGCGCGCCGCCGCGCGGCCGGCGGACGGCTGATCGAGATTCGGACGATGCGACCGGTCTACCGCGTGCTGATCCGGATCCTCGCCCCGCTCGCCGCCGCGGTCACGCTGTTGCGGGCGATTCGCGACCCGGCCTACCGCTCGGGATTCGCCGAGCGTTTCGGCCTCGGGCCGCCGCGCGCCGCGGGCGCTGCGATCTGGTTGCACGCGGTGTCGCTCGGGGAGGTCGCGGCGGCCGTCCCGCTGGTGCGCGCGCTGCGCGAACGGCACCCGGGGTACGGCCTCGTGATCACGACCGCGACACCGACCGGACGGGCGAAGGCGCGCAGTTCCTTCGGCGACGGCGCCGACGTGCGCTATCTGCCCTACGACACGCCGCGCGCCGTCGCGCGCTTCCTCGATCGCGTGCGCCCGACGCTCGGCGTGATCATGGAGACCGAACTCTGGCCGACCTTGTTCGAGGCGTGCTCGCGCCGCAGGATCCCGCTGGTGCTCGCGAGCGCGCGGCTCTCCGCCCGATCCGTCGCGCGTTACCGACGCGGCGGCGCGCTGATTCGCGACCTGTTCGGCCCCGGCGTCGCGATCGCCGCGCAGAGCGAGGCCGACGCGGAGCGATTTCGCCAGATCGGCGCGGATCCGGCACGAACCTGCGTCCTCGGGAACGTGAAATTCGATCTCGAGATCGATCCGGACCTGCCCTCCCGAGCGAGCGCTCTGCGAGCCGGCGATCTCGGGGCGCGCCCGATCTGGGTCGCGGGCAGCACCCATGCCGGCGAGGAGCAGGCGGTGCTCGATGCGCACCGTGAGCTGCTGCGCACCGTGCCGGACGCCCTGCTGGTCCTCGCGCCACGGCATCCGCCGCGCTTCGATGCGGTCGCTGCGCTCCTGGATGCCGCCGGCTGGCGCTACGTGCGGCGCAGCCGCGACGGACCGGCGGCGTCCTCGGTTCCCGTGCTGCTGCTCGACACGATCGGTGAACTCGCTCTGTACTACGCCGCGGCGGACGCCGCGTTCGTCGGCGGGAGCCTCGTTCCGGTCGGCGGCCACAACCTGCTCGAGCCCGCGGCGGTCGGCGTGCCGGTGCTGACCGGGCCGTCGATCGACAATGGACGGGAGGTCGCGGCGCTCCTGACCACGGCCGGCGCCGCACGAATCGTCGCCGATTCGGTCGAACTCGCGGCACAGCTCGCCCGATGGCTCACGGATCCGGCGGAGCGCACGCGCATCGGCGCGATCGGACGCCGGATGGTTGCGATGCAGCGCGGCAGCGTCGCGCGGCTGGTCGAGTGGCTGGATCCCTGGTTGGATCCGGGCCACGGCGACCGCCCGATCCCTCGTCAATAGCGAGGGATCGACGGATCCACGCGGATCGACCAGGCGTCGATCCCGCCGGTCAGATTGAGCACGGCCGCGAATCCGCGACGCGCGAGAAAGTGCGCGACCGCGAGGCTGCGAACGCCCGCGTGGCAGATCACGACCGTGACCGCGTTCGGATCGAGCTCGCCGACGCGATCGGCGATCTGGCCCATCGGGATCCGATGATGCTCGCAGGGCACGGACGCGAACGCGGTTTCCCAGGGTTCGCGTACGTCGACGAGCACGATCGGCTCGCCGCGCCCGCGACGTTCGAGGACTTCCTCCGGCGTGATGCCGGTAACCATCAAAACACGAACTTTTCCGCTGCGGGCGCACCGATCAACGGATCGATCACCGTCTCGAACAGGCTCTCGCGGACCCACTCGTCGGTCCCGACCCGCCGTACCAGGATCGCTTCCATCACCGGTGCCGTCCCGACGATCGCGAACAGGCGACCGCCGATCGCGAGTGCGCGCTCGAACCGCGCGTCGTATCGCGGCATCGATCCGGTCAGCGCGATCACGTCGTACTCGCCGAGCGTTTCCGGCGAGAACGCGTCGCGCACCGCGAGCGCGATCGGGGCGAGCGGCAGCGCCGCGAGCGTCGTGCGCGCCTGATCGATGAACTGCGGATGGATGTCGATCGATCGGGTTCTTGCGGCGAGCCTGGACAGGCAGGCGGCCAAATAGCCCGTGCCCGTGCCGACCTCGAGCGCCGAGTCCGCTGGCGTCACCTCGAGCGCCTGCAGGATCCGGCCGTGGAGCTTCGGCGCGAGCATCGTCTGGCCGAGGCCGATCGGGATCGGTGCGTCCGCGAACGCGACGGCGCGGTACGCCGCCGGCACGAACGCTTCGCGCGGAATCGCGGCGATCGCATCGAGCACCCGCGCGTCGAGCACGTCCCAGGTGCGGATCTGTTGATCGACCATCTGTCGTCGGGCGGCTCGGGTATCCATCGGTGTCTCGCTCGCTGCAAATAAAGGCTTCGATGACGCTGATTATGGTCAATTTACGCAAGCGGCGCCACGGCCTGCGCTATCCTCTGGGACACGATGATTCCAGGGGTGATCCACGACTCGGGGCGAGATAGCGCCAGGGACAGGAGTCATCGAGCGCGAGGGATGAATTGAGCTCATCGTCTAGCTGGTTGTGGCTCGCGAGCACGGCGCTCCTCGCCGTGTGGCTCGGGGTCCTGCACGCGCGCCGCCGGCGCGAGGCCCGGGCGATCGAAGCCATCTCCCGCCGGATCCGCCGGATGACCCAGGATGCCGAGCCCTCCGCCCGGGTGCCGGTCGAAGGCCACGGCGCCCGCGTCGAGGAACTCGGCGGGGCGGTGAACCAGCTGCTCGAGAACCTGGAGCGTCGCGGCGCGCGCTCGCACGATCGCGAACAGCTCTTCCAGCGGCTGGTCGAGTCCGTGCACGAAGCGGTCGTCGTCACCCGCGAACGCATCTTGTTCGCGAATCCACGGTTCCTGGCGCTGCTCGGCACCGGCCGCGACCAGGTGATCGGCCAGCCGCTCGCGAATTTCGTCGCGCCGGAGTACGTGGAACTCGTCCAGCAGAACCTCGAGCGCCGGCTGGACGGGCAGCCGGCGGCGGAGCGCTACGAAGTGGAGCTGATCGGCGCCCAGGGCCAGGTCACCCGCGTCGAGCTGTCGAGCGCGCTGATCGACAACGCCGGCGAACCGGTGCTGTTGCTGACCGCGATCGAGATGCTGCCCGAGGACCGGAACGAGGCGCCGCGCCCGCGGGCGCTCGCGACCCTCGACGCGATGGGGCAGGCGGTCCTCACGGTCGACGCGGAGGGCCGGATCGACTACGCGAACCAGGCGGCCGCCCAACTGCTCGGTGCGCCCGCGGATGATCTCCTCGGCAAGTCCCTGGCGGATGCGGCGACGCTGGTCGAGGAGACGGACCGGCAGGCGATCACCGATCCGGTGCGCAAGGTGCTCGCGACCGGACAGCGTCTCGCGGTCGGCAAGCGCACGGTGCTCGTACCGGCGAGCGGCGCCGCGGAGCGCTCGGTCGAGATCAGCGTCGCACCGCTGCAGGGCGATGCCGGGGATACCGCCGGAGCGGTGATCGTGCTGCACGACGCGAGCGAATGGCGGGGCCTCACCCGGCAAATGAGCTACCAGGCCAGCCACGACGCGCTCACCGGTCTCGTGAACCGCCGCGAGTTCGAACGGCGGCTGCAGGAGGCGATCGATTCGGCGCGCCAGGGCGACGTCGCACATGCCCTCGCATACCTCGATCTCGATCGCTTCAAGGTCGTCAACGACACGTGCGGGCACTCGGCCGGCGACAACCTGCTGCGCGAGGTCGCCGCACTGATCAAGGATGCGGTGCGCGATTCCGATACCGTCGGCCGGATCGGCGGCGACGAGTTCGCGCTGCTGCTCACCGGCTGTCCGCTCGACAAGGCGCGGCAGATCGCCGACGACGTCGTGCGCTCGGTGAACGACTACCGTTTCGTTCGGCGCGACAAGATCTTCAACATCGGCGTGAGCGTCGGTCTGGTCGAGATCGGCCGCGACGCAACGACGATCGAGGATGCGCTCAACGCTGCCGATTCGGCGTGCTACATCGCGAAGAAGCAGGGGGGCGTGAAAGTCCACGTCTATTCCGCGCGCGAGGAGGCCTCCGCCCGCCAGAGCGGCGAGATCCAATGGCTCCAGGTGCTGCAGAATGCGCTGCGCAACGACTCGTTCGAGCTCTATTTCCAGCCGATCGTGCACGCGCAGCGGGACGGCGTGCGCGGACCCGCGCTCGAGGTGCTGTTGCGCTTGCGCCCGGGCGGCAAGACGAACGCGCAGCCCGCGGAGTTCATCCGCGCGGCCGAACGGTATCGCTTGATGCCTCACGTCGATCGCTGGGTGGTGCAGGCGGTGTTGTCCGCGCTCGGCCGCGGCGCGCTGCGGCTACCGCCGGGGCGGAGCGTTGCGATCAACGTCGCCGGCCAGACCCTCGGCGACGCCAGCTTCCTCGAATTCGTCGTCGACTGCTTCGATCATACCGGCGCGGTGCCGGGGGACCTGTGCTTCGAGGTCACCGAGAGCTCCGTCGTCGCGAACCTCGACCATGCTCGCCGCTTCGTCGAGGTGCTGCACGGGATGGGCTGCGAGTTCGCGCTCGACGACTTCGGTAGCGGCCTGAGCTCGTTCGCGAACCTGCGGACGCTGCCGATGGATTATCTGAAGATCGACGGGTCGTTCATTCGCAATCTGGCGGACGACGCGGTCAATCAAGCGATGGTCGCCGCGATGGTCGACCTGTCGCGGACGCTCAATTTCCGGGTCGTCGCGGAACAGGTCGAGGATCAGGGCTCGCTCGAGGCGGTCAAGCGGATGGGGATCGATTTCGTCCAGGGCTTCGCGATCGGGCGACCCCAGCCGCTCGCAATGGCGCCGACGCCGGGCTGATCGGCGCCATAACCGGCCGGCAGTTCCCCATAACCACTGGCTATTGTGCAAGCCGCCTAGCCAAGAGGGAAAATCCCTGCTTTCATGACATGCGCTGCCGCCGAAGGCGCGGCGCCACGAGGTGCACCATGCAGATTTTCGAGGACAACACCCGATCCATCGGACGCACGCCGCTCGTGCGCATCAACCGTTTGACCGCGGGCGCGGGCGCGACGGTCCTGGCGAAGATCGAGGGACGCAACCCCGCCTATTCGGTCAAGTGCCGGATCGGCGCCGCGATGGTCTGGGACGCGGAGGCGCGTGGCGTGCTGAAGCCCGGGATGTCGATCGTGGAGGCGACCAGCGGCAATACCGGCATCGCACTCGCGTTCGCGGCCGCGGCTCGCGGCTACGGGTGCGTGCTCACGATGCCCGAGACGATGAGCATGGAGCGGCGCAAGGTCCTGGTCGCGCTCGGCGCACGCCTGATCCTGACGCCCGGCGCGAAGGGGATGAAGGGGGCGATCGCGAAGGCGGAGGAACTCGCGGCAGCGGATCCACAGAAATACCTGTTGATGCGACAATTCGACAATCCTGCGAATCCGGGCATCCACGAGACGACGACCGGTCCGGAGATCTGGGACGACACCGACGGGCAGATCGACGTGCTGGTGTCCGGCGTCGGCACCGGCGGGACGTTGACCGGCGTGTCGCGGTACATCAAGAAGACGCGCGGCAAGCCGATCGCCACGGTCGCCGTGGAGCCGGCGCTGTCGCCGGTGATCAGCCAGACGCTCGCGGGCCAGCCGCTGACGCCTGCATCGCACAAGATCCAGGGCCTCGGCGCCGGCTTCATTCCTCGCAACCTCGATCTCACGCTCGTCGACCGCGCCGAGCTGGTCAGTAACGAGGACGCGATCGCGATCGCCCGCCGTCTCGCCCGCGAGGAGGGGATTCTGTGCGGGATCTCCTGCGGTGCTGCGATGGCGGTCGCGCTGCGGCTCGCTCAAGAGCCGGCGCAGCGCGGCAAGACGATCGTCGCAATCCTCCCCGACGCGGGCGAGCGGTACCTGTCGGGCGCGCTGTTCGAAGGCTTGTTCGACGAGGTCGAGAAGATGCAGGCGGTCGGCTGATCGGAGCGCGGCGGCAATGACGGACCCGGACCCCCCCGAGGCGGCTCGGCGGCGCGTGACCGAGGCGCTATCGCGCGCGTTTCGCGACGATCCGCGCGCGGTCTGCGTCTCGAAGCACTATCTGCCGTCGCGCGCGGCGATCGTGGAGATCCTGAAGACGATCCTCGATCTGCTGTATCCGGGATACTTCGGGCCCCGGGGGTCGGATCACGAGAACCTCGGGATGCGCATCGAGGAGATCCTCGCACGACTCGCGCCAATGCTCGAGCGGGAGATCGAGCAGTGCCTGTGCTACGGGCGCGAGCGCGACGCCGGCGACGGCGAGGCGCCGCCGGGCGGTGAGTGCGCGCCCCGCGCCCGGCAGCTGACCCAGGCGTTCCTGGCGAGGCTGCCGGCGATCCGCGGGATGCTGGTCCGTGACGTGCAAGCCGCGTACGACGGCGATCCGGCGGCGACGAGCCTCGACGAGATCATCCTCGCATATCCCGGGGTGCTCGCCGTCAGCGTGTACCGGATCGCCCACGAGCTGCACACGCTCGGGGTCCCGATGATCGCGCGGATCATGACCGAATGGGCGCATTCGCGTACCGGATGCGACATCCATCCCGGCGCGCGCATCGGTCCGGAGTTCTTCATCGATCACGCGACCGGGGTGGTGATCGGCGAGACCACCGAGATCGGCGCGCGCGTGAAGCTCTATCAAGGCGTCACGCTCGGCGCGCTCTCGTTCCCGCGCGACGCAGACGGCCAGATCATCCGCGGCCGCAAGCGCCATCCGACGGTCGAGGACGGGGTGACGCTCTATGCGAACGCGACCGTGCTCGGCGGCGGTACGGTGGTCGGCACGGACAGCGTGATCGGCGGCTCGGTGTTCCTCGCGCACAGCGTGCCGCCGCGTTCGCGCGTGTCGCTGAAGGAGCCGGAGTTGCGGGTCGCGGTTCGCGACCCGGTGTTGCCGTTGGACGCCGCGTTCTTCGACATTTGAGACGCGGCGTCCGCGATCGCGGACGACCGATCCGGGACCGGCGGAGGCGGCACGGGACGTTCCGTCCCGTGCCGTGTCCCCGAGCCCCGCGCGGGGCGGATCAGAACATCCGGCCGAGCAGCGGGACGAGCAGCAGCGCGACGATGTTGATGATCTTGATCAGCGGATTGATCGCCGGGCCGGCGGTGT
>JAGWPU010000108.1 GCA_028870355.1 Gammaproteobacteria bacterium | reverse complement strand
GGATCGCGATCGCGCGGCGCTGCGAGCGCGCGTACCGCGAGCGGCTCGCCACGCCGCGCTGGCGCGCGCTCGCCGCCGCGGGCGCCTCGCCGCAGCGGCTCCTGTGGGCGAGCACCGGCGTGAAGGATCCCGCCGAGTGGCCGAGCACCTACGTCGAGGCGCTCGCCGCGCCCGGCACGATCAACACGATGCCGGAGAAGACGCTGCAGCACTTCGCGACCGCCGGCCGGCCGCCGGATCCGATGCGCGCCGAGGGCGCCGACGCCGAGCAGACGATCGCGCGCTACGCCGCCGCGGGCATCGACGTCGACGCGCTCGGGGGGCAACTGCAGCGCGACGGCGCGGCGGCGTTCGTCGCCTCCTGGCGCGACCTCCTGCAGCGCATCGCCGCGAAGAGCGCGGCGCTCGCGGGCCCGTGAGCGCGCCCCACAGCCCGCTCGCCGGGAAGCGCGCCCCGGCGGCGCTCCTCGTCGACGTGCCACGGCTGATCACCGCGTACTTCGCGCTGCGGCCCGATCCGGCCGAGCCCGCGCAACGCGTCGCGTTCGGCACCTCCGGTCATCGCGGCGTGTCGCTCGAGGCAAGCTTCAACGAACACCACGTGCTCGCGATCACCCAGGCGATCTGCGAGAACCGGCGCGCCCGCGGAATCGACGGCCCGCTGTTCCTCGGCTTCGATACCCATGCGCTGTCGGCGCCGGCGTTCGCGAGCGCGCTCGAGGTGCTCGCGGCGAACGGCGTCGATGCGATGATCGCCGCGGGCGACGAGTACACGCCGACGCCGGCGATCTCGCACGCGATCCTGGCCCACAACCGGGGCCGCAGCACCGGGCTCGCCGACGGGATCGTGATCACCCCGTCCCACAACCCGCCGGATGGCGGCGGCTTCAAGTACAACCCGCAGAACGGCGGGCCGGCGGACGCCGATCTCACGCGCGCGATCGAGACCCGCGCGAACCGGCTGCTCGAGACCGGGCTCGCCGGGGTGCGCCGGATCGATTACGCGCGGGCGCGGCGCGCACCGACGACCCACGCGCACGATTTCCTGAGCCGGTACGTCGAGGAGCTCGGCCAGGTCGTCGACATGGATGCGATTCGCGGGAGCTCGGCGCGGATCGGCGTCGACCCGCTCGGCGGCGCGGGCGTGCACTACTGGGCACGGATCGCCGAGCACCACCGGCTGCGCCTCGACGTCGTCGACGACACCGTCGATCCGACGTTCCGCTTCATGAGCGTCGACTGGGACGGACGGATCCGGATGGACCCCTCCTCGCCGTACGCGATGCAACGGCTCCTCGGGCTGCGCGAGCGCTACGACGTCGCGTTTGCCTGCGACACCGACCACGACCGCCACGGGATCGTCACGCGCGGCCGCGGGCTCCTGCCGTCGAACCACTATCTCGCGGTCGCGATCGACTACCTCTTCCGGCATCGCCCCGCATGGGGACCGCGCGCCGGGATCGGCAAGACGATCGTGAGCTCCTCGATGATCGATCGGGTCGCCGCTCGCCTCGCTCGCCGGATCGACGAGACGCCGGTCGGGTTCAAGTGGTTCGCGGCCGGCCTCGCGGACGGCTCGGTCGCGTTCGCGGGCGAGGAGAGCGCCGGCGCCGCGTTCGCGCGGATCGACGGGAGCGCGTGGACGACCGACAAGGATGGGATCGCCCCGGCGCTGCTCGCCGCGGAGATCACCGCACGGACCGGCCGCGATCCGGGCGAATGCCATGCGGCGCTCGAGCGTGACCTCGGCGCGATGTACTCCGATCGGGTCGAGGCGCCGGCGAACGCCGCACAGAAGCGGCGGCTGTCGTCGCTCACGGCCGACCGGGTCGGCGCGACCGAGCTCGCCGGAGAACCCGTCACCGCGATCCTGACCCGCGCGCCCGCGAACGACGCGCCGTTCGGCGGCGTGAAGGTGATCTCGGCGGGCGGCTGGTTCGCCGCACGCCCGTCGGGCACCGAGGACATCTACAAGGTCTACGCCGAGAGCTTCCGCGATCCGGCGCACCTGCGCCGGATCCTCGACGAGGCGCAGCGCATCGTCGACGCGGCGCTCGCCGAGCGCTAGCCGCGCCGGTCCCTCACTCCCGCTGGATCGCGTGCCCGCCGAACTGGTTGCGCATCGCGGCGAGCAGCTTGTCCGAGAACGAGTCGGTATCGCGCGAGCGCAGCCGCTCCAAGAGCGACTGCGCGATCACGAACGCCGGCACGCCGAGTTCGATCGCCTCGGCGACGGTCCAGCGCCCCTCGCCGGAATCGGCGACGACGGGAGCGATCCCCGCGAGCGTCGGGTTGCCCGCGAGCGCGTTCGCGGTCAGATCGAGGAGCCAGGAGCGCACCACGCTGCCATGGCGCCAGATCTCGGCGACCTGATGCAGGTCGAGGTCGAACTCCCGCTTGTGCTGCAGGATCGAGAAGCCTTCCGCGTACGCCTCCATCAGCCCGTACTCGATCCCGTTGTGGACCATCTTCGTGAAGTGGCCGGCCCCGCTCGGCCCGACCCGGCCCCAGCCGCGGTCCGGTGCCGGCGCGAGCGTCTCGAAGATCGGCCGCAGGCGCTCGACCGCGGCCGGGTCGCCGCCGATCATCAGGCTGTAACCCTCGGTGAGGCCCCAGACCCCGCCGCTGGTTCCCGAGTCGACGTAGTGCAGCCCGCGCGCCGCGGCGGTGGCCGCACGCCGCAGCGTGTCGCGATAGTAGGAGTTCCCGCCGTCGACGATCGCATCGCCCGCCGCGAGCAGCGGCTCGAGCCGCTCGAGCGTCTGGTCGGTCGGTGCGCCCGCCGGCACCATGATCCACACCGCGCGCGGCGGCGCGAGCGCCGCGACCGCGGCCTCGAGCGTCTCGACCGCCTCGCCGCCGGCCGCCACGAGCGCGCGCCGCGCGCCTTCCGCCGGATCGAAGCCGATCACGCGGTGGCCGCCCGCGAGCAGGCGTCGCGCCATGTTCGCGCCCATCTTCCCCAAACCGATCATCGCGATGTCCATCGCTTCGTCCCCTCGAGGGTCGTGACGCGCGAGGCGCCGCTCGCACCAGTATAGACCCGCTCAATCGGCGAGTTGGACGGTGATCGAGGTCGCGGTGAACGTGCGGGTCGCGGCCGCGTACCGCCCCTCGGCCGCGAGCGCGCGCATCGCGGTGGTGCCGTTCAGCGCGCCCTGCAGCGCGTTCGCGAAGTCCGCGTAGGTGTCGTAGTCGTCGACGTGGCCGGTCGCCGCGTGCGCGATCGCGTAGATCACCGCGGGCGCGGCGGCGTCCGGCACGATCGTCGGGTTCGCGCCGAGGGATTTCAGATCGACCGTCTCGGCGCCGACCGTGATCGTGTGCCGCGCGCCGATCGCGGGGTTGCCGAGGTCCGGCACGAGGCTCGCGCCGCCGAACGAGGCGAACGGGCTCGCGGTACCGGCCGCCCCCCAGCCGATCGTGAGCGCGGCGGGCACGGTTGAGGGACCGTCGAGCGCGCTCGCGGCGAAATCCGGCGGTGCGGACCCGAACGGCGCGACGACGCCGTGCGCCTCGACCGGATCGCCGACCGCACCGCCCGCCAACGCGAGCCCGCCGGTGTCGACCTGGTAATCGGCCGGATTCGCATCGCTCGCACTCGAACGGCCGGTCCCGGCGAACGTGAACGCGCTCGCGGTGCGCCCGCCGAGGGCGCCGAGCACCAGCGGCAGCGTCGTGCCCGCGGTCGTCGCGGGCGCGGTGGCGAGCACGCCGTCGACGCTCGTCGGCACGAGCCGCACGCGCCCCGCGCTCGCATCGAGCGCGACGTCGCCGGCCGCATCGCTGGTGGCAGAGCCGAACGCGACGATCCGCGAGCCGACCGAGACCGCCGCGATCGTCGGGGATGCCGCCGCGCTCGAGCCGAGCGTCGTGACCGCGGTCCCCGGTCCGAGCGTGACGGTCGCGGACCCGGTCACGAGGGACGGCACGCCGGCGGCCGACAGCCACGTCGCCGGCGCGAGCGTGACGAGGTCGCCGCGGCGCGCGACGACGAGACCCGCGAGCCGGTCGAACGCGGCGCTGCGTGCGCTCGTGCCCGCGAGCACCTCGGTCGCGTCGAACGCGACGTTCTGCGCGCTCGAGGTGAGCGTCGCGGTACCGCTGAGCGTGCCGGTCGCGATCGTCGCGGCGTTGCGGGTCTCGGCCGCGAGCGCGGCGCTCCCGGTCGCACCGACCGACGGGACCCCATCGACCTCGAGCGCGGTCGCCGCGCCGAGCGTGACCACGAGCTGCCCCGGCTGCGCAGGTCCGTCGAACGGCGCGATCCCGGTCGTGTACTCACCGCTCGCGGCCGCGACGCCCGCGAGCGGACCGCGCACGACCACGGGCTTCAGATCGAGGGGGATCGCGCTCGCGACCACCACCGGGCTCACCGTGACCGTCTTCAGCGCGAGGTTCACCGAGTTCGCGAGCGCCAGCGGCACCGACAGCGCGAGACTCGAGCTGCGGTTCGCAACGACGCGCAGCGGATCCTTCGGATCGAGGTTCACGGTGACCGTGACCACGCCGAGCGGCAGGCCCGAGGGCGCGACCGGCGTCAGCGCGACGCCGCCCACGCTGCCGTCGTCGGCGACGATCTGCGCACCACGGTAATCGAGCGTCACGGTCGCGCGGGTGTAGCTGCCCTGGACCGCGGTGGGCGCGCCGAGCACCTCGTCGTGGTTCGCGAGACGCGCGAAATCGACCGGGGACCCGGCGGGGACCACCGCGACCGTGCTCGCGCCGTTCGCGGTCGCGAGCGTGACCGACACGAGGGTCACCCGGTACGCGAGGAAGTGCGCCGGCGAGGCGCCGAGCGTGACCACCGCGGTGCCGTCGCAGCCCGCGAGCATCCCCGCGAGCGCGAGCGGCGGGGCAAAGCGGCGAATCGCGATCGGGAGGCGCATCGCAGGCCCCGATCCTACGCCGAATGCCCGCTCCCCGGAATCGCGATTTGCTACGATGCCGCGCGCGATGGCGACGATCTCGACCCCCGACGACCCGCCGCTGATCCTCGGGATCGGTGGAACCACCCGACCGGGATCCGCGTCCGAGCGCGCGCTGCGGCACGTGCTCGCGCACGCGCGGGCGCTCGGCGCGCGCACCGAGCTCCTGACCGGCCCGCAGCTCGTGCTGCCGATCTACGTGCCGAGCGACGGCGAGCGCGACGCCGCGGTGCATGCGCTGGTCACGGCGCTGCGCCGCGCGAACGGGATCGTCGTCGCCTCGCCGGGCTATCACGGCTCCCTGTCCGGCCTGATCAAGAACGCGCTGGACTACGCGGAGGACCTGCGCGAGGACGCGCCGCCGTACCTCGAGGACCGCGCGGTCGGGGTGATCGCCTGCGCGACCGGCTGGCAGGCGACCGGCGCGACGCTCGCGGCACTGCGCTCGATCGTGCACGCGCTGCGCGGCTGGCCGACGCCGCTCGGCGTCGCGATCAACACCAGCGAGTGCCGCTTCGACGCCGACGACCGGCCATCGAGCCCGGCGATCGATCGCCAGCTCCAGATCCTCGCCGCGCAGGTCGTGCGGTTCGCCGAGCAGCGCGCCGCCTGGCAGCGCGCGGCGGTGCGCGCCGGGCGCGCGCACTGACCGGCGCGATGCCGACACCGGCCCCGAAATCGCGCGCGATGAGCGCCGGCTGGGGCCTCGCGACGCTGTCGCTGATCAACCTGTTCAACTATCTCGATCGCTACATCGTCCCGGCGTTGTTCGAGAGCCTGAAGCGCTCGCACCTCGGCCTGTCGGATGCGAACCTCGGCGCGCTGATGAGCGCATTCCTGCTGGTGTACACGCTGTCCGCGCCGGTGTTCGGCAGCCTCGGGGACCGCCGTCCGCGGCCGCGGCTGATCGCCGCCGGCGTCGCGCTGTGGAGCGTCGCGACCGTGCTGTCGGGCTTCGCCGGGTCGTTCCTCGCGCTGCTCGCGGCCCGCGCGTCGGTCGGGATCGGCGAGGCGGCGTACGGCACGATCGCGCCGAGCCTGCTGTCGGATTACTACCCGTCCGAGCGACGCGGCCGCGTGATGGCGATCTTCTTCGCGGCGATCCCGATCGGCTCGGCGCTGGGTTACGTGATCGGCGGCCTGGTCGACGCCCGCTACGGCTGGCGCCGCGCGTTCTTCGTCGCCGGCGTGCCCGGGCTCGCGCTCGCGGCGCTGTGTCTTGCGCTGCGCGATCCGCCGCGGGGCGCCCAGGACCCCGTGCCGCGCGAGCCGCCCGCGGCGAATCTCGCGCAGACCTACCGGCGCCTGCTCGGCAACCGTCCGTACGCGCTCACCGTGCTCGGCTATGCCGCCTACACGTTCGCGGTCGGCGGGCTCGCCGCGTGGATGCCCGCGTTCCTCGAGCGCGTGCGCGGCCTGCCGCGCGCGCAGGCGACCGTGAGCTTCGGCGAGATCGTCGTGATCACCGGCTTCCTCGGGACGTTCGTCGGCGGGTGGGTCGGCGACCGCTGGGCGCGCCGCACGCCGGCCGCGTTCCTGTGGCTGTGCGCGCTGTCGACGCTCGCGGCCGCGCCGTTCGTGTGGCTCGCGCTCGCGGCCGCGACGCCCCGGCTCTATTACCTCGGGATGATCGTCGCCGAGTTCCTGCTGTTCCTGTCGACCGGCCCGGTGAACGCGGCGATCGTGAACCTGGTCTCGCCGCTCGAACGGGCGACCGCGGTCGCGCTGTCGGTGTTCGCGATCCACTTGTTCGGCGACGCGATCTCGCCGTTCCTGATCGGCCTGGTGTCCGACGCGACCTCGCTCGCCGCCGCGGTGCAGATCGTGCCCGCCGCGGTCGTCGTCTCGGGCCTCGGGTGGGTCTGGGCCGCGCGCGCTCAGCGGCGCGCCTGATCGATCGCGCGGAGCGCGTCGACGACGTCGCCGCGCTCGAGGAGTTCCTCGATCGGCGGCGGGATCTTGCGGCGCCAGTTCGGGT
>JAGWPU010000107.1 GCA_028870355.1 Gammaproteobacteria bacterium | reverse complement strand
TCCCGCCGCGACGGACGCGACCTACGACGCGATGCGACGCGAGATCCGCGATCTGCGGCGGTCCCTCGAGGGCGGCTTCGCGCGGCTCGCGTGGAACCAGGCGCGGGAGGAAGATCCGCTGAAGGCTCGCGTGTTCGACGAACTGACCGCGATCGGCCTCACCGCCGAGGTGGCCTGGCGCATCGCCGACACGGCGCCGCGCGACCTGCGCGTCGCCGATCGGGCGCAGATCCCGCTCGCGCTGCTCGCCAGATCCTTGCCGCTGGTCGACGATCAGACCGTTGAGACCGGCGGCGTCGTCGCGGTCGTCGGACCGACCGGCGCCGGCAAGACGACGACGATCGCGAAGTTCGCGGCGCGTTGGTGCGCGCGACACGGCGCCGAGGACCTGGCGCTGGTGAGCACCGACGGATTCCGGATCGGCGCACGCGAGCAACTGCGGACCTTCGCGCGGATCCTCGGGGTTGCGATCCATGCGGCCGACAACGGTGCGGATCTCGCGCGGGTGCTCGGTCGCTTGCGCGCGAAGAAACTGGTGCTGATCGACACTGCCGGATTCGGGCCCCGCGAACCGGGTTTCGCGGAGCAGCTGAACCTGCTGCGAACCGGTGCGCCGCAGGCGCGCGCGTTCCTCGCCTTGCCGGCGCCGAGCGAAGCGCGCGCGCTGCAGGCCGCGGTGGCCGCGTACCGCACGCTCGCCCCGAGCGCGTGCGTGCTCACCAAGATCGACGAGGCCGCGAGTCTCGGCGCGGCGTTGTCGACCGTGGTCGGCGGCTCGCTGCCGATCGCCTATCTGTGCAACGGTCAGCGCGTGCCGGAAGACCTTCACGGCGCCCACCGCCGCCGGATCTGGCTCGTGAAACTCGCCGCGGCGTTGCGCCGGCCCGAACGCGAGAGCGCCGCGCCGCCCGACCGGGCGCCCCCGTTCGCCGGAGTCCACGCGCATGCATGATCCAGGCGCCACGCGGCATCGGGCGAACCGGTACGCCCGCTTGAATGCGGATCGTCCGGTGAAAGTCATCGCCGTCACCGGCGGCAAGGGCGGCGTCGGCAAGACGACGGTGTCGACCAATCTCGCGGTCGCGCTTGCCGCGGCGCAGCGGGAGGTGATGCTGCTCGACGCCGACCTCGGGCTCGCGAACGTCGACGTGCTGCTCGGCCTGCACGCCCGCTTTCATCTCGGGCACGTGCTCGCGGGCGAGTGCGCGCTCGAGGACGTGATCGTCACTGGGCCGCACGGGCTGCAGGTCGTACCGGCGGCCTCGGGAAGCCAGCGGATGGCGAACCTGTCCGCCGCCGAGCAGGCAGGCCTCATCCGGGCGTTCAGCGACCTGTATCACCGCATCGACACGCTGATCATCGATACGCCCGCGGGCTTGCACGACAGCGTCGTCACGTTCACCCAGGCCGCTCAGCACGTCGTGGTCGTCGTCTGCGACGAACCGGCGTCGATCACCGATGCGTACGGACTGATCAAGGTGCTGAGCCGGGACCACGGCGTCCATCGGTTCCAGGTGCTCGCGAACCAGACCCGCCGGTCGGGCGAGGGACCCGAGCTCTTCCGCAAGATCGAGCGCGTCTGCGAACGGTTTCTCGACGTCACCCTCGAGTTCTGCGGCTCGATCCCCTACGACGAGTATCTGCGTCGTGCGGTGCAGCGTCAGACTGCGGTCGTGGACGCCTATCCGACCGCGATTTCGTCCCAGGCGCTCAAGAATCTGGCGACCAGGGCCGATAAGTGGTCGGTGCCCACGGTTGCGCGTGGCCACCTGGAATTCTTCGTCGAACGCATGCTGGGAGCTGGGATGGCTCCCTTGACGGATTTGCAATGAGAGCAAGCACACAGTACTCGGCCGCAGACGAGCCGGCCGCGCGCCGCCGGCGGCCGGGCGATCCGCCGATCGACGAGGCGGCGCAGAACGAGCTGGTGACCCGCCATGCCGACCTCGTGAAGCGGATCGCGTATCACCTCGTGAGCCGGATGCCGCCGTCGGTCGAGGTCGACGACCTGATTCAATCGGGCATGATCGGATTGTTGGACGCCGCCAAGCATTACGAGACCGGCAAGGGGGCGAACTTCGAGACCTACGCCGGCATCCGTATTCGCGGCGCGATGCTCGACGAAGTGCGCAAGTCCGACTGGACACCGCGCTCTGTGCATCGCAGCATGCGGGCCGTCGCCGACGCGGTGCGCACGGTCGAGAACGCGACCGGTCGCGACGCGAACGCGGCGGACATCATCGCGGAACTCGGGATCTCGACCGAGCAGTACCACAAGGTCCTGCAGGATGCGGCGAGCTGTCGGCTGTTCAGCTTCGAGCAGACGGTGTCGGGCGACGATGACGGGAGCCCGGCGGATCTCGCGGCGGACGAGGACCTCGGACCCTTCGAGCACGTGGAGGGCGAGGGATTCCGCGAGGCGCTCGTCGCGGCGATCGATCAGCTTCCCGAACGCGAGCGTCTCGTGCTCTCGCTGTACTACGACGAGGGCATGAACCTGCGGGAGATCGGGGAGGTGCTCGAGGTGTCCGAGTCGCGCGTGTGCCAGGTGCACGGCCAGGCGCTGGTGCGGTTGCGCGCACGACTGCGCGACTGGCTGACGGTGGACTGAGCCGATGGACTTCCTGAGTATGATCGCCGTCGTGCTCGCGCTGATCGCGGTGATCGGCGGCGCGATCCTCAAGGGCAGCACCGCCGGCGCGCTCGTGAGCAGCGCCGCGTTCGTGATCGTGATCCTCGGGACGTTCGCGGCGAGCTTGATGCAAACGCGGCTGCCGACCCTGCTGCGGGCCTGGAGCATCATTCATTGGGTCTTCAAACCGCCGGCGAACGACGCGAACGCGATGATCGAGAAGATCGTCGAGTGGAGCAACATCGCGCGCAAGCAGGGCCTGCTCGGGCTCGAATCGGCGGTCGAGCAGGAAAAGGACCCCTTCCTGAAGAAGGGACTCCAGTCCCTGGTCGACGGCGGCGAGCCGGACGCGATCCGCTCGAGCATGGAGATCGAGCTGGACGCGATGGAGCACTTCGACACCCAGGCCGCGAAGGTCTTCGAAGGGATGGGGATCTACTCGCCGACGCTCGGGATCATCGGTGCGGTGATGGGATTGATGGCGGTGATGGAACATCTGGCCGATCCGTCGAAGCTCGGCGCAGGCATCGCAGCGGCGTTCGTGTCGACGGTGTACGGCATCTCGTTCGCGAACCTGTTCCTGCTGCCGATGAGCAACAAGCTGAAGTCGATCCTGCACGATCAGTTCCAGGTTCGGACGATGGTGATCGAGGGCATCATCGCGATCGCGCAGGGCGAGAACCCGCGCAATATCGAATCGAAACTCAAGGGCTATTTCCACCACTGATCCCGCATGGCGCGCAAGAAGAAACACGAGGAACACGCGAACCACGAGGCCTGGGCGATCCCGTACGGCGATCTCGTGACCCTGTTGTTCGCGCTGTTCACGGTGATGTACGCGATCTCCTCGGTCAACGAGGGGAAGCTCCGGGTGTTGTCCGATTCGTTGATCGCGGCGTTCCGCGGCGTTCCGACCACGACGCAACCGATCCCGATCGGACACGCGGCGACCGGCAAGGGCGGCACGAAGCCCTTGGTCGGGATTCGGCCGACCGCGTTGCTGACCTTGCCTCACCCGCAGGAAGCGCAGGCGGCGGTGCCGGGCTCGAATCAGGCGGCGGCGGGCGCCGGGGCCGGTGCGCTGGCCCACCTGCAACGGCAGGTCGAGAATGCGTTGAAGACCTTGATCGACCAGAAGCTGGTGACGGTCCGGCGGGAGAGTCTCTGGCTCGAGGTGGAGATCAACACGGACATTCTGTTCCCGAGCGGATCGGACGCGTTCTCGCCGGCGGCGCTGCCGATCCTCAAGACGCTCGCGCACGCCTTGAAGCCGTTGCCGAACCCGATCCGCGTCGAGGGGCATACCGACGACCGGCCGATCCACACGGCGCAGTTTCCGTCCAACTGGGAACTGTCGGCCGGACGCGCCGCGAGCGTCGTGCACGAGTTCACGCGCGACGGCGTCGATCCGATGCGTCTGGAGATCGTGGGATTCGGCCAGTACCATCCGGTCGCCTCCAATGCGACCGCGGCGGGCCGGAACGAGAACCGGCGCGTGTCGATCCTGATCCTGGAGGATTCCGGGCCGGCGGCCGCCGGACTCAGTCCGCGCGAACGCGACGTGATGCTCTGGAACACGGTGATGCCGAACGAGGCGGCGCCGGCGGATCGAGCGGGCGCCGTGAACCGTCTGCCGATGAAGGTGTCGCCCGCGGCGCCGGGTGCGCCAGGTGCGCCGGGTGCGCCAGGTGCGCCGGGTGCGCCGACGGCGCCTGCCGGCGGAGGGCCGCGATGACGCGCCGACGGGGCCGGCGTCGATGACGATGGACGGGATCGGCGACCCCTGGGCACTCGCCGGTGCCGCGATCGGGGTCATTGCGGCGGCGCTCGGCGTCGTCGGGCTGTGGATCGTGCGCGCGCAAGCCGCGCGACTCGCCGAGCGCGAGACCGCGATCGAGGACCTGCGCCGCCGGGTCGATGCGCTGACCGCGCTGCAAACCCGGACCGCGAACCGGCTGCAGCGGTTCGAGACCGAGCAGGGCCAGCTCGCCGAGCGCGTCGGACACGTCGAGAGCGGCGGCGGCCGGACGCTCGACGACGCGATCGATTCGGCGCGCCGGGGCGCCTCCGTCGGTACGCTGATCGATACCTTCGGTCTGAGTCGCGGTGAGGCGAGCCTGATCGCCCGCCTGCACGGTCGTACCGGCGATTGAACGCGCCCCGATCGCGGAACCAACCCGTCTCCCGGCGATCGAATCGCAACAACCGGCCCCGCGGGCGGGCCTCGACTCGCAACCCCAGGAGACTGTCGAACATGGACTATCAGACCGCCGAGAATCAGGCGATCCAGCTGCAGACCCAGGCCGATCAGGTCGCGCAGGGGATCAAGGGGCTGGCCGACAAATTGCAGAGCAAGGTCGCGGATCCGACACTCGCGCGGGAACTGGTGCTCGATCTGCGCGAAGCGGCGCTCGCGGTGCAGAACCAGAACCAGACGACGACGGCGCTGATCGAGCAGATGGCGCAATACATCCACGCCCTCGAGAGCCACGTGGCGGCGATGCCGCAGGCGGCGATGCAACCGCGCGGCTGGAGCGCACAGCCCTACGCGTCGAGCGGGGGCGGCGGCTTCATGGGCAACGTGATGTCGGGGCTGGGGATGGGCGCCGGGTTCGGTCTCGCGAGCGACCTCGTCGGGAGCCTCTTCAACGCGCTGTAGGCGCGTCGCGCCGCGCGATACCGGGCGACGCTAGCCGGCGATCGCCTGCGCACGCTGCGCGTCGAACGTGCGTGGGTCGACCTTGAGGTACGCCAGGCGCTCGTCGGCGACGACCGCGACCTCGGCCACGCCCGCGACCGCGCGGAAGCGTTCGCCGAGCGCCCGCTCGTCGATCGACCCGGTCCCGGGGATCCGCAGGATCCGCATCGTCAGGTGGCCGGGTCGGCGCATCGTCGCCGCGATCAGCAGCCACACGACCCCGATCGCCGCGGAGCCGGCGAACACGCCGTTCGCGTGGGCCACCTGATGGATCCAGCCGCCGGCGACGCCGCCGAAGAAGATTCCGAGGAATTGCGAACTCGAGTAGACGCCGGTCGCGGTGCCCTTCGCGGCCGCGGGCGCCGTCTTGGTGATCAGCGAGGGCAGGCTCGCCTCGAGGACGTTGAAGGCGGCGAAGAACAGCGTGACCGCAACGAGCAACGACGCGACGCTGTGCTCGGCGCGCAGCAGCAGGAGTTGGCTCGCCACGATCACGCCGACCGCACCGACGAACACTTCCTTCATGCGCCGTCGCTTCTCGGCGACCACGATCGCCGGGATCATCGCGGCGACGGACACGAGCAGCACCGGCAGGTACACGAGCCACTGGTCGCGGCTGTCGACCCGCAGCGTCGAGTGGAGCAGCCCCGGGATCACCAGAAAGCTCGCGGTGAGGATCGCGTGCAACGCGAAGATCCCGAAGTCGAGTCGCAGCAACTCGCGATCGCGCAGCACCGACCGCAGCATCCCGGGCACCGCTTCGGCATCGCGGTGCCGGTGCGATTCCTCGGGCGTCGGGACGACGAACAGCACCACGGCGATGCCGGCGAGCGCGAGCGCGACCATCAACCAGAAGATCCCGGGCACGCCGGCGATTCCCGCGACGAGCGGGCCGGCGACGAGCGCGAGCATGAACGACAGGCCGATCGTGATCCCGACCATCGCCATCGCTTTCGTCCGGTTCTCCTCGTGGGTGAGGTCCGCGACCAGCGCGAGGATCACCGCACCGACCGCGCCCGCTCCCTGCAGCACCCGGCCGAGCACGACGCCGTCGATCGTCGTCGCGCGCGCGGCGATCGCGCTGCCCGCCGCGAACGTCAGCAGCCCGATCACGATCATCGGCTTGCGGCCGACCCGGTCCGAGAGCATGCCGAAGGGGATCTGCAGCAGTCCCTGGCTCAGTCCATAGATTCCGAGCGCGAGGCCGATCGTGTACGGCGTCGCGCCGACGAGACCACGAGCGTACGCGGCGAACACCGGGTAGATCATGAACAGGCCCAGCAGCCGCAAGGAAAACACGGCGGCGAGCGACAACGCGGCGCGATACTCCGGTCGGGTCATGAAAGCAGGCTCTGAATGGCGCAGGGTTTCGCTGGAGACTCGTTAGTCTGCGAACGCGGCCCGGAGTTCCCGGGGCGTTGCGTTCGGGCAACGCGAATGATCATACTTGAATCGCCGCGGCTTCGGACCAACACTCGGACCCGCGAGCGCAGCGTTGCAGGATGAACTGGGGGATTGGGCCGATGGCGACCGGATGGGCAGGCGACAACGCCGTCAACGAACAGATCGACGCGACCGTGAAGGACGGCGTACGCCGGGCGCGCAGCCGGCTGCCGACCGGACCGTCGCTCAGCCATTGCGAGGCCTGTGGCGGCGAGATTCCCGAGGCGCGCCGCGCCGCGATCCCGGGCGTGCGGCTCTGCGTCGCCTGTCAGGCGGAACGTGACCAGGACGAGGCGCGCTTCAGCGGTTACAACCGCCGCGGCAGCAAGGACAGCCAGCTGCGTTGAGACGCGCCGCGGGGGGCGGATCACCCGCGCGTTCACGTCCCGGCGAGCGCCTGCGCGAGCGCACGGAACGCGGGCAGGGTGACGGGATCGTTCGCGGCGCTGGTCGCGATCGGGTGCGAGGCGAAGCGTGCGATCACCAGTTCCGCGTGCGGCGCGACGTAGAGCCGCTGGCCGTGGATCCCGCGCGCCTCGAACGCGCCGAGCGCATCGTGTGCGATCCACCACATGCTCCGATACGAATAGCCGGGCAACAACGGGTATTCGGTCGGGGAGAATTTCGCGGGGTCGGAGCCGGCCCGAATGTCGGCGATCACGGCCGCGGGGACGATCTCGGTGCCGTTCCAGTCACCCTCCCGACGCATCATCTCGCCGAAGCGCGCGACGTCGCGCAGGCAGGCGCTCAGACCGCCGCCGCTCATCTCGACGCCGATCGAGTCGATGCTGAGATAGGCATCCTCCTCGCAGGCGAGCCGTGACCAGAATCGGCGCGACAGCGTGTCCGCGAGTCCGAAGCCGGTCACGCGCTTCATGATCCAGCCGAGCACCTCGGTGTTCACCGTCTTGTAGTCGAACGAGCGGCCGTGCTCGCCGTGCTGGCGCAGCGTGACCAGGAAGTCGTAGTAATTGGTCGGTCCGCGATCGTTCGCCCGGCGCGGCCGCAGTCCGCCCGCGCGCGCGTACGCCCAGATCTCGGCCCTGGGGTCCTGGTATTCCTCCGAGTACGCGACACCGACCTGCATGTCGAGCAGGTGTCGCAGGGTCGCATCCCGGTACGCCGACTCCGCCATTTCCGGGAGGTAGTACGGTACCGTCTTCGTCTCGTCGAGCGCTCCTTCGTGGATCAGTGTCGCGGCGACGGTCGCGGCATAGGATTTCGTGATCGAAAAGCACGCATGCGGACGATGCGCGTCGAGCGCCCCGAAGTAGCGTTCGTACACCGGAACGCCCCGGTGCAGCACCAGGATCCCGTCCGTGTAGGTGGCGGCGAGCGAGTCCCGCCAGCCGCGGTGTCGTCCGTCGAGATCGACGAACGCGAGCGCATCGATGGACGCTTGCGTCGATGGATCCGGGGACGGCCACCGGGGGCTCGCGTGGTCGCCCCGCCAGACCCGCGCGGTCGGGACGAGCTCCCGCATGTGCGACAAGCTCCAGCGCAGCTGCGGAAACTCGAGATACCGATCGTCCTCGAAGCGGATGCGCCGCTCGGGCGGCGGCGGCGAGCCGCGCATCCAGCCGAGCCGGACCGGATCGGACGCCTCCGCGTCCGGGTACTCGACGCCGTCGAAGCGCTGTGTGCCGGGTTTCACGTCATTCGATCTCCGTCCCGCACTCACTCGATCGACGGCGGCGCCGCGACCTCGATCGGCTTCCCGGCCGCGAGGGTCGGGGCGCCCGCGGCGTACGCCGCGCGATCGTAGGCGGCGACGTCGCCCGCGAGCAGCGCGTCGTAGGCCGCGAGCTTCGCGTTCAACGCAGCCGCGACCTCCTGCTCGATCTCCCGCAGCGGATCGGTCGGTGCTTGCGTTCCGAGGTCCGCGAACGACTCCGCGTTGCGACTCACCGCCCCGTGCAGATCGGTCAGCTGGTGGAGATCGTCCTCGGGGACCTCGTGCTGGACCGTGGGGTCGTACACCGAGTCCTTGAGCTTGCCGAGCGTAGCGGACAGCGCCTGAGCCTGCGCGACCAGCGCGGCCTGCGCCTGCGCGTGCGCCTGGAGCGATGCGTCGATGCTCGTCGATTCGCTCGCGACCGATTGCTGGTATGCAGAGAGCTGCGCCTGCATCGCGCTGACCCGGTTCAGCATCCGGTTCATCGCATCGGCCTGCGCGCGCGTCGCGAGCGCGAGCCGCAGCGACTCGGTCTGCGCCTGCAAGGCCGGTGGCTGATTCGGATCCGCCTCGACGCGCGCCTGCACCGACTCGGTCCGTCCGGCCGCGGTCACGCGGATCGTATAGACGCCCGGCAGCACTTGAGGTCCGCGCGGACCCCGCTCCCACGCCGGCCGCTTGCCCTCGACCGCGGGCTGCTCGAAATCGATCGGCGTCGGTCCATCGTAGCGCATGTCCCAGACGAAGCGGTTCAAGCCGCCGCGTGCGCTGCCGTAGCGGGTTGCGACCAGGCGACCTTTCGCGTCGCGAATCCGGATCCTGACCGGCGTCTGGTGCAAGGCCTTCTGGTGCGCGCTCGCCTCGAGCTTCTTCGGCAGGCTGTAGTCGACGATCACGCCATCCGGCGCATTCGGCGTGACGAACGCGGGTTCCGCTCCCTCGCCGCGTTGCCAGCGCTGGAATTCGATCCCGGACCGGGGCGTGTAGAGCGCGAGATGCGACGGAACCGCCGCGGGATCGAGTTCGGCGACCGGCGCGAAGTGATCGAGCACCCACAAGCCGCGGCCGTGGCTCGCGAGCACGAGGTCGCCGCGCACGAACTTCAGATCGAAGATCGGCATCGTCGGCAGGTTCGACTTCAGCCGGGTCCAATGTCCCCCGTCGTCGCGGGAGATCCACAGGCCGGTCATCGTGCCCGCCGCGAGCACGCGCGAGTCGTCCGGATCCGACCGGACGACCATCACCGACGCGTTCTTCGGCAGGCCGGCGTCGATCCGTCGCCAGTGACGTCCGTAGTCCGTCGTCGCGTACACGTAGGGCTTGTCGTCGTTCAGTTCGTGGGCGTCGAACGCGAGATAGGCGGTCCCGGGGTCGTGCGACGACACGTCGATCTGATAGACGCGCGTCCAGGCCGGCGCGCCCGGCGGCGTCACCGTGTTCCAGTGCTTGCCACCGTCGCGCGTGACCGAGACGACTCCGTCGTCGGTGCCCACCCAGAGCACCGCGGGATCGCTCGGCGCGATCCGGACCGACAGGATGGTGTCGTAGGTTTCCGCACCCGACAGGTCGTAGTGGATCGGGCCGCCGGACAGCCGTTGCTTCGACTTGTCGTTGCGGGTCAAGTCGGGGCTGATCGCGTGCCAGTGAAGACCGCCGTCCGTGGATTTCAGCAGCACGTTGCCGCCGATGTAGACGGTGTTCTCGGCCGTCGGGTCGACCGCGATCGGCGGAGTCCAGTTGAACCGGACCTTCTGCTGCGACGGCGGCAGGTCGTCGATGTACCCGGGACCGTGCAGGTACGGCATCACGAAGAGCGTCTGCTTGGTCTTGCGGTCGAAGCGCACGATCTCGCCATCCTCGGCGTCGGCGTAGATCACGTCCGGATTCGACGGCGCGGGCACCACGTATTCCCCGTCGCCGCCGACGACCGTGAACCAGTCGCTCCCGGAGACGACGTCGTCGGCGAGCGACGAGGACGGTCCGCACCAGCCGCTGTTGTCCTGCAGGCCCGCGCAGACGTCGTATGGCGTGCGGGTGTCGGCCGAGACCATGTACGTCTGCTCGATCGGCATCCCGTCGAGGAATCGCCAGGTCCTGCCGCCGTCGAGCGACAGGTACGCGCCGCCGTCGTTGCCCTGGATCATGCGCTCCGGGTTCTCCGGATCGATCCACATCGCGTGGTGGTCGACGTGCACGTGCTGATCGATCACGCGCACGGTCTTGCCGCCGTCGTCCGATTGCAGCAACTGGAAGCCGAGGAAATAGACCCGGTCGGCGTCGTCCGGGGAGACTTCGAGCGTCGTGAAATAGAAGCCGCGCACGTTCAGCGCGTGATTGTCGGTGACTTCGTGCCAGTGATCGCCGAGATCGTCCGACACGAACAGCGAGCCCTTGCCGGTCCGGGCCTCGAGCACCGCGTAGACGCGTTCCGGGTCGCTCGGGGCGATCGCGAGCCCGATCCGGCCGACCGGCGATGCCGGCAAGCCCTTGGTCAGCCGCTTCCAGGTCGTCCCGCCGTCCGTCGAGCGCCAGACGCCCGAGCCGGGTCCTCCATCGTGCAGCATCCACGGCTCGCGGTGGGTCTGCCAGGTCGCCGCGAACACGACCTCGCCGTTGCCCGGTTGCATCGCGACGTCGATCGCGCCGGTGCGGTCGTCGACGAACAAGCGCTTGCGCCAGGTCTTGCCGCCGTCGGTCGTCTCGTAGACGCCGCGGTCCGGATTCGGCCCCCATTCGTGACCGAGCGCGGCGACCACCACGTGCCGGGGGTCGTGCGGGTCGATCGCTATTCTGGCGATCTGCCCGACGTCCGCGAGCCCCATGCGCTTCCACGACTTGCCGGCATCGGTCGACCGGTAGATGCCCGCGCCCGGGATCACGTCGTTGCGGTTGTTCGCCTCACCGGTGCCCACCCAGACGAGGTTCGGGTTCGTCGGCGCGATCGCGATCGCGCCGATCGAACTCGTCGCTTCGTGTTCGAAGATCGCCTTCCAGGTCAGGCCGCCGTCGGTCGTCTTGAAGACGCCACCGCCGGCCGCGCCGACGTAGTAAATCCGCGGGTTGCCTGGAATCCCGGCGACCGCGGTCACGCGGCCTCCCGCGATCGCGGGGCCGAGGTTGCGGAATTCCAGGTGTGCGAAAACGTCCTTCGGTGCCGCCGACGCCCGTGGCGCGCCCGAGGCTGTGACGAATGCGGTGGCCACGCACCACGCGAGCGCGACGGCCAGCGTTCGAAGCGGCCGGGAAGTGATCTTCACCGTGACATCCTCCGTGCGCATCGGTAGCGCGAAAACGCCCATGTTAACCGTCCTCGCACGTGCGACCAACCCGCAGGCCGTGGTGCGCCGTTCAGTGCGCGTGCGCGAGCACCTGGAGACTGCCGCGCCAGATCATCCGCAGCGCGACGTAGAGCACCATCAGGAGGCCGGCCCACGCGAGCCACCGCCGTCGCTCGAGCAGGGCTGCGATCGCGGTCGCCGCGACCCCCATCAACACGATCGAGACGACGAGCCCCGCGACCAGGATCCCGACGTGCCCCGCCGCCGCGCCGGCGACCGCGAGCACGTTGTCGAAGCTCATCGAGAGGTCCGCGACGACGATCTGTACGATCGCCTGACCGAAGGACTTCGGGCGCCCGTGTCCGGCGTCCCGGCGCGCCCGGCGGCGAAGCTCGCGGTACATCTTCCACGCGACCCACAGCAGCAGCAGTCCGCCCGCGAGCACGAGACCGATGATCTCGAGCAAGCGGAGCGCGACCACGGCGAGGCCGATTCGCAGCAGGGTCGCGCCGAGCACGCCGGCCGCGATCGCGGATCGGCGCCGGTGTTTCGGCAGACCCGACACCGCGAGGCCGACCACGACGGCGTTGTCGGCGGTGAGCGCCAGGTCGATCAGCAAGACCTGGAGAAGGGTCGCTACCGGATTGATCGCCGCGCTCGCGTCCATCGGGCTCCCGAGATGACGGTGGCGACCCGTACGCATCGTCGGGGTGGCTCGTTCCCCGGCTCGCAGGCGCCGTTCCCGGCATTGTAAGCTGACGCCCTGCGCGATCGTGACGCGCTGGAGAAGTCGAGGGAGACGTCGGGATGGGTGTGCGCGTGTTCGGTTTGCCTCACTGCGATACCTGCCGCAAGGCACTGCGCTGGCTCGAACGGGCCGGCATCGAACACGCGTTCGTCGATTATCGTGCCGCGCCGATCCCGGCGCAGACCCTGCGCGACTGGGCGGATCGGCTCGGCGGGTGGGAGCGTCTCGTGAACAAGAGCGGCACGACCTGGCGCACGCTCCTGCCGCAGCGGAAGAACCCCGCGAGCGAACCGGAGTGGCTGCTCCTGCTGAAGGAGTATCCCGCGCTGATCCGCCGGCCCGTGCTGGTGCGCGAGGACGGCGCCGTCACGGTCGGTTTCAGCGCGGCGGGTTACCAGAAGCTCTTCACGGTCATTTCGGCGCCGGCCCCTTGACCGCGGTCACGAAGCCTCGCGGTCGCACGTTCCGCGCGAACGCCGCGCGTACTTCCCCGGCGGTCAGTGCGAGATAGCGCCGCGCGGCGATCGTCATCGCGTCGAGCGGCTTGCCCTCGATCGACAATTGCAGCAGCGCCCGGCCGATCGCACCGAAGCTCGATTCGCCGAGCGGGATCTGCCGCAACAGGATGCCTTTCGCTCGGATGAGTTCGGGGGTCGTGACCGGGACGCTCTGCATCTCGGCCAGGTCCCGCGACACGATCGAGCGGGCGGCGGCGACCTTGTCAGGGTCGGCGCCGAAGGACACCGTGTAGGTACTGCGGTGCTTGCCGTAGTCGAAGCTCGTGCCGACCGTGTAGACGAGGCCCGTCCGGTCGCGCAGGTCCCGGTACAGACGGGACGCGTAGAACCCTCCGCCGAGGACCTCGTTCCCGAGGTTCAGCGCGAAGCGCGCCGGATCGTCGCGGGTCACCGGGATCATCTCGCTCATCCGCACCTCGTCCTGGCTCGCGCTGCGGTCGGGCACGACGAGACGGCCCGGGCGGTTCGGCGGCACGGGTCCGTAGTCGACGCGAGGCTTCGGGCCGCTCGCGGTCCATCCGCCGAAGGTCGACTCGACGACCTGTTTCGCCTCGTCAGGCCGAACGTCGCCGACGATCACGATCGTCGTCAGGTCCGGGCGGAACGTGTGCGCCTCATAGCGCTCGACCTCGGCGAGCGTGAGTTTCGCGAGATTCTCCGGCGTCGCGTGGCGCAGTTGCGGATCGGACGGCGGCAACAAGGCCTTCCCGAGCCCGAGATCCAGCAGGAAGCCGGGCGATCGCAGCTGGCCGGCGACGAAACCCGCCTGTTGCCCCCGGACGATTCCGAAAGCCTTCGGCGGCAACGCCGGATGCAGTTCGCCGTCCGCGAGCAGGCGCATGCCGGCGGCGAACTGCGCGGACGGTACCGCCAGCGAGAAGCTCGACCCCAAGGCCGCAGTCGCGCTGATGCGGTCCAGCGCGCGCTGGAACGCCAGGCGATCGAGGCTCGTGGTGCCGTAGGCGAACAGGTCGTCGAGCACGTCCGCGACCCCTTCCTCGCCCTTCGGTGCCTCGAGATCCTCGTTGGTCTGCACTTCGCCGTACACCTCGACGGTGTGGCTGATCGATTCGGGTTGCACGATCAGTTTCAGGCCGTTCGGCAGCGTGTAGGCCACCGGCGCGAGCGTCGAACGGGGCACCGCGAGCCGCGCGAACGAGCGCGCGGCCCACGCCGGGAGCTGCACGGATCCGCCCGGGGTGGAGGCGAAGGTCTCGGCGCCGCCGAATCCCTTGCCCGCGACCGGCTTGCCGGAGCTCTGCGGCGTCAGGATCGCGGCGATCTCGTGCGTCGGATCGAACGTCGCTCTCGCGAGCGCGTTCACCGCCTGCGGCGTGACCGCGGCGATCGCGGCCCGGATCTCCTCCGGCGACGCGAGGTGCTGGAACGCGAGCGCGCCGGACCAGGCATTCGCCAGACCGTCGATCGAGTTCCGCTCGAATTCCAGACTCGCGATCGCCTTGCGCTTGGCGGCGGCGACGAGCGCGGGATCGATGCCTTTCGCGGCGGCGTCCGCGAGGATCGCGCGCATGCGGGCGAGCACCGGGGCCGGATCGCCGCCGCGCGCGAAGATGCCGACCGCCATGCCGACGCCGGCACGCGGCATCGCCTGGTCGAAGAACCCGCCGTAGAGCGCGGTGCCGTCCATTCCCATTCCGTAGAGCGGTGCGCGCTTCGAGCCGAGTGCGGCGCTCATCACGAGCGCGGTCGCATAATCGGGGGAGCGCAGACCCGGCATCCGCCACGCGAGGTACACCGAGCCGTACGGGCTGTCCGTGGGCAGCCGCATCGTCTCGGCCGTGACCGGGTGGAACGCGAACCGCGGTCGCGCGGGCAGGGATTTTCGCGGAATCGCGCCGAAATCCGCCTTCACGCTCGCGAGCACCGCCGCCGGATCGACGTCGCCGGTGATCACCAGGATCGCGTTGTTCGGCGCGTACCAGCGATCGTAG
Source organism: Gammaproteobacteria bacterium (assembly GCA_028870355.1). Classification (GTDB taxonomy): domain Bacteria; phylum Pseudomonadota; class Gammaproteobacteria; order Steroidobacterales; family Steroidobacteraceae; genus Bog-1198. The sequence continues at coordinate 21,726 of JAGWPU010000107.1, read as the reverse complement.
AACCGCTTCAGGCGCCCCGCGGTCGTCCGGTCGAACGAGGGCCGCGTCCCGAGCGGCGTATGCGCGTAGGGCGTGCCCGCGAACAGGCGCGCCTGCAGCGCCTCGTAGAATTTATAGCTGGGATTCGACAGATCGCGCGACACCTCCTGTTCGATCGCGCCGCGCTCCTTCGCCCATTGCGCGGGCGCGGCGTCGAGACCGCTCATGCGCGCCGCTTCGACGCGCAGCGCGACGTCGAGATCCTGGACCGGCGCGAGGAAGTAGTACTGAGTCACGCCCTGGGTGGTGTCGGCGTTGAACGCGCCACCCATGTTCGCGGCGATTGCCGCCAACTGGTCCTTGGAGAGCCCCGGGCTGCCGCGGAACATCATGTGCTCCACCGCGTGGGCGGTGCCGGGAAAGCCGGCCGGTGCCTCGTCCGAGCCGACGAGGTAATTGACCTCGGTCGTCGCCACCGGCGCGAGCGGATCGCGAACGATCACGACCCGCAGGCCGTTCGGGAGCGTCGTGCGCGTGACGCGGCGGTCGTCCGTCGCCCGGGTCGTCGCGAACGCGCCGGCCGCGAACAGCACGGTCGCGAGGGCGACCCCGATTCGTGAAAAACCTCTTGCCATGAAAGTCGTCCTTCCGCTCGGCTGGGGTACTGCCCGGACGTTCGACCACCGGGCGGCGAATTGGTGCCGCGGCGAATCGATCCTTTTCGGGCCGCCGCGGAGCTTACAACAGTCGGGCGCGGCATCGGCCGCCGCCGGGTCGACGTGCGTCTAGGCGCCGCGAGCGGCGGCCGCGCGGGCCTGGATCTCGCCGAGCTGCGAGCGGGTCTGCGAGGACAGCGGTCGTGGTTCGTGCGTCCCCAGCAGCGCTTTCAGATCGAGATCGATCCGCTCGACGAGATCGAGCGGCGGCCGGGCGTTGCTGCGGGTCGGCAGCAGCGCGCCGAGGTAACGCGCCGGCCAGACCTCGTCCCGGCAATGCGCGGCGGTGTGGTCGACCGCGAGATAATTGCCGCGGGGGCCGACCGAGCGCATCAGGTCGAGCGCGACCGATTCGGCATCGACGGGGATGCCGCGCCACAGGCTGCGCAGCAGCCCCGCGAGTTCGTCGCACAGACACAGCGCGTGCAGCGAATAGGTGATGCCCTCGTCGAGCGACCCGAGGTAGTCGAGGGTCGCGGGGCGGCTGAAGAACACCTGCATCAGGCTCGCGCTGATCTCCCAGACCGCATCCTGATTGAAGGTCGGCGCGGACGCCTGGCCCGCGTAGCCCGTGAACGAGGGAATGCCGAGGCGGCGACGGATCTGGTGCATCGCGAGGTCCGCGAGCGTCGCGTGACTGAAGTGACCGATCCCGCCGGTTGCGGGCTCCATGAAGCTCACGTCGGAGCTGCCGATCACGAATGCGCCCGGACGCACGAGCTGGCCGAGCACCATGCCCGCGAAGTCGGTCGCGAGGCTGTTCACGATCGCGCCGGACACGGTGATCGGGGTCGACGCGCCGCCGATCGGCAGGGTGCCGACGCTCACCGGTACACCGGATCGTGCCGCGAGGATGATCTGATCGCTGTGGGTTTGCCAGTATCCGAGCGGCAGCGGCGTGACGATCTGCAGGAAATACGGGCGCTCGGCGAGCGCTTCGCGCGAGCCGCGCACGGCCGCGGCGAGGTCGATCGCCGCGGCGAGCGAGGCGGCATGCTCGCACAGATACTCGAGCGGCTTGGTGGTGTTCTGGATCATCACCGCGAATTCGTTGATCTCGCCGTCGGCGTCGGATCGCGGGACGTCCTTGCAGGCCACGCAGACCGCGTCGATGTTCGGCAGGGCGTCCGCGAGCCGGGTCACGGTCGCCAGATCGTCCGCGGTGCTTTCGCGCGGCGCCCCGGTGGCCGCGTCGTACACCTTGATGCAGGTCATCCCGGGAATGAACCAGGTGTGCGCGGCGTCGAGCTCGAGAAACCCGTCGGCATCGCGGTTCCACAGGCGCGTGCGCTTGCCCACCGAAGCGAGCGCGGCGCGCACGAGCGCCGGGTCGAAGCGCACGATGCCGTCCGCGCTCAGGTCGCAGCCCGCGGTTCGCAGGATCCGGATCGCCTCGGTGCCCGGCTCGAACAGGCAGCCCGAGTCGTGCAGCAAGGTGACGGCGGCCTCGATCAGGCGCTCGACCGTCGCCGCGTCGAACGGTTCGTAGGGCGGGGTCGGGCCGCGGTGCAGGCCCGGATCGGCGGTCGCGGGTGCGGTGGCCGGCACGGCTCGCCGGCGCAGCTTCGGACGGTGCGCCACGGGTGCACTCCTCAGGAAAGTTATATGAAAATATATTAAATTATATGATCATATAATTCGCAGTGCCATTCCAGTCCGGCGACGCGGAGGTCGACGGTCGGATCCGGCACCGCAGCACGCCAGAGGACACCCGAAGCCGATGGACGCTCGATTTGCGGCGCTGTTCGAGCCCTTGAGGATCGGTCCGGTCACCGCGCCGAACCGCTTCTACCAGGTTCCGCACTGCACCGGGATGGGTCATGCGTTGCCGCATACGCTCGCGGCGCTGCGCGAGGTGAAGGCCGAAGGCGGCTGGGGCGTCGTCTGCACGGAATATTGCTCGATCCACCCGAGTTCGGACGATCATCCGTACCCGTTCGCGTCCGTCTGGGACGACGGCGACGTCGCGAACCTGGCGGCGATCGCCGAGGGGGTCCACCGGCACGGCGCGCTCGCGGGGATCGAGCTGTGGCACGGCGGCAGCTACGTCGCGAACCTCGCGACGCGCGCGCCGTCGGTCGGGGTGCGTTCGATGCCGTCGCGGGAAGATCCGGTCCAGTCGCAGCGCATGGATCGCGCCGACATTCGTCGCCTGAAGGAATGGCACCGCGCCGCCGCGCGGCGCGCGCGCGCCGCGGGCTTCGACATCGTGTACGTGTATCCGACCCACGGTTACCTGCTCTCGGAGTTCCTGTCGCGGAGCCTGAACGATCGCCGGGACGAATACGGCGGCTCGCTCGCGAATCGGGCGCGCCTGTTTCGCGAACTGCTCGAGGAGACCCGCGACGTGGTCGGCGATCGCTGCGCCGTCGCCGTACGCTTCTCCGCCGACGGCCACGGCGAGGAGCACCTGACGCTCGAGGAGGCGCACGAGCTGCTCGCCGCGCTCGGGCCGCTCGCGGACCTGTGGGACCTGGTGATCGGCGACTACGAGGAGGAAATGGGCTCGTCGCGCTTCGTCGACGAAGCCGCGCTCGAGAGCCGCGTGCGCGCGGCGCGTGCGCTCACCGGCCGGCCGGTCGTGAGCGTCGGGCGCTTCACGTCGCCGGACACGATGCTGCGCCAGGTGCGCAGCGGCGTCGTCGATCTCGTCGGTGCGGCGCGCCCGTCGATCGCCGATCCGTTCCTGCCTCGCAAGATCCGCGATGGCCGGCTCGACGAGATTCGCGAGTGCATCGGCTGCAACGTGTGCTACGCGCACGATGCGCGCGGCGCCGCGATCCGCTGTACGCAGAATCCCACGATCGGCGAGGAGTGGCGCCGCGGCTGGCATCCGGAACGCGTGCCCGAGGGGCGCGGCTCGGTGCTGATCGTCGGCGCCGGGGCCGCGGGGCTCGAGGCCGCCCACGTGCTCGGGCGCCGCGGCTTCGAGGTGTCCCTCGCCGACCGCGAGCCGGCCCCCGGCGGTCGCGTGAGCCGCGAGAGCCGCCTGCCGGGTCTCGCGGCCTGGGCGAGAGTGCGCGATTACCGGGTCGGTCAGATCGCCCGGATGGCGAACGTCGCGACCTACTACGGCAACGCGCTCGATGCGGCGACGATCCGCGAATTCGCCGCCGATCACGTGCTGATCGCGACCGGCGCGCGCTGGCGGCGCGACGGGACCGGGCGCTGGCATGCGCGCCCGATCGAGCTCGGATCGGACCGCGTCTACACGCCGGACGACGTGATGGATGGCATCCGGCCCGCGGGTCAGGTCGTCGTCTTCGACGACGATCACTACTATCTGGGGCCGGTGATCGCGCTCGCGCTCGCCCGCGGCGGCGCGAGCGTGCGCTACGTGACGACCGCCGGTCGGGCCGGGGAATGGAGCAGCCACACGGCCGAGCAGCGGCGCACGCAGCGCGCGCTGATCGAGGCGGACGTCGAGATCCTCGTCAGTACCGCGGTCGTCGGGTTCGACGGCCGGGCGCTGCGCACCGAGTGCGTGTTCACGGGCCGCGGCGCGGTGTCGGGCGCGGACGCGCTGGTGCTCGTCACGTCGCGCGAGCCGGACGACGCCCTGTACGCCGAGCTCGTCGGGCCGGGGGGCGAGGCGCCGGACTCGCGGGTGCTGCGCATCGGCGACTGCCGACAGCCCTCGATCATCGCCGCCGCGGTGTACTCGGCGCACGCGGTCGCACGCGAGCTCGGTCCCGGCGCCGGCCGACCGGTCGCGCGCGACCGCGTCCTGATCACGCGCTGAACCCGCTGCCCGACGCGCGCCCGGGCGCGTCGCCCCCTCCGGGCGGACGCTCGCTACCCTTATACTGTCGCCGGATCGACACTCGAACGGGGCGGCAGCGATGGCGACGGCGACGGAGGGAGCGGCTCGGAACGACGGCGGGTTCCAGTGTCGGTTCTGCGGCGGGCGTGAAGCGTCGACGTTCGCGGATCTCGGCACGTCGCCGCTGGTCCAGAGCTTCCTCGACGCCGGTCGGCTGCACGCGATGGAACCGTTCTATCCGCTGCACGCCCGCGTCTGCCACGCGTGCCTGCTGGTGCAGCTCGACGAATTCGTCGCCCCCGCGGAGATCTTCAGCGAGTACGCGTACTTCTCGTCGTTCGCGGATGCCTGGATCGCGCATGCGGCCCATTACGCCGAACGGATGCGCGAGCGGCTGCGCCTCGGGGCCCGCAGTCTCGTGGTCGAGATCGCGAGCAACGACGGCTACCTGCTGCGTCATTTCGCCGCGGCCGGCGTCCCGGTGCTCGGGATCGAGCCCGCGGCGAACGTCGCCCGGGCGGCGGTCGCGGCCGGGGTTCGCACGGACGTCTCGTTCCATTCCCGCGCGAATGCCGCGCGGATCGTCCGCGAGCACGGTCAGGCGGACCTCGTGATCGGCAACAACGTGCTCGCGCACGTACCGGACCTGAACGATTTCGTCGCCGGACTGAAGCTGCTGATGAAGCCCGGGGCCGTGCTGACGATGGAGTTCCCGCACCTGCAGCGGCTGATCGAAGAGAATCAGTTCGACACGATCTACCACGAGCACTTCAGCTATTTCTCGTTCTCGACCGCCGTCCGCGTGTTCGCGGCCCACGGGCTCACGCTGTTCGACGTCGAGGAACTGCCGACGCACGGCGGATCGATCCGCATCCACGGACGGCATGCCGAGGACGCGACGAAGCCGCCGACGGAGCGAGTCGCGCGGATGCGCGAGCAGGAACGGCGCCTCGGCCTCGAGGCGCTCGAGACCTATCGCCGGTTCGACGAGCAGGTCAAGGCGACGAAACGCGACATCCTGGAGTTCCTGATCGATTTGAAGCGGCGCGGCAAGACGATCGTCGGCTACGGCGCGCCCGGCAAGGGCAACACGCTGCTGAATTACTGTGGGATCCGCACCGACTTCCTCGATTACACGGTCGACCGGAATCCCTACAAGCAGGGCCGGTTCACGCCGGGAACCCGGATTCCGATCCACGCACCCGAGCGGATCCGGGAGACGAGGCCGGACTGCGTGCTGATCCTTCCGTGGAACTGGCGCGACGAGATCGTCGAGCAGATGGCCTATATCCGTGAATGGGGCGGGCGTTTCGCGGTCCCGATCCCCCGTCCCCACCTGCTGCCGTGATCGCCGGCGCCCCACGATCGATGCTCCGCGCGAGCATCATCGCGGTCGCGCTGATCCTTGCCGTCGCGCGCGTCGCGCTGGCGGCGAATCCGGTCGCGTATCGCGTGTCGATCGCGCCGACCGGAAACGACGGCCTCGACGCGGCGCTCGCGGCGACCTCGGAGCTGCGGACATTGCGGGGGACGGCGCCGGTCGGGCCGTTCGGCCTGATCGTCCGCGCGCGCACCGACGTCGACCGCCTGAAGACCGTGCTCGACAGCTTCGGGTATTACGAGTCCGCGGTCAGGATCACGATCGACGGTGAGCCGCTCGCCGACCCGCAGCTTCCGGACGCGCTGGCCCGGATCGCGAAGGGGCGCGACGCGACCGTCGCCGTCGCGTTCGCGCTCGGGCCGCGGTACCACCTCGGGCGGATCGGGTTCGACGGCGAGGTCCCGCCGTTCGCGCGCGAGGTCCTCGGACTGCGAACGGGCGAGCCTGCGGTCGCGGCCGCGGTGCTCGCCGGCGGCGCGCGCGTGCGGACCGCACTCGAGGACCACGGCTACGCGTTCGCCCGGGTCGATCCGCCCGTCGCGACGCTCGACGAGACGCATCGCGTGCTCGATCTCGCGTTCCCGGTCGTCACCGGGCCACGGGTGCGGATCGGCGCGATATCGATCGAGGGCTTGAAGCGCGTCCGCGAGCGCTACGTGCTCGCTCGCCTGCCCTTGCACCGGGGCGAGCCGTACTCGCCGCCGGCGATCGAGCGGGCGCGAACCGCGCTGATCGACGTCGGCGTGTTCGCGACGGTGAGCGTGCGCGTCGGCAAGGCGCCGGATGCCGCCGGCGGCGTCCCGGTCACCTTCGTCGTGCGCGAGCGGCCGCGACACGCGGTCTCGATCAATGCCGCCTATTCCAGCGATCTCGGTGGCAGCGGTGGCGTGACCTGGACGGATCGCAACGTCTTCGGGCATGCGGAGCGGCTCAGCGTGTCGTCCTCGATCACGAACTTCGGTGGCACCGCGACCACCGGATTGGGCTACGACGCGTCGGCGAAGCTGGTGAAGCCGGATTTCGGCGATCGCGACCAATCCGTGCAATTCGCGGTGAACGCGGTCAAGCAATCGTTGGTCGCCTACGATCAGACCGCCGTGACGACCGGCGCAACCCTGGTGCGCCGGCTCTCGAGCGTCTGGACCGCGAACGTCGGCGTCACCACCGCGAACGAACTCGTCGTCCAGCCCCCGAGGTCCGCATCGCCGCACCGGTACACCTTGATCGAGCTGCCGATCGGACTGGAGTACGATTCGACGCGCCTCGCATCGCCGCTCCAGGATCCGGTTCGGGGCATGCGGGATTCGCTCACCGTGACGCCGACGCGATCGATCGGCACACCGAGCGCGACCTTCGTGATCACGCAGTTGAAGCTCGCCGGGTATCTCGATCTGCACCGATTCGGCTGGACTGCGTCGGGACGCAGCGTGATCGCCGTCCGGGCGCTCGCGGGCCTCGCGCAGGGCGCCGGCGAGTTCAGCTTGCCGCCCGACCAGCGCTTCTATGGCGGCGGCAGCGGCACGATCCGCGGCTTTCGCTATCAAGGGGTCGGGCCGGTGTTCCCGCACACGACGACGCCGATCGGCGGCACGGCGATCATCGCCGGGACCCTCGAGTTCCGGCAGCGATTCGGCAAGAACTTCGGCGCGGCCGTGTTCGTCGACGCCGGGCAGGTCAGCGCGAGCCTGAAGCTCCTGCAGAACGTGCTGCGGGTCGGCATCGGCGGGGGACTGCGCTATTACACGCCGATCGGACCGATCCGGATCGACGTCGCGCTGCCCGCGCGGCGGTATAGTCCGAGCGACGATCCGTACGAGATCTACGTCGGACTGGGTCAGGCGTTCTGATGCGTGTCGGGCTGCGAATCGCAATTCTCTCGCTGGCCGCGCTCGTCGGGCTCGTGGCGGTACTCGCCGCGTTGCTCGCGTTCGCCGGCAATACCTCGCGAGGACGGCGGGGACTGGAATCCCTGACGCGCGTGCTGACCCTCGACCGGGTCGAGATCTCCGGTCTCGGCGGCGCGTTTCCCGCGCATCTGACCGCCGGCCAAGTGCGACTGCGGGACCGGGGCGGCGTGTGGCTGACCGCGAATGCGGTCGTGCTCGACTGGGACCCGCTCGCATTGTTGCGATACGAGGTCCGGGTCGACGATCTGCGTGTCCGGCAGATCGACGTGGTCCGGCGACCGCAGCGCTCGGTCTCGCGCCGGCGAGTCCTCTCGACGCCCCGCATCGTCCTGCGAAACGCCGCGGTCGAGCGACTCGTTCTCGGCCCGGGCCTGGTGGGTCGGCCGGCGACCCTCACCGTGCGGGGGACGTTCCGGATGGAGTCGACGCGCCGCTGGCGAACGCAGGCGCAGGCGATTCGCACCGACGCCCCGGGCCGGTACGCGATCGGGCTGGTCGTCGATCCGGCCGAGGTTCGCGCGCGGGTCTCGGTCGTGGAGCCCGCGGGCGGCCCGCTCGAGACCCTGCTCGGCCTGCCGACGCTCGGCGGCGGATCGGCCGAGATCGCACTCGACGGTCCGCGCGCCGCCGAGCGGTTGCGGTTGCGCATCGATGCCGGCGCACTGCACGCGAGCGCCCGCGGTACGGTCGACTGGGCCGCCCGGTCCGCGCAGATCCGCTATGCAATCGATGCGGTCGCGATGCGTCCGCGGCCGGATCTCGGGTGGCAGCGTCTCGCCGCCAGCGGGACCTGGCGCGGAGGTCTCGATGATGCCGCCGCGACCGGCTCGATCGACGTCGACGGGCTGCGACTCGGTCACTCGGTGTCGGTCGGCGCGGTGCGCGGGACGCTCACGGGCACCGCGGGTCGCTTGACCCTGCGCGGATCGATCGCGGATCTGCGTGTCGGCGGGCCCCGGCCCGCGCTGTTCGCGGGATCGCCGATCGCGTTCGAGGCACGACTCCTGCCGAAGCCGGCCGCCCAGCGCCTGCAGGTTCGTGTGGATCACCCGCTGTTCGCGGTGCACGCGACGCTCGGGCTGGGCGCGCGGTTCCAGGCCGATGCCGACATCGACGTGCCGCAGATCGAGCCGTTCGCGGCACTCGCCGGACGGACCTGGCGCGGCCGGACCGACTTCCAGGTGCACCTGCGACGCGGCGCTGCCGGGCTCGGCTTCACGATCGACGGCCGCGCGAGCGCGCTGGCCAGTCCGACCCGCGGGCTTGCGGCGCTCGGCGATCGACTGCGAATCGGGCTCGAGGGGACCGCCGGGGCGACCGCGATCGTCGTCTCCCGGCTGCAGGTCGCCGGCCGCGACTGGGCGCTCGGCGCGACCGGCAACGCGGTGCGGCGTCGGGCGCCGTCACCCGGTCCCGCGGCGGCGAGCGGCCTGGGGGCGTGGATCGAATCGCTGCATGCGCAATGGCACCTCGCCGGGCCGTCCCTCGCCGATTTCTCCTCCGGTCTCGCGGGCACGCTCACCGGCAGCGGACGCATTGCCGGACCCTGGTCCCGGCTCGTCGCGGACGCGCAGTTCACCTCCCACCTGAGCGTGCGCGGTGCCCTCCCCGGGACGATCGACGCCCGGTTGCGCGCGAATCTGACGCCGGGCGGCGGCGGGGAGGTGCGGATCACCGGGCAACTCGGCACCGCTCCGATCGATGCGATCGCGGTGTGGCGGCGACGTGCCGCGGGAACGACCCAGGTCGAGGTCCGCCGGGCCGAGTGGAAGAGCGCGCGGCTCGGCGCGCAGTTCACGCTCGATCGACGCGGCGCGGTCACCGCGGGCCAGGCGCAACTCGGCGTCGCCGACCTCGGCGACTTCGCGCCCCTCGCGGCCCGCCCGCTCGCCGGCGGGCTCGTCGCCACCGGTCGCCTGACGTCCGTCGACGGCCACGCGCGTGCCGAGATCAGCGCGAGGCTTCAGCAGGCGCGGTACGGGGCGATCGAGGCGGATGCCGAGATTCGTGCGAACGGATCGCTGCGCGCACTCGGGGTCCAGGTCGATGCGCAGCTGCCGCAGGTCGCGGGCGGGCCCGTGCACCTCGCGGCCGCCGGGCAATGGAACCTCGCCGCGCGAACGCTGCGCATCGACGCGGGCACATTGCGGTATCGCGGCGAGACCGCGACGCTGCGCAAGCCGACGCGCGTGTCCTACGCCGAGGGCCTCTCGGTCGATGCGCTCGACCTCGCGCTCGGCCGCGCGCACTTCGACCTGTCCGGTCAGCTCGCGCCGACCCTCGCAGTGAAGGCCGAGCTCGCCGGGGAAACGCCCGCGCTCGTCGACTGGATCCTGCCGGGCTTTCTCGCTCGCGGAACGATCGACGCCCGCGCGGATCTGCAGGGCCGACTCACCGCGCCGCGCGGCACGGTCCACTGGGACGCCCGCGGAATGCGCGCCGCCGACGATCAGGCGCTGGGTTTGCCCGCGGTCGATTTCCGCGGCGATGCGACCCTCGACGGCGCGTCCGCACAGGTCGACGGCCGCGTCGCCGCGGGCCGGAAGGCGGCGTTGACCGTCACGGGCCGCGTGCCGCTGCGCGCCGAGGGCCGGCTCGATCTGTCGATCGACGGCGCGATGGATCTCGGTCTCGCGGCACCGACGCTCGAGGCGCGCGGGATCTATCTGGCGGGGTCGATGCGGATCGCGGCCGGCGTCACCGGGACGCTGCGCGCGCCGCTCCTCGCCGGCCGCGTCGAGGTGAAGGGTGCGCACCTGCGCGACTACGGGCGCGGCTTGAACCTGGAGAACGTGGACGCGACGCTCGTCGGTGACGGCGATGCGCTGTCGATCGAGAAGTTCACCGGATCGATGCCACCGGGCACGGTGTCCATGACCGGCCGGATCGGCGTGCTGCGCCCCGGGATCCCGGTCGATCTGCGGATCGTCGCGACGCACGCGCGACCCATCGCGAGCAATCTGATCACCACGGACGTGGACGCGGACGTGCGCGTGACCGGAACCGCGCGCGAGCGGCTCGAGGTCGCCGGTCGGATCCAGGTGCACAGGGCGCTGATCGGGATTCCCAACGCGTTGCCACCGAACGTCGCCGTCCTCGCGGTGCGCCGTCCGGGGGAGCGGCCGCCGTCCGCGACCCAGCCGGTGATCATCGCGCTCGACCTGAACGTCGATGCGCCGAGGCAGGTGCTCGTGCGCGGCCGCGGTCTCGACGCCGAACTCGGCGGGGACGTCCATCTCGGTGGGACCGTCGACGCACCGGTCGCCACCGGCGGTTTCGATCTGCAACGCGGACGCTTCGATCTCGCCGGAACCAAGCTCTCCTTCACGAGCGGGCGCGTCGGCTTCACCGGCAGCGGACTGCGTCACCGAATCGATCCGTCGCTGGATTTCGTCGCCCAGACCTCGAGCGGCGGCGTGCAGACGACGCTGCGGATCACGGGCCTCGCGGATGCGCCGCGGTTCGTGCTCACCAGCGTGCCGGCGATGCCGCCCGACCAGATCCTCAGCAACCTGCTGTTCGGCGGAACCCATCCGGCGCAGATCTCCGCGCTCCAGGCGGCACAGGTCGGCGCGGCGCTCGCGACGCTGTCGGGTGTCGGCGGCGGGGACCTGAACCCGTTGTCCTGGCTGCAACGGGCGCTCGGTCTCGACCGGCTCACGATCGGCACCGCGCCCGCGGCCGCCCCTGCCGGGGGCGCCGGGGCCACCCGGACCGGCGCGACGATCGCCGCCGGGCGCTACCTCACGTCGCGGGTCTACGTCGAGGCGAAGCAGACGACGACCGGATCGAGCCAGCTGCAGGTCAACGTGGATCTGACGCGGCATCTGAAGCTGCAGACGCGGTTCGGAACCGGTGCGGCGATCCTGCCGGGGACGACGCCCGAGAACGACCCCGGCAGCAGCATCGGTCTGTCCTATCAAATCGAGTACTAGAAGGATCGCACGCCCGATCGCCGGCCGCCGCGCGGGCTTCGGTTACACTCTCGCGGGTGCGCCCGGGGCGCTCGCAACGCGGAGCGGCGAACATGCGAATCCGGAACCTGATCCTCCTGGTCGTGCTGGCGTTGGTCGCGCTGTTCCTCGCGATCAACTGGTCGGCAATCACCGCGAACGCGACATTCACCCTGGTGCTGACGAGCTTCGAGGCACCGATCGGCCTCGTGATGCTCGGGCTGATCGTGCTGCTGGTCGCGACGTTCGGCGTCTATCTGATCGTCACGCAGGGCGCGATCCTGCTGGAGACGCGCCGGCAGGCGAAGGAACTGCAGAACCAGCGATCGCTCGCGGAACGCGCGGAAGGCTCGCGCGTGGCCGAGGTGAAGGATCTGCTGCGCACCGAGATCGCCCGGCTGGACGCGCGGCTCACCGAGCACGAGGAGACCTTGCGGACGGAGCTGCGCGACGGCGTGAACTCGCTTGCGGCGACGATCGGGGAGCTCGACGATCGCTTGCGTGCCCGCGGAGAGCCGCGTTGACCGGGCGATCGACGACGGGGTCGCGAGTGGCGCCGCCCGGGCCGATCGCCGGCCCCGGGAGCCGCAGTTACGCGTTCCTGATCGATTGGCACATCCGACTGCTCGCGGCGCTCGCATGGATACTCGCCGGGCTCCTCGTGCACCGACCGGACTGGAATCTGCGGTCGACCGGATTCTGGGTCGTGTTCGGCCCGGCGCTCGCGATCTACTTCCTGTACCACCCGGTGGTCGAGCTCGCGATGCGCGGTCAGACCCCGGGGAAACGCTATGCGGGGGTGCGGGTCGTCGGGCGCGATGGCCGGGACCCGGGGGTTCGCGCGATCCTGGTTCGCAACGCGTTGCGGCTGATCGACGGCTTGCCGTTCGGGTATGCGGTGGGACTCGTCGTGAGCGTCGTCACGACCGATCGCGTGCGGCTCGGCGATCTCGTCGCGGGGACTCGACTGGTGGTGCGCGAGACCGGATCGGCGGGTCAGCCCGCGGCCGGGTCGCCCGCCGCGCGGGTCGGGACACCGGGCCGGCGCAGCGCCAGATCGTAATAAATCGACAGCAGCACGGCCGGGAACCACATCGTCATCAGGGTGCCGATCACGACGGAGGCGAGGCGGCGCAGCCCGATCGCGAGCGCGCTGGCGCCGGGGCCCTGGGCGGCGCCGAGGCCGGCGAGCAGGCCGAGGATCAGGTAGAACGCGAGGGCGATCATCGTGGCGACCGTGTAGATCGTCGCCGCGCGCCACCAGTGCCCCTTGATCAGGCGGTAACTCTCCCCGAGCGACTGCAGCGCGCCGAGATCGCCGACGATCATCGCGACGAACGTGAGCATCAGTGCGCCGGCGAGATAGATTCCCGGGACGATCAGCAGCAGGGTGCCGATCGCGGTCGCGAACGCGATCACCAGCGAGGCGCCCGCCGCGCGCGGCAGCAAGCGCAGGCCGACACCGAGCGAACGGCCATTGGACGCCGGCCGTCCGGTCGCGATCGCGTGCATGTGATCGGTCAGCGCCAGGTTGAATATCAGGAGCACGACGAAATAGAGCAGCATCGAGGTCACGAAGTCGGTCGAACGGAGCATCGAGAGGATCGCGGTCGGATCCTGGCGCCGGTACGCCGGCCATTGTGACTCGAGATGGATATTGGTCAGTGCGAGCACCACTTCCGGCGCGAGCGCGAGGGGCCAGGACCGCGGCAGGCATTCACGGTACAGCGTGATCGCGTCGTCCAGGACGCCGCCGATGGTCCGAGGCGCCGAAGGTTGCGTGTACACGGATTTCACCGCCCCCGAGGATACCGCAGTGCGCCAAGGGTAGCATGCGGCCCCCCGGGGTGGCGCGCGCTCGGGCGCGGGGGCCGGGGTGGCTGCAACTTTTCCGCGCCCGCGGTGTTAAGCGGCTGACGGGAGAGACCACGATCGTGCGTACCCAAACCGAAGCCCGGGTCGATCCGACGGAGTTCACGACGTTCATGCGCGCGCATCAAGACCGAGTCTTCTCCACGGCTGCGCGTTTGGCCGCGAACGATGCGCAGGCCGAGGACATCGCGCAGGAGACGTTCGTGAAGGCCTACGAGCGGTTCGAGGACCTGCGCGGGAATCCGGCCGCCGGCGGCTGGCTGAAGACCGTCGCGACCAACCTCGCGATCAATCACTGGAACCGATACCGCCGGCGCTGGCGATTCTTCGGTGACTGGGGGGCCGACCGCGAGGAGCCGGGTCAGGCCCCGCCGGATCCCCCGGCGGCCGAGACGCCGATCCGGGATGCGCTCGACGAGGAGCGCCGCGCGTCCATCGAAGAGGCGCTGCGACGCCTGCCCGCGCATCAGCGAATACCGCTCGTGCTCTTTCACTACGACGATCTGTCCTACGACGAGATCGCTGCCCGGTTGAACTGTTCGCTCGCGAAGGTGAAGACCGACATTCGCCGCGCGAGGACGGCGCTGTTGCCCTTGCTGCGGCAGCTCGGCGTGGACCGGGAAAGCCTGGAGAACGCCGGATGAGACGCTCCGAAGAAATCCGAATCGATCGGGACGCCGCGCGGGCCGATCGCGATCTGCGCGCGTTGCCGCTGCGGTCCGCACCGCCGGGGTTCGAAGACCGCGTGTTCGCGGAATTGCGACGGCGGGCGGCGTTGCCGTGGTGGCGCCGGTCGTTCGCGAAGTGGCCGCCCCTGCCGCGTGCCGGACTGATCGTCGTCTGTGCCGCATCCACCCTCGGGGCCTGGCGCCTCGCGAGCGGGATCGCGTCGGTCGCAGGAGTGGTGCTGCAGCGGGTCGCCGGGCCGTTCCTCATGCTGCGTGAGCTGTTGCGCGCGCTGCTCGCCGCCGACTCCTCGCTGCGCCTGATCGGCGGTGGCGTGGGACCGCAGTGGTTGCAAGGCGGCGCGGTCGTCGCCGCGGTCGCCTATGTCGCGCTGATCGGGCTCGGCGCAACCGCTTACCGAACCCTGTACCTCGAATCCTGAGCCTGGAAGGAATCGGAATCGCCATGAACGCGTCAATGAAGTCACGAATTCTGGGGCTCCCGCTCGTCCTGCTCGCGGCGGTGTGCGGCGCGCAGCCGGTGCACGGGACGGCGCAGCCGGCGAAGCCGAGTCCGGAGAAGCCGAGTGCGGCCACCGTGGCCCGGAGCGCCTCCGTGGCCTCGTCGCCGGCGTCGGCACCGGCATCGACCGACGCGTCGTCGAGCCCGTCGACGACCCTGACCGCGACGCTGAGCGTGAGCGGTGCCCCGGGGCGACACCCGGGCGGCGTCGTCAGCATCGGGCACGATGCAGCGCTCGGCGCAGGCCACCACGCGAATGCGGTCGTCTCGGTGTTCGGATCCTCGACCGCGGCCGGACGGTCGAATGCCGTGGTGTCGCTGTTCGGCGATACGGCCGCGACCGGCAACGTCGACGGGGATGCGGTCGCGCTGTTCGGCAACACCACCGTCGATGCGCGGATCAGCGGCGATGCGGTCGCGGTGTTCGGGTCGGTGCGGCTCGGCCCGCACGCCGACGTCGGCGGCGACGTGGTCGCGGTCGGCGGCACGGTCACGCGCGCTCCCGGCGCGCTCGTGCACGGACAGGTCCAGGACGTGCGGATCGGCTCGCTCGCAAACTTCCAGTGGCTGCGCCCCTGGATCGCGCAGTGCCTGCTGTACGGGCGTCCGCTCGCATTCGAGCCCGGCCTCGCGTGGGCGTGGTGGGTCGCCGGGGGGCTCCTTGCCTTCTACTGGCTGCTTGCGATCGGCTTCCGCGACGGGGTCGCGCGATGCGTGACGACGCTCGAGTCGCGCCCCGGGCGCACCCTCCTCGCCGCGCTGCTCGCGCTGCTGGCGATGCCGGTGCTGGTGATGCTGTTGCTGATCACGGTCATCGGCGTGTTCGCGATCCCGTTCCTCGCGGTCTCGCTGCTGTGCATCCAGCTGTTCGGCAAGGCCGTCGCGCTCGTGTGGGTCGGGCGCCTCGTGACCGGCCGTCGCAGTACCGGCCTGTTCGCGCATCCCGCGGTCACCGTGCTCCTCGGCGGGCTGCTCGTCACCGCAATCTACGTGGTACCGGGGCTGGGGTTCGCCGTGCACCAGGCGCTCACCTTGATCGGTCTCGGCGCGGTCGCGTACACGCTGATCCTGATCGTGCGCGAGCGGCAAGCGGGCGCTGGCGATACCCCTGGCGGGACGTCGCCGAGCGCGCCGCCGGCGGCGGAGCCTGCGGCCGCTGCAACCACCGCGACCGCGTCGACCGCCGCACCCGCAGCGTGCGCGGCGGTCGACGGTGCCCCGCGGGCCGGCTTCTGGATCCGGATCGCCGCGTTGCTGATCGACGCGATCCTGGTCGGGATCGTCACGAGTCTGGTCGTGGATCGGGGGCACGTCGGACTCCTGCTGCTCGCCACCTACGGCGCGGTGATGTGGAAGCTGCGGGGCTCGACGGTCGGCGGGATCATCCTTCACCAGCAAGTCGTGCGCGCCGACGGCCGAGCGCTCGACTGGCCGACCGCAATCGTGCGCGCGCTCGCGTGCTTCCTGTCGCTCGCGGTCGCCGGCCTCGGATTCATCTGGATCGCGATCGACCGGGACAAGCAGGCGTGGCACGACAAGATCGCCGGGACGATCGTCGTGCGGACGACGCCCGCGCCCTCGCTGGTCTGATCGAAGCTGGCGGCGGCCGGACCGACCTGCGCTATGATCGCGGCGGGGTTCAAGGGAACGGGGAGCGATCATGTCGACGTATACGCTGTACGGGCGGCCGGGTTCGGGGTCGGTCGCGGTCCAGATCGCGCTGGAGGAAATCGGCGCACCCTACGAGCGCGTCTGGGTGGGATCGGCGGATGCCGACGTGGCCGCGTACCGCGCGCTGAGCCCGACCGGCCGGGTTCCCGCGCTCGGACTCCCTGACGGCAGCGTGATGTTCGAATCGGCCGCGATCCTCATCCATCTGGCTCTCGCGCACCCCGAAGCGCGCCTCGCACCGGCCGCCGGGACGCCGGCGCATGCGCGGTTCCTGCAGTGGCTCGTGTTCCTGTCGGCCAACGTGTACGACGCGGCGCTGCGTACCTATTATTCGGATCGGTACTCGACCCTCGGCGCCGAGGGCGCGGACGCGGTCCGCCAGCGGGCGGCCGAAGACTATCTGCGCGATCTGACGTTGATCGCCTCGCACCTCGGCCCCTACGTACTCGGTGCGGAGTACTCGCTCGCCGACGGGTACCTGTCCATGCTCGCCGGCTGGTACCCCGGGGAGCGTGCGGAGTTGCACCGGCGCGTACCGGCGCTCGCCGTGCACGCGGCGCTCGTCGGTGCGCGGCCGGCGGTCGCGAAGACGATCGCCGACAACGCCGAATAGCCGGCGCAGCGATGCCCGTCGAGTCCCTGTTCGCGACCGAGGTGTATCGGGCGCGCATTCGCCACCGCGGGATCGCGGCGCTGAATGCGGATCTGCTGCGCGAGTGCCGACAGCTGCGGATCGACGATGCGGCGGGACGGCGCTGGTCGCGGGCGCACTATCCCGGCGGGTTCACCTCGTATGGGTCCGTGAACCGGCTGCATGGGTTGTCGCCGACGTTCGCGCGCTTGCGCGATCTGATCACGCCGCATGTGAAAGCGTTCGTCGGCGCCTTGCACCTCGACCTCGCCGGCCGACCGCTCGAGATGACCGACTGCTGGGTCAACATCATGTCGCGAGGCATCGCGCACGGCTGGCATCTGCATCCCCTGTCGACGATCAGCGGTACCTATTACGTGCAGACACCGCCGGGGTGTGCCGGGATCAAGTTCGAGGATCCCCGGCTCGACCGGATGATGGCGGCGCCGCCGCGTCGCGTCCGGGTACCACGCTCGGCGCGGGTCTGGGTGAGTTATCCCGCCCAGGCGGGACATCTCGTGCTGTTCGAGAGCTGGCTGCGCCACGAGGTCCCGGTGAATCCGGTGCGTGCGGAGCGGGTCAGCGTCAGCTTCAACTACGGCTGGTTCTGAGCCCGGCCACGCACTCGAGGGGAGGACTCGACACGATGACCACCGCTTCCGTATCGATGCGTCGCAGCCGCGACGCCCGCCGTGCCCGGGCGAATGCGCCGGCCGCGAAGTATTCCTACATCCGGCGCCGTCTGCCGCCGGTCGAGCTCCTGAGCGAGGAGGCGATCGAGATCATCGAGAACAACGCCGAGACGATCCTCGAGGAGATCGGCATCGAGTTCCGCCGCGATCCGGAATCGCTGCGCCTGTGGCGCGACGCCGGCGCCGACGTGCGCGGGGAGCGCGTGCACATCCCGCGCGGGATGGCGCGGCGGCTCCTGCGGACTGCGCCACGCGAGTTCACGCTGCACGCGCGCAATCCGGCGCGCAGCGTGCGCTTCGGCGGCGACGCCACGGTGTTCTCTCCGGTCGGCGGCCCGCCGTTCGTCACCGATCTGGATCGCGGCCGACGCTACGGGACGCTCGAGGATCTGACGAATTTCATCAAGCTGGCGCACGTCGCCCCCGCGATCCACTTCTCCGGGGGGTGCATGTGCGAGCCGATGGAGATCCCGCCGAACAAGCGCCACCTGGACGTGCAGTACGCGTTCTTCCGTCACAGCGATCAGGGCTGCGAGGCGACGCCGGAGACCCCGAGCCATGCGCGCGACGCGATCGAGATCGCGCGGCAGCTGTTCGGCGCCGCGTTCCTCGACGATCACACGGTCGTCCTCGGCAACATCAACTCCAACTCGCCCCTGGTGTTCGACGGCCGGATGCTCGGTGCGCTGCGCGAGTTCGCGGGCGCGAATCAAGGGACGATCATCGTACCGGCGGTGCTCGCGGGCGCGATGGGTCCGGTCACCGCCGCGGGCTGCATGGCGGAGATCCTCGCCGAGACGATGGCGGGACTCGCGCTCACGCAGCTCGTCAGGCCGGGCGCGCCCGCGATCCTCGGATCCTTCGTCGGGGCGATCTCGATGCGCACCGGCGCGCCGACGTTCGGTACTCCCGAGGCGACGCAGATGATCTTCGCGACCGCACAGCTCGCCCGGCGTCTCGGCGTGCCGTGCCGCAGCGGCGGCTCCTTGTGCTCGGCGAAGGTCGCGGATGCGCAAGCCGCTTACGAGAGCGCGCACACGCTGCTGCCGACCCTGCTCGCCGGCGTGAATCTCGTGACCCATGCGGCTGGCTGGCTCGAAGGGGGGCTGGTCGCCGGGTACGAGAAGTTCGTGATGGACGCCGATCAGCTCGCGATGATGCAGGTTCTGGCGCAGGGGATGGATCTGTCGGATCGAGGGCAGGCGCTGGAGGCGTTCCGGGAGGTCGGGCCGGGCAACCATTTCCTCGGCTGCGGCCACACGCAGGCGAATTTCGAGTCGGCGTTCCACCAATCCGCGATCGCCGATTATTCGTCGTACGAGCAGTGGTCGCTCGAGGGCGCACTCACCGCGGAGCAGCGCGCGAATCGCGTGTGGAAAAAGATGCTCGGCGATTACCAGGACCCCGGGATCGACCCGGCCGCCGACGAAGCGATGCGCGATTACATCGCGCGCCGGCGCGCGGTGCTCACCGACGCGATCGAGGAGGAATGATCCGCCGGTGGAACTGTGACGGCTCGGCCGCGGTCGAACCGGACGAAGGAACGTCCGGTGGCGGATGATATCGCGCCGCGGGAATCGGCATCACCACGGAGGTCACGATGAAACGTCTCACAGGGTTCAAGGCGCTCGCCGGCGTCGCGGTCGCGTCGGTCGCGTCGGTCGCGTACGCAGCTCCGATGGCGCCAACCACGCCGACCACGCCGGTGGCGGCGGTCTGGAAGACCCATCAGCTCGACTTCACCTTTACCGGGTTCACGACGCACTACACCTGCAGCGGCTTCGAAAGCGTGCTCGGCCGCCTGCTGCGGGCGGCCGGCGCCCGATCCGACGCGAGGGTCAGCGCGAGTTGCACGGCGCCATTGGGTCATCCGGAGCACATCTCGATCGCGCACCTGTCGTTCAGCACACTCGTGCCGCTCGAGCCCGGTGCGCCGGCCGCGACCGACGCGAAGTCGAAGCCGGTCGAGGCGCAGTGGAAGACCGTGCGCTGGCAAGCGCATTCACCGCTCGCGCTCGATCTCGGCGAGGGGGATTGCGAGCTCGTCGACGAGTTCGCGCGGCGTCTTCTGCCGCTCTACACGGTGCGCGACGTCGTCAACGACATGAATTGCGTTCCGCATCAGGTGCAGATCGGCAGCGTCGATTTGCGATTCCGCGTACTGGCGCCGCTCAGCGCGGCGAAGCCGAAGACCTAGGCCGGCCACGCAGGCGCGCGATCCAGGTCGCGTACGGCGGAAGCGTCAGGTTCCGCAGCGACCGGACCTCGCGCAGGCCGGGTGCGTTCGTCAGCAGCGTCTCGACGGGGGCCGAAGCGACCGCGGCGCCCGGCAGATGCAGCGTCACCGTGTGCGCGACCGCGCTGCAGTTCATCGCGACGACGATCCCGTCGTCCGCGCCGCCGCGAAGATACGCCAGCACGTTCGGGTCGTCCGGGTTCAGCATCCGGAGGGACCCGTCGCGCAGCGCGCCTGCGCCGCGGCGTAACGCGATCAGGCGTCGATACCAGTTGAGCTGCGAGCTCGGATCGGCGCGCTCGGTCGCGACGTTGATCGTCAGGTGATTCGCGGGGATCGGCAGCCAGGTACGCGCCGCGGTGCTGAATCCGGCCTGTGGACCCGGGGTCCACTGCATCGGCGTCCGTTCGCCGTCACGACCCTTCTCCTTCGGCCAGCCGCGGATGCCGATCGGATCGCGCACCTCCGCGCGCCGTGCCGGCGGTGTCGTGTGCATGCCGATTTCCTCGCCGTAATAGAGCAGCGCGGTCGCGCGGGTGGTGAGCAACACACTCCCGAGCAGCTCGTTGATCAGCGAATCGTGCACCCCGTCGCCGTACCGATCGATCGATCGGACGTTGTCGTGGTTGTCGAACACGAACAGCGGCTCGGAGCCGTGCAGATCGCTCTGCGCTTCCATGATCCGGCGCCGGAACGCGGTGGCGTCGAGGTGATCGTGGTTGCCGTGGAATCCGAGGCGCATGTCCATCGGCAACTGCAATTCATCGTGGCGCGCACCGCCATACCAACGGTCCAGGTCCTGGATGGTCGGCAGGTAGGTTTCGCCGACCAGCACCCGATCGCCCGGATAGGCGTCGACGAGGCGGCGCAGTTCGCGCATCACCACGTGCACCTGCGGCAGGTCCTCGGTCCGCGATCGATCGAGAACCGGATCGCCGAATGCGTTCACGCCGCCGAGTGGCCGCTCGTCGCGCAGGGTCGCATCCTCGAACAGCTGCGGTACCGCATCGAGGCGAAAGCCGGACACGCCGCGGTCCAGCCAGAACCGCATCACCCGGAACATCGCCCGGCGCACGGCGGGATTGCGCCAGTTCAGGTCGGGTTGCTGGCGGTAGAACGCGTGGTAATAGAACTGGTGAACCGCTGGCACCCATTGCCAGGCGGATCCGCCGAACAGTGACACCCAGTTGTTCGGCGGCACCCGGCCGTCGTGGGCGTTCGGCCCACTGCCGGGCTTGCCGTCGCTCCAGACGTACCAGTCGTGCTTGGGATTGCTGCGGGAGCTCGACGCGGCGATGAACCACGGATGCTGGTCCGAGGTGTGATTCAGCACCAGGTCGAGGATCACCCGGATGTGGCGCCGCTTCGCCGCGGCGATCAGGTGCTCCATGTCGGCCAAGGTCCCGAACCGAGGATCCACGCCTTCGTAGTTCGAGATGTCGTAGCCGAAGTCGACCTGCGGCGAGGGGTACATCGGCGCGATCCAGATCGCGTCGACGCCGAGCCATTGCAGGTACCCGAGGCGCCGTGCGATCCCACGCAGGTCGCCGCGTCCGTCGCCGTTCGAGTCCTGGAAGGATCGCGGATAGATCTCGTAGATCACCGCGCCCCGCCACCAGGGCGCGCGTTCCTCGCGCGCCGGGTGCGCGGTGCCGGCCGCCCGGGCGCGGCCCGCGGACCGCGCGCTCGTCGCGCCCACCGCGACGAGCGCGAGCAACAGGCCGGCCAGGCAGGCGC
>JAGWPU010000106.1 GCA_028870355.1 Gammaproteobacteria bacterium | reverse complement strand
CTGCACCCGGCGATCCGGGACGGCGTGCGCTGCCTGGTCGAGTATCAGGACGCACGCTACGCGGGCGAGTATCTCGATCGGCTCGGCGAGACGCTGCGCAGCGATCGGGCCGCGGGCGGGGAGGCGCGCGATTTCGCGCTCACCCGGGCATTCGCCCGCCGCCTCGCGAACTGGATGACGTACGAGGACGCGATCCGCGTCGCGGAATTGAAGACGCGCGCGGAGCGATTCGACCGCGTGCGCGCGGAGGCGGGCGCGGGGTCGGCGCAGATCCTGCAACTGACCGACTACCTGCATCCGCGGTTCGAGGACTTCTGCGAGATGCTGCCCGCGCCGATCGGCGAGCGGCTCGCACGCAGCCCGGCCGCCATCCGCGGGCTCGGGCCGCTGTTCCGGCGCGGGCGCCGGATCGAGACCAGCGGCTTGCGGGGATACCTGATGTTGCGGCTGATCGCGCGACTGCGCCGTTGGCGGCGCGCGAGCCTGCGTCATCGCCGCGAGATGCAGCGGATCGACGCGTGGTGCGAGCGGATCCGGCGCATCGCCGCGATGCCCGACGCGGCGCTCGAACTCGTCGAATGCCAGCGCGTGGTCACCGGCTACGGCGATACGCGGGAACGCGGCCTGCGCCGGTTCGCGGCGATCCTCGAACTCGTCGATCGCGACGAGAGTGCGCCGGACCTCGCGGCGCGGCTGCGCCGCGAGCGCGCCGCCGCGGATCCTGACGAGCCCTGACGGCGCGCCGGGTCAGCGATCGCCCGGCGCGTCCGGGTCGCCGGGGCGCACCGCACTCGCCGGCGGGTAGCGCTCGAGCAGCCGATGGCACAGCGCGACGTGCTCGCGTTCCTCCACCGCGAAGCTCGCGGCGAGGTCGCGCACCGCGCGGTCGACCTTCGCTGCCGCGAGGTCCGTGTAGAACGCGAGCGCGCGTTCCTCGGCCGCGAGCGCGAGGCGCAGCGCGTCGTGCGGCGACATGTCGTAGCGCGCCGCGTACAGGTCGGCGGCCTCGGGGCTATCGGACTTCCACGGACCGATCGGTCCGCCGCCGTCGCCGATGCCGATCGACCCGGCGAGATCCCGGATCTTGTCCGCATGCAGACGCTCGGCCCGCGCGAGGTCGCGGAACATCCGTGCGAGCTCCAGGTTGTTGTGCGTCTCCATCTGGTCGGCGAGCATCACGTACCGTTCGGCGGCGTCCGCCTCGATCCGATGAGCGATCCCGTACAGCGCCGCCACCGAGGTCACCGGGGGCACGTTCGCGCCGCTCATACGACGAACTCCTCGTCGAGGCTTTCCGGTGCGAGCATCGCGGCCGCCGTCGGGGGCTTGTAGGGTGCACGATTGCCCCGATAGAGCACGCCGAGATTGAAGCCGTCGTCGGTCATCAGCCGGCGCGCGGCCCGGGCCGGGTCGTCGGTCGGCGTGACCGGTGCCGGATGAACGCGGTCCTTCCACGAGCGCTGGTCGGGGCGATAGGTCACGCAGGGGCTCAGGATCTCGACGAACGAGAAGCCAGGGTGCTTGATCGCGTCGACGATCAGCTCGGCGGTCTCGTTCGGATTGCCCGAGTAGGCGCGGGCGACGAAGTTTGCGCCCGACGCGAGCGCGACCACCAGGGGGTTGAACGGCCGCAGTCCGGTACCGCCGGGCGCGAGGGCCGTGTCGAAGTCCGGCTCCGTGGTCGGCGAGGGCTGGCCCTTCGTCATCCCGTAGATGTGGTTGTCCATCACGATGTACGCCAGGTCGACGTTGCGACGGCACGCGTGCAGGAAGTGGTTGCCGCCGATCGAGTAGCCGTCGCCGTCGCCGCTCGCGCAGATCACCGTGATGTCCGGCCGCGCGATCTTCAGCCCGGTCGCGACCGCGAGCGAGCGGCCGTGGACGCCGTGGAAGCCGTAGCAGTTCGTGTACGCGGGGATCCGCGAGGAGCAGCCGATCCCCGAGACCACCGCGAGGCGCTCCGGCGGCAGGCCGAGCGCGGCCATCGCGCGCGTCAGCGCCATCAACACGTGGTAGTCACCGCATCCGGGACACCAGATCGGCTTGACCTCCGACTTGTAGTCCGAGGGTCGGCACTTCAGCGGTTCGGCAGCGTTCATCGGGATCCTCCCTCGATCAGGTGACGGCGCACCTCGTGCGGCCGGATCGGCAGCGGGCCCGGCCGATGCAGCACGGAGACCGCGGCGGGCAGGTCGTAATGCGCGCGCAGGTATTTCAGGAACTGCTGACCGTGGGTCTGTTCGACGACCAGCAGTCGCTTCACGCCGGCGAGCGCGGCGCTCATCTCGGCCGGCCGGGTCGGCAACAGCAGGCGCGGCGCGATCAGCTTCGCCGACACGCCGTCGGCGCGCGCCTGCGCGATGCCTTCGCGGACCACGCCGGTGAGCGATCCCCAGGTCAGTACCGCGATCTCGCTCTCGCCTTCGATCGTCGCCCACAGCGGGCCATACTCGTGTCCGTCGAGCTTGTCGCGACGCTTGTCGAGCTGCGCGAGGTGATCCCGCGCGCCGCTCGTCGGCGTGCCGCGTTCGGTGTGCGTCAAACCATCCGCGGTGTACGCGCAGTGCGCGGTCCCGGGGATCGCCATCGGCGAGACCCCGTCCCCGCCGAGCGCGTAGCGCGCGTACGGGAGGGTCGCGCCGTCGGCGACCCGGCGCTGCCCGGCCGGCGGCCGTTCGGCGGGCCGATGGATCGCGGTCTGGGCTTGTCCGAGGAATTGGTCCGACAGAACGATCGCCGGCGCTTGCAGCGCTTCGGCGAGGCCGGTCGCCCAGTGGGCCGAAACCCAGCAGTCGCCAACCGATTGCGGGGCGATCACGAGGTGCGGCGCGTCGCCGTGCATGCCGTAGACCGCGATGTTCAGGTCGGACTGCTCCGACTTGGTCGGGATGCCGGTCGAGGGTCCGCCGCGCATCACGTCGACGATCACGATCGGCACCTCCGAGGCGGTCGCGAGCCCGAGCGACTCGATCATCAGCGACAAGCCCGGGCCCGAGGTCGCGGTCAGCGACGGGACGCCACCGTACGAGGCGCCGATGATCATGTTGACCGAGGCGAGCTCGTCCTCGGCCTGCACCAGGGTGCCGCCGACCTTCGTGAGGTTCGGCGCGAGCCACTCGAGGATGTCGGAGGCGGGGGTGATCGGATACGCGGCCGCGAAGCGAATACCGCCCTGCAGCGCGCCGAGCGCGACCGCCTCGTTGCCGGTGATCAGCCAGCGCTTCGCGGCGGCCGGCGCGACCGGCGCGAGCGCGACCCGGCCGCGGTCGCCGTCGACCGCCTGAGCGCCGGCCGCGGCAGCGGCGACGTTGGCCGTGACGACCTCACTGCCCTTCGTCGCGAAGCGCTTCGCGATCACACCGTGCAGCGCCGCTTCGTCGAGACCGAGCAGGTGGCCCGCGGCGCCGAGCGCGATCATGTTCGCGCGCCACGCGGGATGGGCCTTGGTGAGCTCGGCGATCGGCAGCTGGATCACCCGCTTCGCGTTCGCGGCCATCGGCGGCGGGGCGCCGGCGGCCGGATCGCAGACCAGCAGGCTGGCGGGGCCGAGCGGAATCTCGTCGCCGAACCGGCCGGCGTTGACCCAGTCGATGCCGACCAGCAAGTCGAACTGATCCGCCATGCACTCGACCGGCGCGCGCGCGAGCCGCAGGAGCGAGGCGGCTTCGCCGCCGCGAATCTGCGGCCCGACCGAGCGGGTCAGCAGGCCGTTCCAACCGGCCGCGCACGCGGCCTCGAGGAGCATCTCGCCGGTGGTCAGCACGCCGGCCCCACCGCTGCCGACCATCGCCACCGACACGCTACTGGCGCCCGACGTCATCGTGAACCTCCCGCCTCGCCGGGCTCCATGACGGAGCGCCTGGAGGTATTTAAGTACCAGAATACCATAAATCCCGACCGGGGCGGCTGTCAACCCCGCGGACGGCCCTGGTCGGGCGGACGCCGGATCATCTCGGGCATTGACGCGACCGGATCAATCGCGTAATCTGGTACCCGAATACCAGAATAGCCGTTGCGAGGGTTGGCCCCAGGTCGCGCGGCAGAGGCGCAGGTCGATGGAAGCGATACGTTGGATGATGACGGGAATCGGCGAACCGCTGGTGCCGCAGCCGTTCGTGCCGGCGGCGGGTCCCGGCGAGGTGGTGGTCGAGGTCGCGGGCTGCGGCGTGTGTCACACCGATCTCGGCTTCTATTACGACGGCGTGCGGACCAATCATGCGGTGCCGCTGTGCCTCGGTCACGAGATCAGCGGCCGGGTGAGCGCCGCGGGCGAGGGCGCCGGCGACTGGGTGGACCGGGCGGTGATCGTCGCCGCGGTCATTCCCTGCGGCGAGTGCGATGCCTGCCGCCGTGGCAAGCCGACGATCTGCCCGAACCAGATCATGCCGGGCAACGACGTCCACGGCGGGTTCGCGACCCACGTCGTCGTGCCGGCGCGCGGCTTGTGCCCGGTCGACGAGTCGAGGCTCGCTGCCGCCGGACTCGCGCTCGCGGACGTGAGCGTCGTCGCGGACGCGGTGACCACACCGTACCAGGCGGTCGTCCAGGCCGGGGTCGGCCCGGGCGATCTCGTGGTCGTGAACGGCGTCGGCGGCGTCGGTGGATACTGCACGCAGATTGCCCGAACCTTCGGCGCGACGGTCGTCGCGATCGACGTGAACGACGCGAAGCTCGCCGCGCTGCCGGACGAGGCGGTCGGATTGCGGCTGAACGCGCGCTCTGTCTCACCTCGCGACTTGAAATCTGCGATCCAGGGCTTCGCGAAGTCGCAGGGCTTGCGCGACAAGTCCGACTGGAC
Organism: Gammaproteobacteria bacterium; assembly: GCA_028870355.1. GTDB lineage: Bacteria > Pseudomonadota > Gammaproteobacteria > Steroidobacterales > Steroidobacteraceae > Bog-1198. The sequence continues at coordinate 14,538 of JAGWPU010000106.1, read as the reverse complement.
GATCTTCGAGTGCTCCGGAACCCGCGCCGGCCAGGAAAGCGCGTTCGGATTGCTGAACCGCGGCGGGACGCTCGCGGTGGTCGGCTTCACGACCGACAAGGTCGAGATCCGGCTGTCGAACCTGATGGCGTTCCATGCCCGCGCACTCGGCAACTGGGGCTGCCCGCCGGCGCTGTACCCGCCCGCGTTGCAGTTGGTGCAGGACGGCGCGGTCAAGATCGCGCCGTTCATCGAGCGGCACCCGCTCGCGCGGATCAACGAGGTCTTCGACGCGGTGCACCGGGGTGCGGTCACGCGCCGTGCCGTGATGATGCCGTCGGCCGCGTCGTCTCAATCGTCCCGTCAGGAGAAACGTCCATGAACGCGAAAACCGCCGCGCCGTCCGCGCCGTCCGCAGCGAACCACGCCCTGGTGTCCGAGGAAGTCCGGGCGGCCGTCAGCGCCGCGGTGCGCTACGAGAAGCGGCCGGCGCGAAGCGCCGACGGTCAAGTCGTTCCGGATCTGTACAACGCGTGGATCACGCTCGACAACCCGAGCCAGCTGAATTCCTACACGACCGAGATGGTCAAGGGCGTGATCCTCGCGTTCCGCGCGGCGAGCGTCGCCCGCGACGTCGTCGCCGTGGTCTTCACCGGCGCGGGCGATCGGGCGTTCTGCACCGGTGGCAACACCGAGGAATACGCCGAGTACTACGCCGGCAAGCCGCAGGAATACCGAGCCTACATGCGCCTGTTCAACGACATGGTGAGCTCGATCCTCGCTTGCGACAAGCCGGTGATCTGCCGCGTGAACGGCATGCGCATCGGCGGCGGCCAGGAGATCGGCATGGCCTGCGACTTCAGCATCGCGCAGGACCTCGCGCGCTTCGGTCAGGCGGGCCCGAAACACGGCTCCGCACCGATCGGCGGGAGCACGGACTTCCTGCCGGTACTCGTCGGGGTCGAACGGGCGATGAGCGCCGGTGTGCTGTGCGAACCGTTCTCGGCGCACGAAGCGCTCGCGATCGGCCTGATCACCGACGTCGTGCCCGCGCTCAAGGTGGACGGTCAGTTCGTCCCGAACCCGGCCATCGAACTCGCCCGGATGCACGACGCCTGGGGTCGCCCGGCGTACGGCAAGCCGAAGACCGGCGCGGATCTCGCCGCCGGGCGTGCGCTGATGCAACGCGGGACGATCGACCTGTCGCTGCTGGACGCCAAGGTCGAAGAGTACTGCACGAAGCTGCTGTCCATGTTCCCCGATTGCACGACCAAGACGCTCGAGGAACTGCGCAAGCCGAAGCTCGACGCGTGGAACCGCAACAAGGAGAACTCCCGCGCGTGGCTCGCGCTCAACATGATGACCGAGGCCCGTGCCGGATTTCGCGCGTTCAACGAGGGCACCAAGGAAACCGGCCGCGAGGTGGACTTCATCGCGCTGCGCCGGGCGCTCGCGAACAACGCTCCCTGGAGCGACGAACTGACCGACCGCATCCAGCCGGGGGCGCGGCGGGCATGAGCGCGCCGCTCGACGTCGGGTTCGAGGCCGAGGGCCGCTTGCTGTGCCTGCGACTCGCGCGCCCGAAGGCGAACCTGATCGACGCGGAAATGATCGCCGCCCTCGACGCCGCGCTCGCGCAGGCCCTGCCGGCCGCGTCGACCGCGATCCTCCTCGAGGCCGACGGCCCGCATTTCAGCTTCGGCGCGAGCGTGGCCGAGCACCTGCCGGGCGAGTGCCGCGCGATGCTCACCGCGCTGCATCGGCTGATCGGGCGCCTGCTCGACTCGCCGGTGCCGGTGCTGGTCGCGGTCCGCGGCAAGTGCCTCGGTGCCGGACTCGAGGTGGCGCTGTCCGGGCACTTGCTGTTCGTCGCGCCGGACGCGGAGCTCGGCCAGCCGGAGATCAAGCTCGGCGTGTTCGCCCCGGCGGCCTCGTGCCTGCTGCCCGAGCTGATCGGCGCCGCCGCCGCGACCGACTGGCTGCTGTCGGGACGCTCCCTCAGCGGCCTCGAGGCCGTGCGGCTGGGGCTCGCGGTCGAGGCGACGCCCGACCCGGCCGCCGCCGCGCGCCGGTACGTCGAGGAGCAGCTGTTGCCGAAGAGCGCGTCGAGCCTGCGGTTCGCGCTGCAGGCCGCGCGTGCGGATTTCACCGCGCGCGTCCGCGAGAAGCTCGCGGTCGTGGAGCGGCTCTATCTCGATGGACTGATGAACACCCGGGATGCGACCGAGGGGCTGCAAGCGTTCCTCGAGAAGCGTCCCGCCACGTGGGAGCACCGATGACCATGCCAGACACCGCCACCATCGTCGCCAGGGCCTCGGCATTGTTCGAGGACCTGCACTTCTCGTCCGCCCGCGAATGGAAATCCGCGGCGCCCGGCCGCAAGGTGATCGGCTACATGCCGATCTACGTGCCGCGCGAGATCATCCACGCCGCCGGCATGCTGCCGCTCGGGATCGTCGGCGGCGGCGATCAGCTCGAGGTGATCCACGGCGACGCCTACTACCAAAGCTACATCTGCCGCATTCCCCGCTCGACGATCGAGCTCGGCGTGTCGGGCCGGCTCGACTTCGTCGACGGCATGCTGTTCCCGTCGATCTGCGACGTGATCCGCAACCTCTCGGGCATGTGGAAGCTGATGTTCCCGCACGTCTACTCGCGCTACTTCGACGTGCCGCAGAACTATCGCGACGACATCGGCGGCAACTACTACGCCCAGGAGCTCGCCGAGCTGCGCGACGCGCTCGCGGAGCTGCGCGGCGCGCCGGTCACCGACGAGGCCCTGCGCGCATCCATCGTCGCGTACAACGACAACCGCCGGCTGGTCCGCGAACTCTACGACTACCGGATCGCGCAGCCGTGGCAGGTCCCGGCGGCGGAGGTCTACCTGTTGATGCGCGCCGGGCTCGTGTTGCCGGTCGAGCAGCACAGCGAGCTGTTGCGCGACTATCTCGCCGCGGCGCGCGCGGTCGAGCGGCCGCGCCGCGACAACTGCCGCGTCGTGGTCGCCGGGGTCTTCTGCGAGCAGCCGCCGCTCAACCTGATCAAGTCGCTCGAACTCGCCGGATGCTACGTGGTCGACGACGATCTGCTGCTGGTGACCCGCTGGCTCACCGCCGAGGTGCCGACCGACGGCGACCCGCTGCAGAACCTCGCACTCGCGTTCCTGCACCACTCGGAATCGACCGCCGCGAAGTACGAGCCGAACGCGCGCGAGAAGGGGCAGCACCTGGTCCGGGCGGTGCGCCGATCCAAGGCCGAGGGCGTGATCTTCGCCTCGCCGAGCTTCTGCGATCCGGCGCTCCTCGATCGACCGATGCTGCAGCACGCGTTGAGCGAGGCCGGCATTCCCTACGTCTCCTTCAAGTACGCCGAGAACTCCGGCCAGATGCAGCCGATTCGCGAGCAGGCCGGCACCTTCGCCGACTCGATCAAACTATGGAGCGGACAGTGAACACCAACGTCGCGACGATGAAAGGCAAGGCCGCGGACGTCGAGAAAGACGCGTCCATGCGCAAGCAGAAGGAGATGATGGCAGCCCACTACGACCGCCTCACCGCCGTGCCCCAGACCGGTGAGAAGGTCTGCAGCACCTTCGTGCCCGGGAACCTGAACGAGCTGATCGGCTGCTTCGATCTCGTGAACAACCTCCCCGAGGTGAACGCGATCCAGAACGGCCTGCGCCGCACGTCGGGACAGTACGTGCTGGAGGCGGAGAAGCTCGGTCACTCCGAGGACGTGTGCACCTACGTGAAGTCCGACATCGGAATGATCGCGAAGGGCAACATCGCGCCGAACGGCAAGCCCTTCCCGAATCCGGACGTGCTCCTGCTCTCCTATACCGGCTGCTTCACGTTCATGAAGTGGTTCGAGCTGCTGCGCGAACAGTACCAGTGCGAGACGATCATGCTGCACACGCCCTACATGGGCGACGGCAAGGTCACGCCGAACATGATCCAGTACATGGTCAAGCAGTTGCGCGAAGAGGTCATTCCGAAGCTCGAACGCGTGTCCGGCGTGAAGTTCGACATCGATCGGCTGCGCGAGCGGCTCGCGCGCTCCGCGCAGGCCGAGGAGAACCTCGTGCATGTCCTGCAGTCGGCGCGTCGCCGGCCGTCGCCGATCGACGCGTACTTCGGCGGGATCTACTACATCGGGCCGATCTTCGGCGCGTTCCGCGGCACCGAGGATGCGATCCAGTACTACCGCTTCCTGCGCGAGGAGATCGATGCGCGGGTCGCCGCGGGCGCCGGTCCGATCACCCCGGAAGGCGACATGGGCCCGGAGAAATACCGGCTGGTCGTCGAGGGGCCGCCGAACTACACCAACTTCCGCCAGTTCTGGAAGATGTTCTACGACGAGGGCGCGGTCGTCGTCGCGTCGAGCTACACCAAGGTCGGCGGCGTGTACGATCTCGGCTTCCGTCACGATCCGCAGCGACCGCTCGAGACGCTCGCCGAGTATTGCCTCGGCGTGTACACCAATCGCAGCCTCCCGATGCGCATCGAGATGCTGAGCAACTACGTCGAGGAGTACGGCGCCGACGGTCTGCTGATCAATTCGATCAAGAGCTGCAACAGCTTCTCGGCCGGCCAGCTCCTGATGATGCGCGAGGTCGAGAAGCGCACCGGCAAGCCGGCGGCGTTCGTGGAGTCGGATCTCGTCGACCCGCGGTACTTCTCGGCTGCGAACATCAAGAACCGCCTCGAGAGCTACTTCCAGATGGTCGAACAGCGGCGCGCGAGCGCGAGGAGCGCGGCATGAGCGCACAGTCGATGAAGACCTTCGTCGGCATCGATCTCGGATCGACGACGACGAAGTCGGTGCTGATCGACGAGAACCAGCAGGTGATCGGGCGCGGGATCACGAATTCCCGTTCCAATTACGCGACCGCAGCGCGGGTCGCCGGCGAGGAGGCGCGCGTCGACGGGCGCTTCACCCTGTTCCGCCGTGCACTCACCGACGCGGGGCTCCTCGGCGACGGGCTCGGCGACTTCCTCGCGGGTCTCGAGCGCTCGTTCCGGCTCGAGCAGTTCATCGAACGCCTCGACGACCTCGAGGCCACGTGCGTCGGCCAGCTGAAGGGCGGCCGATTCGCCGCGCTGGAGGATCGGCTGCGCGAGGCGCTCGCGGAAACCTTCCGGCGGCTGCGCGCCGAAGCGCCGGACCTGTTCGCTCCGGGCGCGAAGCGCAAGTCCGACTTCTTCCGCGACATCGCCGGCGCGAGGTTCTACGAGCACGCCGAGGCGGTTGCGCGCGAGGGGGCGTTCCCGTACGAGGTTCTGCTCAACGCGTACGACAAGGCGATCATCGAGGTGGAGAATCGCCCGCCGTCCGGCGCCTTGAGCGAGCAGTTCCGGCGCGCGCTCGCGCGGGTCCTCGAGTCGACCGACGGGATCGGGAGCGGAGCCGCCGACGGCATTCGCTCACGCATCGAGTCCTCGCTCGAGATCGACCTCGAGGAGTCGTATCTCGTCGGCACGGGCTACGGACGCGTGACCCTGCCGTTCTCGAAGGAGCACATCCGCTCCGAGATCCTGTGCCACGGCCTCGGCGCGCATCTGATGTATCCGCATACGCGGACCGTGCTCGACATCGGGGGTCAGGACACGAAGGGCATCCAGGTCGACGGGCACGGCATCGTCACGAGCTTCCAGATGAACGACCGTTGCGCCGCCGGGTGCGGGCGCTATCTCGGCTACATCGCCGACGAGATGAACATGGGCCTGCACGAGCTCGGCCCGATGGCGATGAAGTCCGACAAGCCGGCGAGAATCAACTCGACCTGCACGGTGTTCGCCGGCGCGGAGCTGCGCGACCGCCTGTCGCTCGGCGAGAGGCGCGAGGACATCGTCGCGGGTCTCCACCGCGCGATCATCCTGCGTGCGATCTCGATCATCTCGAGGTCCGGCGGCGTGACCAACGAGTTCACGTTCACCGGGGGTGTCGCGAAGAACCAGGCGGCGGTGCGGGAACTGCGGCAAGTCGTGAAGGAGAACTACGGCGAGGTCGCAATCAACATCAATCCCGATTCGATCTATACGGGGGCGCTCGGCGCAGCGGAATTCGCGCGACGGGCGTACGAAGGCGGTTCGAGACCGGAGGGCAGAGCATGACGACGATCGCGGCAGGCATCGACGTGGGCACCGGCGCCGTGAAAGCGGTGCTGATGCGGGTGAAGGACGGCAACGCGGAATGGCTGTCGCGGTCCTTGATGAGAATCCGGCAGCGCGACCCGATCGAGCTCGCGCGCGTGTGCTTCGACCAGGTGCTCGAGGACGCCAAGGTCGGGGAGAAGGAAGTCCAGTACGTCGCGACCACCGGCGAGGGGGAGAGCGTGCCGTTCCACACCGGGCACTTCTACTCGATGACGACCCATGCCCGGGGCGCGATCTATCTCGACCCCCAGGCGCGCGCCGCGCTCGACGTCGGCGCGCTGCACGGCCGCGCGATCTCGATGGACGAACGCGGCAAGGTGCTGAAATACAAGATGACGAGTCAGTGCGCGTCCGGATCGGGGCAATTCCTCGAGAACATCGCGCGCTACCTCGGCATCGCCCAGGACGAGATCGGTGGCCTGTCGAAGCAGGCGGACAATCCGGAGGTCGTGTCGTCGATCTGCGCGGTGCTCGCCGAGACCGACGTGATCAACATGGTCTCGCGCGGGATCACGCCGCAGAACATCGTCAAGGGAATCCACCTGTCGATGGCGAGCCGGCTCGTGAAGCTGCTGAAGTCGATCGACGCCAACAGCGGCGTCGTGCTCGCGACCGGCGGACTCGCGCTCGATGCGGGTCTCGTCGCCGCACTCAACGAGGAAGCGGGTAACATGAAAGGCATGACGGCGACGATCCGCGCTCACGCGGATTCGCCATTCGCCGGCGCGCTCGGCGCGGCGCTCTGGGGCGCCTATCGGTACGATCGACTCGTCGAACGCGGCGAGATCGCGCGCGCGGCTTGACGCACAGGACGGAGGATTCGCGACATGGCATTGATGATCATCGAAAGCTGCACGGCCTGCGACGCCTGCGAGCCGGTGTGCCCGAACCAGGCGATCACGGCGGGCCGACCGATCTACGTGATCGACCCGATGAAGTGCACCGAGTGCGTGGGCGCCGAGGACGAACCGCAGTGCAAGCTCGCGTGCCCGGCCGACTGCATCGTCCCGAACCCGGACTTCGCCGAGTCGCAGGACGAGCTGCTCGCGAAGTACCAGCAGCTGCACGGCTGAGACGGCGCGCGGGCCGCGCCGGCGCGGAACGCCCGTGATCGGTGCGGCGCGCCGGCGAGCGCCGGTCCGCCGGGTGCGCGCTCGCGGTCGCGGTTCCCCCCGGAGCGCCCGATGTTCCCTCAGAGCGACCGATCGAACGCGAGGGTGCGCGACGGCGCGAATCCGCAGTGTCCGAAGAACGCGAGCACGTCGTGATCGTTCCAATCGACTTCGGTCACGACGCGCTCGACGCGCAGCGACGCCAGATTCGCGAATAGCTGCGACAGGAGCGCTCGGCCGACGCCGCGCGAGCGAACCTCCGGCGAGACGCCGAGCGTATCGATCTCGGCGGCCGGATCGGTGCGGCCGAACTCGCCGAGACCGACGCGTGCGGTCACGAACCCGACCACGCGACCGTCGAGCTCCGCGACCAGCGATACCCGCAGGTCCGATTCCTCCAGGGTCTCGGAGAATTTGGCGGCGAGGTAGGCGCCGCGATCGCGCCCCGTGATCTCGCGATCGATCTCGATCATCGCCGCGACGTCGTCGTCGCGGATCGTGCGGATCGGGATGCGGTCGCGGGCGAGCGGACCGTAGTCCGGCGCCGGCGGTCGGCCGTAGTCGACTTCGGTGGGCTCGCCGACGTGCTGCGGAATTCCTGCGTTCGTGTTCTTCGGCATCGTGATCCGCTCCGGGGTCAAATCTCGTCGGGATTCTCGTCGAAGGGCAATGCGACGGGCCGTTCGATCACCAGGCGGCTCGAGAGCTCGAAGCCCGCGCCCGCGAAGAATCGCAGCAGGTCGCCCATCGTCCAGTCCGCTTGCGAGTGCAGGCGGGGCAACCCCCGCGCACGCGCCTCGGTCGTGATCGCCTCCATCAGCGCGCGTCCGCAGCCCTGGCCGCGGCTCGCGGGATCCACGCCGAGCACGTCGATCACCGCGCTCGAATCAGTGCGTCCGAACTCCCCGCGCTGTACGCGCGCGAGCACGAAGCCGGCGAGGCGTCCGCCGACCTCGGCGCCGAACTGCAGGGATTCCGCGGGACATTCAGCGTGCATTTCCAGGCGCTTCGCGAGGAAGCGCCGGCGCGAGCGCCCGGCATGCGCGCGGTCGATCGCGACCAGGCGATCGAGATCGTCGGTGCGCAGTGCGCGAACGCGAATCTCAGGGGCAGCGGGCGTGGGTGTCATCGGCGAACCTCAAAGGTTACCAGCGTATTCGGCTTGCAGCCGTGCATCGGTCTCGGCGTCCAGCGACCCCTCGAGCAGCGGCAGCAGCATTTGTTCCTCGATCTCGACGTGCGCCCGCAACGCGGCGCACAGTTGCGCGGCCACGGTCCGGTACTCGGCCCAGGAGGGCTCGGTGAAGCCGTTTGCCTGCGCGGCGCGACCGAGCGCCGCGAGCGTCGCGGCGAGCGGCCGGATCGCGTCGTGCTCGGCGAGGAGTTGCGCGACGATCTCCTGCTCGCCGTCGTCCGCGAGACGCTCGAACAGCGGACGCTCCTCGAAGTCGAAGTGACGACCGAGTTCCTCGCCGAGCGCGGACGCCGCGTCGCGGAGCACGCGCGCGATCGCCGGGTCCTCGGCGCTGCGCGGCCGCTCGGGCCCGGCGGTCGCCTTCGCCAAGCGATCGACGAACGCGGCGGTTGCAACGTGGTCTTCATGCAGCACTTCGACGATCCGGCAACTCATGCGGTTCCTCCAGCGTGGCCGCGGCCCGCCGCGGCGTCCGGTGCGCCGAGCGCGCCGAGCAGCCGGCGCGCGAGCGCGGCGGCGACCGAGCGCCGGTGATTCGCCGGGAACAGGGTCGTGCGCATCGGGCGAACCTGCCTGGCGACGAGCTTCTCGGCGGCTGCGAGCACGGACTCGTCGATCCGGCGACCGAGGAGCGCATCGGTCCCCTCGATCAGCAGGGGCCGCGAGTTCGTGCCGGTGACCGCGATTCGCAACGCGCTCAGCTCCGCCCCCTCGGTCCGGCAGGCGATCGCAACGCCGGCGAGCGGGAAATCGAACGAGCGCCGGATGCGTTCCTTCAGGTACCCGGAGTGCGCGATCGAGGTCGGTACCTCGATCGCGGTCACAATCTCGCCGGAGTCGAGGCGCAAGTGCGCGCGCCCTTCCTCGTGATAGAGGTCGGCACAAGCGACGCGACGCCGGCCCGCGGGGCCGGCGATTTCGATCTCGGCGTCGAGCGCGATCAAGGCCGGCGCGACGTCGCCGCTGAACGCGGCGTGGCAGCGCGCCCCTTCGGGCGCGACGTGACACACCTCACCGCCGCTCTTCAGGCAGGCGCCGTGGGCGGCGCGCCACCAGGCGCTCTGATTGACGTAGATGCAGCGGGTCTGCAGACACAGGTTGCCGCCGACCGTTGCGAGGCGTCGATGTCCCGGCGCGGCGACCGCGACCGCGGCCTCCCGCAACGCCGCGTGCCGGCTCGCGATCGCGGGATCCTCCGCGAGCCGGTCGAGCCGGACGAGCGCGCCGATCCGCGTACGGTCCGCGGTCGTGCGAACCTCATCGAGCTCGGCAATCCCGGTGATGTCGATCAGTGCGGGGGGGGCGAGGAGTCCTCGGCGCAGGTTCACCAGCAGATCGGTTCCGCCCGCGAGCACCTCGTGCTGCGGGCACTCGACGCGCGCGGCGACCGCGGCCTCGACCGTCGTCGGCCGGATCAGGCGCAGGCGGGGCAATGGCAGCGGCGCGGTCATCGTCCACCGCCCGCGACGGCGTCGAGTCGTTGCCGGCGGCGACGTGCGACCAACGCATCGAGAATCCGGTCGGGGGTCGCCGGCAATTCATCGAGATCGACCCCGACCGCATCGGCGATCGCGGCGACCAGCGCCGGCGCGAACGAGGCGAGCGCGCCCTCGCTCGCTTCCTTCGCGCCGAACGGTCCGTTCGGGTCGATGCTCTCGACGATCTGCGCGTCGATCGGTGGCGAATCCAGGCTCGTCGGCATGCGATATTCGAGGAAGCTCGCGTGAGCGGGCATCCCGTTCAGGTACCGGGTCTCCTCCATCAGCGCCTGACCCATGCCCATCCAGACCGCCCCTTCGATCTGGCCGCGCACCGCGAGCGGATTGATCGCAAAACCGCAGTCGAGCGCGACCCACACGCGGTCGACCGTCACCTGACCGGTGTCTTCGTCGACACTGACCTCGACGACCTGGGCGGCGTAACTGAAGCCCATCGTCGAGCCGACCGCGCCGCCACGATGCTTGCCGCCCTGCGCCTCCGGCGGGCAGGTAAAGGTACCCTTCACGGTCAGCGTACCCTGGTCGACGAGCGCGGCCTTGACCGCTTCCTCGAACGTGATCCCCCGGTCGGTTGCGCCCGTCACGTGGAACCGGCCGCCCGCGCATTCGACGTCCGCCGGGTCGCAATCGAGACGTCGCGCGGCGGCTTCGGTCAGCATCCCCCGCAGCCGCCGCGCCGCGTCGATCGCGGCGTTGCCGACCATGAACGTGATGCGCGAGGAGTACGCGCCGTTGTCCTTCGGCGTGGTCGCGCTGTCGGCGGCGATCACCCGCACCTGCTCGATCGGGAGGCCGAGCGTTTCCGCGACCGCGATCGCGACCATCGTCGAGGACCCCTGGCCGATGTCGGCGGCTCCGGTGAACGCGGTCACCGACCCGTCCCAGTCGACCTTCACGTTCACGACCGCGTGCGGCTCGCCGGTCCAGTGGATCGGCTTCGCCGCGCCGCTCACGTAGTGCGAACAGGCCATCCCGAGGCCCTTGCCGTGCGGTAGCCGGCCGCGCCGCGCCTTCCAGCCGCTCGCGGACTCGACGCGATCGAGGCATTCGGCGAGTCCGTAGCTCATGATCGCGAGTTCGTTCAGCGTCCGCGTCGGCGCGTGCAGCAGGTTCCGGCGGCGCACCTCGAACGGATCGAGCCCGAGTTCCCGCGCCATCCGGTCGAGCAGCACCTCGAACGCGTGACGCGTGTCGACGCTGCCGTGGCCGCGCATCGCGCCGCAGGGCGGGGTGTTCGTGTAGACGCGATAGCCGTCATACTTGACCGCGGGCAGATCGTACAGGCCGTGCAACAGCGATCCGGCGTACAGGATCGTGATCACGCCGTACCCGGCGTACGCGCCGCCGCGCTGCACGACCTCGCACTCGCAGGCGCGCAGCCGCCCGTCTCGGCCGAGGCCGAGCTTCAGCCGGATCCGCGTCTGCGGGCGGGCGCGGTGGGTGATGAACGTCTCTTCCCGCGACAGCTCCATCGCGACCTTGCCGCCGGCGGCGCGCGCGAGCATCGCGGTCACGAGCTCGAAATTCAGCACCTCGACCCGGGCCCCGAAGCCGCCGCCGACGAACGGCTTGATCACGCGAATCCGCGACTCGTCCATCTCGAGGCAGCGCGCGAGCATCAGGTGCAGGTAGAACGTCACCTGCGAGACGCTCTGCATCGTCAGCCGGTTCGTGAACGGGTCGAATTCGGCCAGCGCCGCATGCGGCTCGATCTGCGCGTGATTGATCTCGGCGCAGTCGATCAGCTCCTCGCGCACCAGGTCGGCGGCCGCGAATCCGGCGGCGACGTCGCCGAACGTGTGGTGCACCTCGCGCTCGAGATTGCCGGGCTTGTCGTCGTGGATCCGGACCGCGTCCGCCGCGCGCGCCTCCGCCGCTTCGTAGTAGGCCGGCAGCTCACGGACGTCGAGCTCGATCAGCGACAGCGCACGCTCGGCCGTCTCGGCGTCGATCGCCGCGACCGCCGCGACGGGCTCGCCCCGATAGCGGACCTTGCCGCGCGCGAGCGGGTATTCGTTCATCGCGATCGGCAGCACGCCGTACGGTACGCGGAAGTCCTCGCCGGTGAGCACCGCGACGACGCCGGGGAGTTGCCGCGCGCGCTCGACGTCGAGGCGCGTGATCTGCCCGTGGCTGCAGGGGCTGCGCAGCATTCGTCCGACGAACGCGCCCCGATGGTCGAGATCGGCGGTGTAGCGTGCGCGTCCGGTGACCTTGTCGATCCCGTCGATCAACGGGACGCCGTCGCGGGTTCCGGCGAGCGTCGGCATCGGTGCCACCTACGCGTCCGCTGCCGCGGCCGCCCGCACCGACTCGACGATCTTCACGTAGCCGGTGCAGCGGCAGAGGTTCCCGGCGAGCGCGGCACGGATCTCGGCCTCGCTCGGATCCGGCTGCCTTCGCAGCAGGCCTTCGGCCGCCATGATCATGCCCGGCGTGCAGAAGCCGCACTGGGCGCCGAGTTTCTCGTGGAACGCCTGCTGCAAGCGGTGCAGGCGCCCCCCGGCGGCGAGCCCTTCGATCGTTTCGACCGAGCGGCCCTCGCAGCGCGCCGCGAGCGTGAGGCAGGAGGGAATTGGCTCGTCGTCCACGAGCACGGTGCAGGCCCCGCATTCGCCGCCGTCGCACCCGGTCTTGGTGCCGGTGAGGCCGGCGGTGTCGCGCAGGTAGTCGACGAGCAGTTGATCGTCCGCGACCGCGTCCTCGCGCCAGCGTCCATTCAGGCGGATGCGCAGCAGGCGTTTTCCTGGAATCGGCCCCGGGTCGAACATATGATGCACCTCGCGCCAGCGGCGTGCGGTCCTCAGGAATCTGGTGTCCCGCAAGCTTCTAGGGTATTATAGTACCGGAATACTTGTTTAACGTCTACCGGGACTCTCCCAGGCTGCGGACCGCTCCCGGCCGCAGTCGGCGCTCGAGGTGGCGATCAAGGAACGGCAGAGGCTGATGTGAAGCAGGTAGCGACCGACTCGAGAAAGAAACGGCCCGGACGCGCGCCGGCGCCGGTCGAAGCGCCGGGCGGGGGCGCGCCGGCGATCGTGATCCGCGCCGCGGAGCGGCGCGATGTCGTGCAAGTGACCGCCCTCGACGCGCAGGTCACCGGCTTGCCGAAGCCCGAGCATTGGATGGAGCTGTACCGTCGGCAGCGGTCCGTCGGTGGTGCGCCGGCCGGTATCTTCCTGGTCGCCTCGCCGGCCACCGATCCCGAGCGGGTGCTCGGTTTCATCATCGGCGAGATTCGCGCGTGGGAGTTCGGCTCCGACCCCTGCGGCTGGGTGTACGCGCTGTCGGTCCGTCCCGAGGCGCGCGAGCGCGGAGTCGGCGAAGCCTTGCTCAAGGCGATCGCCGAGGCGTTCCGCCGGGCCGGCATGGGCAAGATGCGCACGATGGTCGCACGCGATGCGATCCTGCCGATGCAGTTCTTCCGCGGCGAAGGCTTGATGGCGGGGCCGTACATCCAGCTGGAGAAGGACCTCTGACATGAAACTTCAGGTCGCCAGCCAGCTCGCGATCTTCTCGATCCTGGAACTCGTCGCGGAACCGAACCGGCAGATCACGGTCGCGGACATCGGCGCGAAATACGGGATCTCGACGAATCACCTCGCGAAGGTGATGAACGTGCTCGGGCGTGCCGGACTGGTCCGCTCGGTGCGCGGCGCGGGCGGTGGGTTCCAGTTCAGCGGCAATGCGCGCCGCACGACCCTGCTCGACATCATCGAGTTGTTCGAGCCGCGGGGACTGCGAGGCCCGGAGACCGGCGAACTCGGTCGCCATACCGCGGAGGCGGCGGCCCTCGGCGTGGTGCTGCGCGAAATCGACGATACCGTGCGGGCGACGCTCGGCTCGATCACGATCGCGACCTTGCGCGACCTGGCGACCCGGCAGCGCGCCAAGGCCGTGCTCGCGACCTGAGCGCGTTGCGGCCGCCGACCCCCGAAGGAGCGATCGTGTCCGTCCCCGAATCCCGATTCGACTGCAATTTCAACGGCCAGCTCGCGATCGTGACCGGCGGGGCCCGAGGCATCGGCAAGACGATCGCCGACGCGCTCGCCTCCGCGGGCGCGGCGGTACACGTCTTCGACGTCGGTGAGCCCGGGGATGGTCCCCACCCATTCAGTGCGGTCGACGTGTCGCGCTCGGACTCGGTGGAGAGCGCGGTCGCGCGCCTGCCGCGCACGCCGACCTTGCTGGTGAACAACGCCGGCATCACCCGTGACCGCACGCTCGCGAAGATGAGCGACGAGGAATGGTCGGCGGTGCTGTCGGTCAACCTGACGGGTGCGTTCCACATGATCCGCGCGGTCGCCCCGCGCATGGCGGCCCAGGGCTACGGGCGGATCGTGAACATCACGTCGATCAACGGCCTGCGCGGCAAGTTCGGGCAAGGCAACTACGCGGCGTCGAAGGCGGGACTGATCGGCCTGACCAAGACCGCAGCGAAGGAATTCGGCCGCAAAGGGGTCACCGTGAACGCGGTCGCGCCCGGGATGGTGCTCACCGAGATGGCGCTCGCCGCACCTCCCGAAGCAACCGATCGCGCGCGCGCGGAAGCCGCGTTGCCCCTGCTCGCGAGCCCCGGGGACATCGCCGCCGCGGTG
>JAGWPU010000013.1 GCA_028870355.1 Gammaproteobacteria bacterium | reverse complement strand
GGGCGCGCGGCGGGCGCGCGACGGGCACGCGACGGGTCGTGCGACTTGCGTGCCGCGGCGCCGCGGTGCTAGATTCCAGTCCATGCACTTCGATGCCGGCACCGGTCCCTCGCTTCGCGCACCGCGGTTTTGCGGTCTCGATGCGCTGCTGCTGCTTCTGCGCCGCTAGGCGCAATCCACTCGCGCCAACGGTCGGCGCTGACAAGACCGGACAGACTCCCGACGACCCCGCCCAAGCGGTGAACCCTTCGTAGAGCGAGTGAAGAGCATGTTGCGACATCCATCGACCAAATATCGACCCGCGGCCCCGATCGACCTCAAGGATCGCACCTGGCCCGACCGAACCCTCGACACGCCGCCCACCTGGTGCAGCGTCGACCTGCGCGACGGCAACCAGGCGCTGATCGAGCCGATGGATCCGGCGCGCAAGCGGCGGATGTTCGAGATGCTGCTGAAGGTCGGTTTCAAGGAGATCGAAGTCGGCTTTCCGGCGGCGTCGCAGACCGACTACGACTTCGTGCGCGAGATCATCGAGCAGGGGCTGATCCCGGACGACGTGACCGTGCAGGTGCTCACCCAGGCGCGCCCCGAACTCATTCGCAAGACCTACGAGGCGCTCGTCGGCGTGCGTCGCGCGATCGTGCACGTCTACAACTCGACCTCCGAGGCGCAGCGCCGGCTGGTGTTCCGGCTCGACCGGGCCGGGATCATCGACATCGCAGTCCGGGGCGCGGAGGCGGTGCGCGAGCACGCGCTCGGCTACCCGGACACCGAATGGACCTTCCAGTACAGCCCGGAGAGCTTCACCGGCACCGAACTCGACTATGCGATCGAGATCTGCGATGCGGTGACCGCGGTCTGGGAACCGACCCCGCAGCGCAAGGCAATCCTGAACCTGCCGGCGACGGTCGAGGTCGCGACCCCGAACGTCTACGCCGATCAGATCGAGGCGTTCGCCCGTCGCGTCGCCCGGCGCGACTCGCTGATCCTCAGCATCCATCCGCACAACGACCGCGGGACCGGCGTCGCCGCGGCCGAGTTCGCGATGATGGCGGGAGCGGAGCGGGTCGAGGGCACGCTGTTCGGCAACGGGGAGCGGACCGGCAACGTCGACATCGTGACACTTGCTCTTAACATGTATACGCAAGGTGTTAATCCAAAACTCGATTTCTCTAACATCAACGAGGTCGCGCGCTGCGCCGAGGCCTGCAATCAATTGCCGATCCACCCACGTCATCCGTACGTCGGGGATCTGGTGTTCACCGCGTTCTCCGGGTCCCATCAGGACGCGATCAAGAAGGGGCTCGGTGCCCGGGGCGCCGAGGGCGCGTGGGACGTCCCGTACCTGCCGATCGACCCGTCCGACCTCGGGCGTTCCTATGATTCGATCATTCGGGTGAACAGCCAGTCGGGGAAGGGCGGGATCGCGTACCTGCTCGAGCGCGACTATCAGCTGGTGATGCCGCGGCGACTGCAGATCGAGTTCAGCCAGGTCGTACAAGCCGCTGCAGATACCACGGGTAAGGAATTGACTTCCGAAGAAATCTGGTCGCTGTTCAGCACGGAGTTCCTCGCGCCCCGGCAGCCGTTCGTGTACCGCTCGCACCAGCTCGCGGCGTCGACCGACGGCGCCGACAGCGAGCGGCTGATCCTGCAGGTCGAGCGCGACGGACGGGTCGAGACCTGGCACGGCCAGGGGTCGGGCCCGATCGACGCGATCGTGAATGCGATCGGCCTCGACTTCGACGTGCTGGCCTACGAGGAGCACTCCCGCGGCCAGGGCAGTTCGGCGAAGGCGGTCTGCTACATCGAGATCACCACGCGGGCGCGGCGCACGCTGTTCGGCGCGGGGATGCACTCGAACATCATCACCGCATCGCTCCTCGCGGTGCTCTCGGCGGTGAACCGCGCGATCGCCGTCGGGGCGTTGCCCGAGAGCCGCTCGAGCACGCGCACCGGGACCTGAGCGCCACCCGCCGCCGCCGCCGGGGCATCCCCGGCGGTGCGAGCGGGGCGGTTGCTGCAGCGCATTATCCGGCGTGCGGTGCGGCGCGCGGAACCTTGATGCACCCCGCGGATGTCCCCATGGTGTTGAATGCCGGGCGGAATCCGTTATAGTGCCGAACTTCGTGCCCGGGGTGACCCGTAGATCCCATTGATTTGAAGGGCTTTTCTCGACCCATGAGCGAACGAGCGAACGAGCATTTCGACATCGACGACGAATTCCTCGGTGACAGCGAGGAGACGCAGGAATTCGAGCCCCTGCTGGAGCGGGCCGAACGGCGCCCCAAGGCAGCGCCACCGGGCAAACGGGGCAAGGCCGCGTGGAGCCGGGTCGAAGACGTGCTGGCCGACCGTCAGCTCGCGCGCGAGCTGCGCGACACCTTCGAAGAAGAGTGAACGTGACCGCTGATCGCCGGCGCCGGCGATGAGCCCCGAAGCCCCCCGCTGGGTCGTGCTGAAGTTCGGCGGCACGAGCGTCTCCAGCGCGACCAACTGGCACAACATCGCCGACGTGATCCGTTCGCGCCGCGCGGACGGACTGCGTCCCGTGGTCGTGCATTCGGCGCTCTCCGGGATCACCGATCGACTCGAATCCCTGCTCGGCGCGGCGATCGAAGGCGGCCACGAGCCCGTGCTCGAGGCGATCGAGGCGAAGCACCGCTCGCTCGCGACGAGCCTCGGGGTCGCGACCGACGCGCGCTTCGAATCGCTCCTCGAGGAATTGCGCCGGATCGCCCGCTCGATCGCCGAGACGCGGGAGTCGAGCGATCGGGTGCGTGCGCGGGTGATGGCGATGGGCGAGCTGCTCGCGACCGCGATCGGCGCGAGCTACCTGAACGCGGCGGACCTCGCGACCACCTGGATCGACGCGCGGCGCGTGCTGCGCGCCGAGCGGCGCGAGGGGTCGAACGCGAAGGCGGCGTTCCTGTCCGCGACCTGCGATTACGCGCCGGACGCGGGCCTGCAGGCCGACTGGGCGGCGCTCGAGTCGGTCGTGATCACCCAGGGCTTCATCGCGGCCGACGAGGCGGGCGAGACCGTGCTCCTCGGGCGCGGCGGCTCGGACACCTCCGGCGCGTATTTCGCGGCGAAGCTCGCGGCCGTGCGCCTCGAGATCTGGACCGATGTTCCCGGGATGTTCAGCGCGAATCCGCGCGACGTCCCGACCGCACGGCTGCTGCGCGCGCTGCACTACGACGAGGCGCAGGAGATCGCGAGCAATGGCGCGAAGGTGCTGCATCCGCGCTGCGTGATGCCGGTGCGGCAGTACGGGATCCCGTTGCACGTCTATGCGACGCAGGCGCCGCAGCTGCCGGGCACGATCGTCTCGGCGGACGTGGTCGACAGCGCCGCGCGCGTGAAGGCGATCGCGATCAAGAAGGGCATCACGCTGGTGTCGATGGAAAGCCCCGGGATGTGGCACCAGGTCGGCTTCCTCGCGGACGCGTTCCAGGTGTTCAAGCGCCAGGGGTTGTCGGTCGATCTGATCTCGACCTCGGAGACCAACGTCACCGTGTCGCTCGATCCGGCCGCGAACACCCTGGATGCCGCGGCGATCGACCGGCTCACCCGTGCGCTCGGCGCGCTGTGCCGGGTGAGCGTGATCGGACCGTGCGCGTCCTTGAGCCTGCTCGGTCAGAACATCCGCGGGATCCTGCACGAGCTCGGTGCGGCCTTCGAGTTGTTCCAGGACCAGAAGATCTATCTCGTGACCCAGGCGGCGAACGACCTGAACTTCGCGTTCGTGATCGACGAGTTGCAGGGCGACCGGCTGGTGCAGCAGCTCCATGAGCGGCTGATCCAGCGGATCGGTGCCGACGAGGTGCTCGGGCCCACGTGGCAGGAACTGTTCGCGACCTCGAAGGCCCCGGAACGGCCGACCCAGCAATGGTGGAATGACTCGAATAAACGATCGCAATTAATTGAAATAGCTTCAAAAGAACAATCTGCCTACGTGTACGATCTCGACGCGATCGACGCCGCCGCCGCGAGCTTGCGCCGGGTCGCCTCGATCGATCGCTGGGCGTACGCGATGAAGGCGAACGGTCACCCGGCGATCCTGCGGCGGCTGCACGCGGCGGGCTTCATGATCGAGTGCGTGTCTCCGGGCGAGCTCGAGCGCGCGGTCGCATCGGTGCCCGGGCTGCGTCCCGAGGACGTGCTGTACACGCCGAACTTCGCGCCGCGAACCGAATACGAGTTCGGTTTCGCGCGCGGCGCCCGGGTGACCCTCGATAACATCTATCCTCTGAAGAATTGGCCGCAGGTATTTGAAGGAAGGGAGATTTTTGTCAGGGTCGATCCGGGCTTCGGCCGCGGTCACCACCAGCACGTGCGCACCGCGGGCCTGTACTCGAAGTTCGGCGTGCCGGTCTCGGAGCTCGGCGAGTTCGCGCGGGTCGCCGCCGCGCACGGGGTCCGGGTGGTCGGGCTGCACGCACATGCCGGCAGCGGCGTGTTCGATCCCGAGAGCTGGGTCGAGACCGGCGCGCTGCTCGCGGAGCTCACCGCGCGCTTCCCCGAGGCGGGCATCGTCGATCTCGGCGGCGGTCTCGGCGTCCCGGACTATCCGGGCGGCGACGAGGTCGACCTCGCGGCGCTCGACCGCGGCGTCGCGAGCCTGCGCGAGCGCTACCCGCGCCTGCGGTTCTGGATGGAGCCGGGGCGGTACCTGGTCGCACGCGCCGGCGTGCTGATCTCGCGGGTCACGCAGCTCAAGGGCAAGGGCGACGTTCGCTACGTCGGCATCGGAACGGGAATGAACTCCCTGATACGGCCCGCGCTCTACGGCGCGCACCACGAGGTGGTGAACCTGACGCGCGTCGGCGAACCGGCGACCGAGATCGCGACGATCGTCGGTCCGATCTGCGAGTCGGCCGACCGGCTCGCGACCGACCGCTGGCTGCCGCCGACGGAGGAGGGCGACGTGCTGTTGCTCGCGAACTGCGGCGCGTATGGTTACGCGATGGCATCGAATTACAACCTGCGCGAGCCGGCGCGGGAATTCATCATCGGCGGCTGAGGGCGGGTTCGGCGTGAATCGAGTCGGGATCATCGGTTGGCGGGGCATGGTCGGGTCGGTGCTGCTCGAGCGGATGCGCGCGGAGCGTGACTTCGAGGTGTTCGAGCCGACGTTCTTCAGTACCTCCCGGGCCGGCGCCGCGGCGCCGCCGATCGGCCGCGCGGTGGGTCCCGTCGAGGATGCGAACGACCTCGAGGCGCTCGCGAAGCTGCCGATCCTGCTGAGCGCGCAGGGCGGCGACTATACCCAGGCGATCCATCCGCGACTGCGCGCGGCGGGCTGGCAGGGCTACTGGATCGATGCGGCCTCGACGCTCAGGATGAACGAGGACGCGGTGATCGTGCTCGATCCGGTGAACCGGCCGGTGATGGAGGCGGCGCGACGCCGCGGGATCAAGGACTTCATCGGCGGGAACTGCACCGTCTCGCTGATGCTGCTCGCGGTCGCCGGGCTCCTGCGCGCGGGCCTCGTCGAGTGGATCAGCGCGATGACCTACCAGGCCGCCTCCGGCGCGGGCGCGCAGCAGATGCGCGAGTTCGTCGAGCAGATGGGCACGCTCGCGCGCGCCGCGCAACCGGCGCTCGCCGATCCCGCCGCGACGATCCTCGACGTCGACCGCGCGGTGCAGGCGGCGCTCGAGGGCCCCGAACTGCCGCGCACGCACTTCGGCGTGCCGCTCGCCGCGAGCCTGATTCCGTGGATCGACAAGGATCTCGGCAACGGCCAGAGCCGCGAGGAATGGAAGGCGGGGGTCGAGGCGAACAAGATCCTGGGCACCGCCGACCGCCCGGTCCCGGTCGAGGGGCTGTGCGTGCGTGTCGGTGCGATGCGATGCCACAGCCAGGCGCTCACGATCAAGCTGAACGCGGACCTGCCGCTCGCCGAGATCGAGCGGCTGATCGCCGCCGACAATGCCTGGGTGCGCGTGGTGCCGAACCAGCGCGACGAGAGCGTGCGGGCGCTGTCGCCCGCGGCGGTCGGCGGCCGGCTGCACGTGCCGGTCGGGCGGCTGCGCAAGCTCTCGATGGGACCGACCTACCTGTCCGCGTTCACGGTCGGCGACCAGCTCCTGTGGGGGGCGGCGGAGCCCTTGCGCCGCACCTTGCGGTTCCTCGTCGACGACTTGCGCGATTGACGCCGCTGCGCGCGTTCGTCGAGTTCGCCGGCTGGTTCGCGGCCGCGTCGATCCTCGGGGCCTATTATCTGCTCTCGGCCGGCAAGCTCGAGTCGCGCTCGAAGCGCTACCAGTGGATGAACGTGCTCGGGGCGATCGGCTTCGTCGTGAACAGCGGCTATCACCGCGCGACCCCGTCGGTCGCGCTGAACGTCGTGTGGTTCGCGATCGGCGCGTCGGCGCTGTGGCGCAACCGCGACCGCGACCGCGACCGCGACCGGTCGCGCTAGATGCTCGCCTGGCGCGGCGGCGCGCTCGCGTCGGCCGCGACGTCGACCGCGGCGACTCCCCCGACTCCGGCGGACCCGGTTCCCCGGGTCGCGAAATTCACGATCCGATCCCGACCGCTCTTCTTCGCCGCGTAGACTGCCCGGTCCGCGGCGTCGACGAGCTCGGCGACACTGTCGAACGGGTGCTGGTCGTCGTGCGTCGCGAGCCCGATCGAGGCGGTGACCGTGAGCGTCGCGTCGCGTAGCTCGTAGCGCGTGTTGCGCAGCCGGACCAGCAGGCGCCGGCACACGGCCTCCGCGTCCGACCCGTGCAGCCCCGGGAGCACGACCACGAATTCCTCGCCGCCGTAGCGCGCGACGCAGTCGCTCGAGCGAGCGACCGAGCGGATCCGCTGCGCGGTGCCGATCAGCACTTCATCCCCGGCGGGGTGGCCATAGGTGTCGTTGACCTGCTTGAAGCGGTCGAGATCGATGAACACGACGCTGAGCGGCCAGCCGCCGTGCGTGCTCGCCTCGAATTCCTCGGCGAGCACGCGGTCCAGGTGGCCGCGGTTGTACAGGCCGGTCAGCGGGTCGCGCCGGTGCATGTCCTCGAGCGCGACCGCGCGGGCCTCGAGATCCTCGGTCGCGGCACGGAGCGTCGTCACCTGCTCGATCGCCTGGAGATTGCGGATCAGCAGCAGCTCGCGCGCCTGGTCGAGCACCGCGACCGCGAGCTCCGCGGGCATCAGCGCGGTCTCGTAGAGCCGTTCGGTCTCCGGGATCTCGTTCACGATCCGCGTGATCGCGATCGTGAGCCGGTCGCCGTCGAGTCCGAGCCACTCCTCGGCGTGCTGGGCGATCGCCTCGAGGTTCCCGAGCGACTGATCGAGCAGCATCTCGACGCACTCGCCGCCGAGCGCGATGCAACCGGCCGCGATGCCGTCCGGCGTTCCGTGGGCGCTCGCCGGCGGGCCGTGGCTCCAGGCGACGCTGCGGCACACGGACTCCGGCAGCCGCCACTGTTCGAGCAGCCACCCGCCGAGCGCCGCGTGGTCGATCCCGAGCCGCTCGCGCTCGTACGCGCACAGCTGTACGTGGGTGTGCTCGCGCGGGAGCGACGCGTAGAAGTCGGGCAGCACCCGGTCGGTCGCGAGCATGCCGATGTCCTGCAGCAGCGCGCCGAGGTACACGCCCTCGACGTCGCCGACGCCCTGCTGTTCGGCGAACGCGCGCGCGGCGGACGCGCTCAGGATCGACTTGCGCCAGAATCGCGTGTAGTCGATCCCCTTGCCCTTGACGCTGCGGTACTTGCCCACCAGCGAGAAGCCGAGCGCGAGGGTGGTCGCCGCGTTCAGGCCGAGCACGACCAGCGCCTGGCGCAGGTTGCTGCTGCGGCGTCGCTTCGAGTAGAGCGGGGAGTTCGCGACCCGGAGCACCTTCGCGGTGAGCCCGGGGTCCTTGGAGATCGTTGTGGCGATGCGGACGATGTCGCTGTCCGGGTCTTCCGCGAGCGCGATGATCTGTTGTGCGATCGCCGGCGGACTCGGAAAGTTGACCGAGGTCTTCAGCAAAGCCTGCAGTTTGTCGAGCATGAGCGGGTGACGTCCGGCAGCCGGTTGACATATTAGCGGCCGGCGGACGGAAACCTTGAGGGTTTGGATGAATCCAGCGGCAGGGATCATCCTGCCGCGCCGCGTGCGCCGCGGTACGAGAATTCCATCAAGGAACGATCCGCACCGGTGTGCCGAGCGTCACGGTCTCGAAGATCTCGTGGATCGCCGCGTCGTCGAGCGCGACGCAGCCGCGGGTGCCCTCCGGGCCGCGGCCGCCGTGGAGGTAGATCTCGCCGCCGAGCCGCGTGGTCTGCGGCGGCATCCGGCCCGCGCGGATCGCCGCGTGGATCGCCGCGTGCTCCGCCGCGTCGATCAGCCCGTCGCGCAGCCCCCGGTCCGCGTCCTCCGCGTTCGGGTAAGTGAGGCACAGCGACCGGGTGTAGCGGCTGCGGGGGTTCTTCGCGCACACCACGAAGGCCCCGAGCGGCGTCGCCTCGTCGCCCTCGACCGCCTTGTCCGCGCTCGCGTTGCGGCCGACCGCGACCGGAAAGCTGCGCGGCGCGCAACCGGGCACCCGCAGCGTCAGGCGGCGGCGCGAGCGCTCGACGAGGATCGATGGTCCCGCGTCACGAGGCCGCGGCATGCCGCGCCTCCAGGATCGCGACGACGTCCTCGAGCCGCAGATTCCGCGAGCGCAGCAGCACGAGCGAGTGGTAGAGGAGATCGGCGGCCTCCTCGAGCACCTTCGCGTCGCCCTCGGCGGCCGCGGCGAGCGCGAGCTCGAGCCCTTCCTCGCCGACCTTCTGGGCGATCCGCAGCGCTCCCGCGGCGGCTAAATGGGCGGTGTAGCTGCCTTCCGGTCGCGTGCGCAGCCGCGCGTCGATCAGTCGCTCGAGCGCCGGCAGGAACGCGACCCGCTCGGTCGCCGGGCGCGGCGGCGATTCGCCGAAGCAGGTCGGCGTGTTCCGGTGGCACACCGGGCCCTGCGGCCGCGCGAGCACGAGCAGCGTGTCGCGGTCGCAGTCGAGCGCGATCTCGACGAGCTCGAGCCAGTGGCCCGAGGACTCGCCCTTGGTCCAGAGCCGCCCCTTGCCGCGGCTCCAGAACGTGACCCGACCGGTGCGCTCGGTCGCCGCGAGCGCGTCGCGGTTCATGTAGCCGAGCATCAGCACCGTGCCGCGGTCCGCGTGCTGTACGACCGCGGGCAGGAGCCCGCCGTTCTTGTCCCAATCCGCTTCGTGCGCAACCGTCATCCGAGTCGTACCTCGATCCCTTGCGCCGCGAGCTCGGCCTTGAGCGCCGGGATCGCGATCTGCCCCGAATGGAACACGCTCGCCGCGAGCGCCGCGTCGACGCGCGCGTCGCGGAACACGTCCGCGAAGTGCGCGATCGCTCCCGCGCCGCCGGAGGCGACCAGCGGCACCGCGCACACCGCGCGGGCCGCGCGCAGCTGGGCGATGTCGTAGCCGCGCCGCACCCCGTCGCTCGCCATGCAGTTGAGCACGATCTCGCCCGCGCCGCGCTCGACCGCCTCGCGGATCCAGTCGAGCGTGCGCCGGGCCGCGTCGCGCGAGCGGCGCGGGTCGCCGGTGTATTGTTGCACGCGGTAGTCGCCGTCGGCGGTCTCGCTGTCGATTCCGACGACGACGCACTGCGAGCCGAAGCGCCGCGCGAGCGCATCGATCAGTCCGGGTTCCTCGAGCGCCGGCGAGTTCACCGAGATCTTCTCCGCACCCGCCGCGAGGACCGCTTCGGCGTCCGCGACGCTGCGGATCCCGCCGGCGACGCAGAACGGGATGTCGAGCCGCCGTGCGACCCGCTCGACCCAGCCGCGATCGACGGTGCGACCGTCCGGACTCGCACCGATGTCGTAGAACACGAGCTCGTCCGCGCCCTCGTCGCGATAGCGGCCCGCGAGCTCGAGGATGTCGCCGACGTCGCGGTGATCGCGGAAGCGCACGCCCTTGACGACGCGACCGTTGCGTACGTCGAGGCACGGAATCAGGCGTTTGGCGAGAATCGGCGGATCTCCTCGTCGTCGATCGTCCCCTCGAGCAGCGCGCGGCCGCTGATCGTCGCGGCGACGCCGGTCGCCGCGAGCGCGTCGAGATCGCGCGCGTCGCGCACCCCGCCCGAGGCCTGCCACGCGATCCGCGGGAAGCGCGTGACCGCCTCGCGGTAGAGCGCAAGGTTCGGTCCCGAGCGCGCGCCGTCGCGCGCGACGTCGGTGCACAGCACGTGCCGCAGCCCCGCGGACTCGAACTGCGCGACGGCGTCCCACAGCGAGCGCGCCGACTGCCGCTGCCAGCCGTGGGTCGCGACCCACGGCGTGGCGGCCTCGTCGAGGCGCACGTCGAGCGCGAGCACGAGGCCCGCCGGACCGAATTCCCCGAGCCACCCGCGCACCGCGTCCGGATCCGTGATCGCGGCGCTGCCGACGACGACGCGCTCGACGCCGCCGGCGCGCAGCGCGAGCACCGCTGCCCGGTCGCGGATCCCGCCGCCGACCTGCAGGCGCACCGCGCGCCGAGCGGCGAGCCGCGCGATCGGCTCGCGGTTCGCGCGCGCGCCGTCCCGCGCGCCGTCGAGGTCGACGACGTGCAGCCACTCGGCCCCGGCCGCGCGGTACCGCTCGAGCAGGCCCGCGGGCTCGACCTCGTACGCGGTCTCGGCCGCGAAGTCCCCGCGCAGCAGGCGCACGCAGCGGCCGCCGCGCAGATCGATCGCCGGGATCAGCTGCATCTCAGTCGACTCCGAGGAAGTTCGCGAGCACCCGCGCGCCGACCGCCGCGGACCGCTCCGGATGGAATTGCACGCCGAAGAACCGGTCCCGCTGCACGCAGGCGCTGAACGGCGTGCCGTACGTCGTCGTCGCGATCGTCGCGTCCGCGACCGGCGCTGCAAAGGAGTGCACGAAATACGCCCGATCGCCCGCGCGCAGGCCCTCGAGCAGCGGCGAGGCCGCGCGCGGCTCGAGCGTGTTCCAGCCGATGTGCGGCACCGGACGGTCGGGTCCGGCGTCGAGCCGCTCGACCCGCCCGGGCAGGATCCCGAGGCAGGTCGCCGGCCCCTCGGCCGACGCGTCGAACAGCAGTTGCATCCCGAGGCAGATCCCGAGCACGGGCTGTGGCAGTTGCGTGATCACGCGATCGAGCCCGCTCGCGCGCAGCCGCCGCATCGCATCCCCGGCGGCGCCGACCCCGGGCAGGATCACGTGGCTCGCGTCGCGGATCGTCGCCGGATCCGCCGCCAGCGTCGCGCGCACGCCGAGCCGCTCGAGCGCATACGAGAGCGAGGCGATGTTCGCGCCGCCCGTCGCGACGATCGCGACCGAGCGCGCGCTCACAGCACCCCCTTCGTCGACGGCAGTTCCGTGCCGTCGCGCCGCAGCGCCTGGCGCAGGCTCCGGCCGACGCCCTTGAAGCAGGCTTCGACCATGTGGTGGGTGTTCTCGCCCTGCACGCGCAGGTGCAGCGTCGCGCCGAGCGCATCGGCGAACGAGCGGAAGAAGTGCGGCACGAGCTCCGTCGGCAGCGCGCCGACCCGGTCGCGCGCGAAGCGGCCGTCCCAGACGAAGTACGCACGGCCCGCGAGATCGAGCGCGACCTGCGCTTCGGCCTCGTCCATCGCGAGCACGAAGCCGTAACGGCCGATCCCGGCCTTGTCCCCGAGCGCTTCGCGCAGCGCCGCGCCGAGCGCGAGTGCGCTGTCCTCGACCGTGTGGTGCTCGTCGACCTCGAGGTCCCCGCTCGCGTGCAGGCGCAGCGCGAAGCCGCCGTGCTTCGCGATCTGCTCGAGCATGTGATCGAAGAACCCGATCCCGGTCGCGACCTCGATCGGTCCCGCCGCCGACAGGTCGACGTCGACCTCGATGCGCGTCTCGCGGGTCTCGCGCCGCACGCTCGCGCGCCGCCCCGTCGCGAGGATCCGCCGCGCGATCGCGGGCCAGCCGTGGTCCTCGTCGCCGTCCGCGCCGAGCCGCAGGCCGCGGATCCCGAGGTTCGCGGCGAATTGCAGGTCCGTGTCGCGGTCCCCGACCATGAAGCTGCGCTCGGGATCGATCGGCCGCTCGGCGAGGTACTCGTGGAGCAGTCCGGTGCGCGGCTTGCGGCAGCGGCAGTCGTCGGCCGGGAAGTGCGGGCAGATGAACACCGCGTCGAACGCGATGCCCTGCGAGGCGAAGAGCTCGAGGATGAACCGGTGCACGGGTTCGAAGCGCTCCCGCGGCAGGCTCGTCGTGCCGAGGCCATCCTGGTTGGTCACCATCACGAGCTCGAAGCCGGCGCGCACGATCTCGAGCAGCGCCGGGACGACCCGCGAGCGCAGCCGGATCTTCTCCAGCGCATCGACCTGCTGGTCGGACGGCTCCTCGACCAGGGTGCCGTCACGGTCGACGAACACGACGCGTCGCGCGCTCACGGGCTCGCCTCCGGCGCGAGGCTCGCGAGCAGCGCGTCGTTCTGTTCGCGCGAGCCGATCGTGACCCGCAGGCTCCGCGGCAGCGCGGGGGCCGCGCGCAGGTCGCGCAGGATCAACCCGGCCGCGAGGCTGCGGCGCATCACCTCGTCGGGGTCGGCGCAGTCGACCATCAGGAAGTTCGCATCGCTCGGCCACACGCGCTCGATCCAGCGCGAGCCGGCGAGCGCTCGCGCGACCCGGTCGCGCTCGGCGAGCAGCGCC
>JAGWPU010000105.1 GCA_028870355.1 Gammaproteobacteria bacterium | reverse complement strand
TGCGCAAGCGCGCCGGCGCGCTCCGGCGA
Organism: Gammaproteobacteria bacterium; assembly: GCA_028870355.1. Taxonomy (GTDB): domain Bacteria; phylum Pseudomonadota; class Gammaproteobacteria; order Steroidobacterales; family Steroidobacteraceae; genus Bog-1198. The sequence continues at coordinate 18,490 of JAGWPU010000105.1, read as the reverse complement.
CGGTCCGACCAGCGTCGGGTCCGCAGCCGCGGCACGCATCGCAGCGCACCGGGCGCTCCAGGTCTCGGTGCGCAGCGCCGCCCGCAGCGCGCGCCGCGCGCGGACACGACGTGCGATCAGGCGCTTCCGCGCGTGCGCCGGCGCCGGTTCCGCGTGATCGATCAGCGCGTCGAACTGTTCGACCGCGACGTCCGCATCGCGCACGCTCTGCAGCACATCGGCAACCTCGGCGACCGCCCGACGGTACGCTCGAGCGACGGTAGGCTCGAGCACGGACGCAAAGCTGCGCAGCACGACCCGCAGACGCCGCGCCGCGATCCGCGCCTCGTGCACCGAACGCACGTCGACGCGCTGCGAGAGCCCACGCAAGCGCCGGTCGAGAGCGCGCTGCAGCGCGCGGACTCGGCGACGCAAGGCCGCGGCCGCGGGCTCGTCGGCGAGCAAGCCCAATCGAGTTCGATCCGTCACGATGGGAGCGTACTGGAAACCGTCGAACGCGGCATTGGGGGTATCCCGCATCGAACGCACTCGTTCCGGATTCGCAGGATCGACGCGCTGGCAGTCCCCCGCCGGTTTGACGTACGATCGACACGTGCAAAGTCAGTAAACGGTGGCGCCGATGGACATGGCCTGCGAGCACGAAGGCGATCCCACGCGCCGGCTGGAAGACGCGCTGCGCGCGACCCGTCATGCGCTGATCCAGACGATCCATGCGATCAGCGCCGTGGCGGCGCACCGCGACCACTACACGGCGCGTCACCAGCGCCTGACCGCCACCCTCTCGCTCGCGCTCGGGCGCGAACTCGGCCTCGACGCGACCCGCCTCGAGGGCCTGTACCTCGGCGCGCTGGTGCACGACGTCGGCAAGATCGCGATTCCGAGCGAGCTGCTCGCGAAGCCAGCGCGGCTCACGCCCGAGGAATACGCGCTGGTGAAGACCCACGTGCAGGCGGGCTGCGCGATCCTCGATCACGTGACGCTGCCGTGGCCGGTGCACTCGATCATTCGCCAGCACCACGAGCGGCTCGACGGTTCGGGGTACCCGGAGGGTCTGGCGGGCGAGTCGATCATCCTCGAGGCGCGCATCGTCGCGGTCGCGGACGTGTTCGAGGCGATCACCGATCATCGACCCTACCGCCCGGCGCGAGGCGCGCCGGTCGCGCTCGAGGAGCTTGCCCACGGGGTCGACCGGCTGTTCGATCGCGGCGTCGTCGATGCGCTGACTGGCATCGTTCGGGACGCCGGCCACGACGTCGGCACGCTGTGGAAGGCGATCGAGACCGACGTCGACCTCAGCTCGACCGCGATCCTGCCCGCCATCTCGTTCCCGCAGAACGGCCGCCGCTGACGCGTTGCCCACGGCCCGTCGGCCGGGCGACCTGAGAATCTCCACCCGGCGCTAGGGATCATTCCGGATGGGAGACCGGGCAATCGGATGCGATCGTTCGGCCGGCACGTCGGCACTGACGCCGGCTCGGGGGGCGATATGGAGCATCGATGGGGATCCCGCAAGGAGGTCTCGCTACCGGTCGAGATGCGACGACCGGGCATGGAACCGCTGCGGGCACGGATCGAGGACCTGAGTCTGAGCGGCGCGAAATTGCGCCTCCCGGCGCCGTTGCCCACCCTCGCGCGGTGGGACGTGCGGATCGGTGAGCACGTGGTGCCCGCGTGGGTGGTGCGGCGCACCGCGAACGGTGTCGGGCTCGAGTGGTGTGAATTCGCGCCGGCGGTGATCGCGACGATCTTGCGCGCCCCGACCGGGATGCGCCGACGACCGATCGCGGGGCCGGCGACGATGTCGACCGAACGGACCGCCTGATCCGCCGCCCGTCCGGCGCGCCGCGGACCGCGGCCGGGCTCAGCGCTCGCGGTCGGATCCGGCGCCCGTGTCCTCGCCGACCTCGTCGGGGCACAGCCGGTACCCGATCCCGGTTTCGGTCACGAGGTACCGCGGTCGCCGCGGATCCGGCTCGATTTTCGCGCGCAGGGAATTGATGAACACCCGCAGGCCGCGCGTGTCCTGAGCACGGTCCGGCCCCCAGACCTCGCGCAGCAGCATGCGCTGCGGAACGACCATCCCGCCGCGGCGCGCGAGGCTCTCGAGCACCCGGTATTCGACCGGGGTCAGGTGGATCTCGCCGTGCGCTCCGTGGGTCCGACGGCCGGCGAGATCGACCCGGACCGCGCCGAACGCGAGTGGCGCATCGCCCGCGGTCGCCCGCGCGCCACGGCGAAGGCCGGCACGAACCCGCGCGAGCAATTCCGGCGCCGAGAACGGCTTGGTCACGAAGTCGTCCGCCCCGGCGTCGAGCGCGGCGATCTTCTGCTCCTCGAGCGTGCGCGCCGACAGCACGACGATCGGAAGCGACGACCAGGTACGGATCCGACGAATCAGATCGAGGCCATCGCCGTCGGGCAATCCCAGGTCCACGATCAGCAGATCCGGCTTGTGGTTGCGCGTCTCGATCTGCGCTCGGGCCGCGTTCGGCGCTTCGATCGCGCGATAGCCTTCGCGCACGAGCAGCACGCGCAGCGCCTCGCGGATCCCCGGTTCGTCCTCGATGATCAGGATCTGATGCGGCGCTCGGGTCATGCGTCGACCTCGCGGGTGCCGAGCGTGAATTCGAAGCGTGCGCCACCCTCGGGGCGCCGCTGTGCGTCGATCTGTCCACCGTGCGCGCGGACGATCGCGCGGCAGATCGCGAGCCCGAGGCCGACGCCGACGACCGTGCCCTCGACGGCGCCGCGCTGGAACTTGTCGAACAGGCGCGCGGGATCGCCGGGCGGCAGGCCCGGACCGTCGTCCTCGACGCGCACGCGGACGAATCCCTCGTCCGGGGACGCGGACACCCAGACCCGGGTCCCGGGCGGCGTGTACTTCGCGACGTTGTCGAGCAGGTTCACCAGAACCTGCACGGTCAAGCTCGCATCGACGTACACCGGCGGCAGCTCCGCCGGCAGATGGACCTCGAGCGGATGGCCCGCGAGCTTCGAGTCCATCCGCTGCAGTGCGGCGCCCACCAGGTCCTCGAGGCTCTGCCAGTCGCGCCGCAAAATCACCTCGCCGGACTCGAAGCGCGTCAGGTCGAGCACGTTCGAGACGAGCTCCGCCATCTCCCCGGCCTTGATCTCGATCGATCGGGCGAGCCGGACCCGGGTCTGCGGATCGACCTCGACCCCGGGCTCGGCGATCGTGCTCGCCGCACTCTGGATCACCGCCAGCGGCGTGCGCAGGTCGTGCGAGATCGAGGCGAGCAGCGTGCTGCGCAGGCTCTCGCGTTCCGCCGCGAGATGGGTCGCCTCGGCGGATTCCGCCAGCCGTGCGCGGCCGAGCGCGAGCCCGATCTGGCTCGCGAAGGTCTCGAGCAGGTGCCGCTGCTCGGGCAACAGCACGCGACGGGGGTTCGACGGCAGGACCGCGAGCACCCCGAGGCGATCGTGCTCGTCGCCGGCCGGGACGTAGAGTCCCTTCGCGGCGGGCAGCGTGTCCGTACCGAGGCCGGCTTGCCGTCCGTGGTCGAGCACCCACTGCCCCACCGCGAGATCGGCGCCCCGGAAGGACCGATCGAGCGGGGCATCGCGCGGGTACTGGAGCTTGCCCCGGGCATCGGGCAGCAGCACGACCGCTCGGCACTGGAACACTTCGGCGACGTGCCGCACCGCGACCAGGGCCATGCTGGAGGAACCGCGCGTCGCCGCGAGCTCGCGACTCATCGCATAGAGGAGCGCCGAGCGCCGTTCGCGCGCCCCGGCGACCCGGGTCTGTTGCCGGACGCTCGCGGTCTGATTCGCGATCACCAGCGCGACCGTGAGCATCACCCCGAAAGTCACCAGGTACTGGGCATCCGAGATCGCCATCGTGAAACGCGGCGGCACGAAGAAGAAGTCGAACGCGACGACGTTCAGGATCGCAGTGATCACCGAGGGTCCGCGCCCGAACCGCAGACCCGCGATCGTGACGCCGAGCAGGTACACCATCACGAGATTCGACAGGTTGAAGCGCGGATACAGCGCGAACGCGATCGCGGTGCACGTGACCGTGGTCGCGAGCGCCGCCCCGTATCGGCGCCAGGGAATCGGACGGATCGGCTCCGCGAGCCGCGCGTCGATCGGCGTCGGCGCGGCGAGCCGCTCGTCGACCGCGACCGTGATCACGTCGAAGCCCCGCGCCTGCCGCGCGAGCTGTCCGCCGGTCGACGACCCGAGCCACGCAAGCCATCCCTTGCGCTTCGGCGCGCCGACGATCACCCGCGTCGCATGGCGCGTCTCCGCGTAGTCGAGGATCGCCGCAGCGGCGGTCGGTCCGTCGAGCGTCACGGTCTCCGCGCCGAGCGACTCGGCGAGTCGCAGTACGTCGATCCGCCGGTTGCGCTGTTCGTCCGACAACCGCAACAGCGCCGGCGTCTCCACGTACACGACCGTCCAGCTCGCATCGAACGCGTCCGCGATGCGCTTGCCGGCACGCACGAGTTGCTCGGCCTGGGGATCCGGCCCGACCGCGACCAGGATCCGCTCGCTCGCGAGTCGAGCGCGGGACCGGGCCGCGGGCAGTGCGCGAGCCGCGGCTTCGACGCGGTCGGCGACGCGCCGCAGCGCGAGCTCGCGCAGCGCCATCAGGTTCGGCATCCGGAAGAACCGGTCGACCGCGGTCGCCGCCTCGTCCGCGACGTAGACCTTTCCGGCGCGCAGCCGCCCGAGCAGATCGTCGGGTGGCAAATCGATCAGCTCGATCTCCTCCGCCTCGTCGAACACCCGGTCCGGCACCGTCTCTCGCTGGCGTACGCCCGTGATCTGGGCGACCAGGTCGTTCAGGCTCTCCAGATGCTGGACGTTCACCGTCGTCCAGACGTTGATCCCGGCATCGAGCAGCTCCTCGACATCCTGCCAGCGCTTCGGGTGGCGTGGCGCCGGCTCCCCGCCGACCAGGTTCGAGTGCGCGAGTTCGTCGACCAGCACGATCTGCGGTCGTCGCGCGAGCGCGCCGTCGAGATCGAACTCCCGTCGCGCGATCCCGCGGTAGCGCACCGCGACCGGCTCGAGCCGCGGCAACCCCTCGAGCAGTCGTTCGGTCTCGACGCGTCCGTGGGGCTCGACGTAGCCCACGACGACGTCCGTGCCCGCGGCGCCGACGTTGCGCGCCGCCTCGAGCATCGCGTAGGTCTTGCCGACACCTGCGCAGGCGCCGAAGAAGATGCGCAGCCGGCCGCGCCGCGCGCGCGCCTCCTCGGCCTGTACCTGCGCGAGAAGCTGATCCGGATCCGGCCGCGAATCGATCATCCGTCCGGCCGGCCGGGTCCGCGGCGGGGGGTGGCGCTCAGCGCATCGAGCGCCCGATTCAGTTCGAGCACGTTCACTCGCGGCTCCCCGAACAACCCGAGCCACCGACGATCCGCGTGCGCGGCGATCAGCGCACGCACCGTCGCGAGCGCGAGGCCGCGCGCCCGCGCGATGCGGCCCGCCTGGTACTCGGCCGCCGCGAGGCTGATGTCCGGGTCGAGTCCGCTCGCCGACGCGGTCACGAGATCCACCGGCACCGGTGCGCGATTCCCCGGGTCCGCCGCGCGCAGCGCGGCGATCCGCGCCGACACGGCCGCGACGAGCGCCGGGTTCGTGGGACCGAGGTTCGAGCCACCCGAGTCGAGCGCATCGTACGGACGCGGCGTGGTCGCGGACGGTCGGCTCCAGAAATCATCCGGCGCGACGAATGCCTGACCGATCAGGCGTGACCCGATCGGCCGGCCGTGCTCGACGACGAGACTGCCGTTCGCCCGCCGCGGGAACAGCGCCTGCGCGATCCCGGTCACGATCAGCGGATAGACGAATCCGGTGATCACCGTCATCGTGAGGAGCAGCGTGAGTGCCGGTCGGATTGTCTTCATCGCGGGGAATCCTGGGTTCACGTGAGGTGCAGGGCCACGAGACACAGATCGATCAGCTTGATTCCCGCGAACGGAATCACGATCCCGCCGAGCCCGTATATTAACAGGTTCCGCCGCAGCAGCGCCGCCGCGCCGAGCGCCCGGTATCTCACGCCCTTGAGCGCGAGCGGGATCAGCGCGATGATGATCAGCGCGTTGAAGATCACCGCCGACAGGATCGCGGAGAACGGCGTCGCGAGCCGCATCAGGTTCAGCGCGTCGAGCGGCGGATAGGTCGACGCGAACGCCGCCGGGATGATCGCGAAATACTTCGCGAGATCGTTCGCGATGCTGAACGTGGTGAGCGATCCGCGCGTCATCAGCATCTGCTTGCCGGTCTCGACGACCTCGATCAGCTTCGTCGGATTCGAGTCGAGATCCACCATGTTGCCCGCTTCCTTCGCCGCCTGCGTGCCGGTGTTCATCGCGACCGCGACATCCGCCTGCGCGAGCGCCGGCGCGTCGTTGGTTCCGTCGCCGGTCATCGCGACCAGTCGGCCCTGCGCCTGGTGCTCCCGGATCAGGCGAAGCTTCGCCTCCGGGGTCGCTTCGGCGAGGAAATCGTCGACGCCCGCCTCGGCCGCGATCGCCGCGGCGGTGAGTGGGTTGTCGCCGGTGATCATCACGGTCTTGATGCCCATGCGCCGCAGCTCGCCGAACCGCTCCTTGATCCCGCCCTTGACGATGTCTTTGAGCTCGACGATCCCGAGCACCCGCGCGCCGTCGCTGACCAGGAGCGGCGTGCTGCCGCGACGCGCGACCTCGTCGACCGTTCCGAGGATCGCCTTCGGGAACGGATGGCCGAGGCCCTCGACGTGCGCGCGGATCGCCGCGGGCGCTCCCTTGCGGATCCACCGATCGCCGAGATCCACGCCGCTCATCCGGGTATGCGCCGAGAACGGGATGAACGTCGGCACCATCGCACCGAGATCACGCTCGCGAAGCCGGTGACGCTGCTTCGCGAGGACGACGATGCTGCGCCCCTCCGGCGTCTCGTCGGCGAGCGAGGCGAGCTGGGCGGCATCGGCGAGCTCCTCCGGCGCGACCCCGCTCGCGGGAATGAAGGCGGCCGCCTGGCGGTTGCCGAGCGTGATCGTCCCGGTCTTGTCGAGCAGCAGCACGTCGACGTCGCCCGCCGCCTCGACCGCCCGCCCGGACATCGCGATCACGTTCGCCTGCATCATTCGGCTCATGCCGGCGACGCCGATCGCCGACAGCAAGCCGCCGATCGTCGTCGGGATCAGGCACACGAGCAGCGCCACCAGCGCGGTGATCGTGATCGGAACGCCAGTGTGCGCCCGTGCGACCCCGTACGCGGAGAACGGCAGCAGCGTCGCCGTCGCGAGCAGGAACACGAGCGTCAGCGCGACCAGCAGGATCGTCAACGCGATCTCGTTCGGCGTCTTCTGTCGCTTCGCGTTCTCGACCATCGCGATCATCCGGTCGATGAAGGCTTCTCCGGGGTTCACGGTCACGCGGACCACGATCCGGTCCGACAGCACGCGCGTTCCGCCGGTCACCGACGAGAAGTCCCCGCCCGACTCGCGGATCACCGGCGCGGACTCGCCGGTGATCGCGCTCTCGTCGACCGACGCCGCGCCCTCGATCACCTCGCCGTCGCCCGGGACGACGTCGCCCGCTTCGACGAGGACGACGTCGCCGCGACGCAGCTGGTCCGCGCGCACCCGGTCGTGGACGGACCGGTCGCCGGGATCCACGAGCCGCTTCGCGAGCACCGTCTGCTTGAGTCCGCGCAGCGCTGCGGCCTGCGCCTTGCCTCGCCCCTCGGCGAGCGCCTCCGCAAAATTCGCGAACAGCACCGTGAACCAGAGCCAGACCGCGACGTTCAGGATGAACCACGCCGGCGCCTCGCCGCGCCCGCCCACCGATTGCACCCACAGCACCGTGGTCAGGATCGCGCCGACGTACACCACGAACATCACCGGATTGCGCCACTGCACGCGCGGATCGAGCTTGCGCAGCGCGTCGCGGAGCGCCGGTCCGAGCAGCGCGCGGTCGAACATCGACACCCGATGCTTCGCGGTCGCGGCTCGCGGGGGCAGCGCCGTCATCGCACCGTCCCCCAGAGCGTCAGATGCTCGACGATCGGCCCGAGGGCGAGCGCCGGCACGAAGGTGAGCGCACCGACGAGCACGATCGCCCCGAGCAGCAGGACCACGAACGTCGGCCCGTGGGTCGGCAAGGTCCCGGGCGTGACTGGCACGCGCTTCTTCGCGGCGAGCGACCCCGCGACCGCGAGCACGGCGACGATCGGCCAGTAGCGGCCGAGCCACATCGCGATCCCGAGCGCGAGGTCGTAGAAGCGCGTATCGGCGGCGAGGCCCGCGAACGCGCTGCCGTTGTTGTTGCCCGCGGACGTGAACGCGTACAGGATTTCCGAGAAGCCGTGCGCACCCGGATTGGCGGTGCCCGCGCGTCCCGCCCCCACGCTGACCGCGACCGCGGTTCCGACCAGCACGACCACCGGCATCACCAGGATCGCGATCGAACACATCTTCATCTCGAACGATTCGATCTTCTTGCCGAGATACTCCGGCGTTCGACCGATCATCAAACCCGCGATGAACACGCCGACGATCGCGAACAGCAGGATCGAGTAGAGCCCGGTGCCGACGCCACCGAGCACGACCTCGCCGAGCATCATGTTGAAGAGCGGCACGAGACCGCCGAGCGGCAGGTACGAGTCGTGCATCGAATTCACCGCCCCGCACGAGGTGCCGGTCGTCACGGTCGCGAACAGCGCCGACGCGGCGATCCCGAACCGCGACTCCTTGCCCTCCATGTTGCCGCCCGGCTGCAGCGCGCTCGGCGCCGCGTCGACACCGAGCGCCGCCAGACGCGGATTCCCGTGCTGTTCGCTCGACGTCGCGAGCACCGCGAGACCGACGAACAGGATCAGCATCGCCGCGAGCACGGCCCAGCCCTGGCGGGTGTCGCCGACGAGCCGGCCGAACGTGTACGTGAGCGCGGCCGGAATCAGCGCGATCGCGACCATCTCGAGGAAATTCGACAGCGGCGTCGGGTTCTCGTACGGGTGCGCGGAATTCGCGTTGAAGAACCCACCGCCGTTGGTCCCGAGCTCCTTGATCGCTTCCTGCGAGGCGACCGGTCCCATCGGCAACACCTGTGCCTGCGCGCCCTCGAGCGTCCGCACGGTCACGTCGGAATGCAGGTTCTGGATCACACCGGTCGCCGCGAGGGCGAGCGCGAGCGCGAGCGACAGCGGCAGCAGCACGTACAGGATCGCTCGCGTGAGGTCGGCCCAGCAGTTGCCGATCGAGCTCGATTCCCGGCGCGCGAAGCCGCGGATCAGCGCGATCGCGACCACGAGTCCGGTCGCGGCCGAGAGGAAATTCTGCACTGCGAGACCGGCCATCTGCGTCAGATCGCTCATCGTGGTCTCGCCGTCGTAGCTTTGCCAGTTCGTATTCGTCACGAAGCTGACCGCGGTATTGAACGCCATCGCCGGCCGCACATTCGCGAAGTGCTGCAGATCGAGCGGCAGCCTCGCCTGCGTCCGCTGCAGCGCGTACAGCAGCACGGCACCCGCCGCATTGAACGCGAGCAGTGCGATCGCATAGGACTTCCAACCCATCGGGCCCTGCGGATCGATGCCGCAGACCCGGTAGATGGCCCGCTCGAGCGGTCGCCCGATGCGCAGCAGCGGGTGATCCGCGCCCTCCATCACGGCAGCGATGTATCCGCCGAGCGGCTTCACCAGCACCAGCACGGTCGCGAGGAACGCGATCAGTAGTGCGCTCGCCGGCGTCGTCATCAGAAGTCCTCCGGTGCGAGCAGCGCGTACAGCAGGTACCCGAACAGACCCACGGCGAGGAGTCCCGCGAGCCCGACCATCGGCGTCATTCGACGGACCCGAGGCGGGCGAACGCGCGCGCGAGCCCGTGCGTCGCGAGGTACAGCGCGGCAATGATCAGCAGGTAAACGACGTCCATGGCGGCCTCCTTCACGGTGCACTCGCGCGCCAAGCTAGCCCTGCGCCGGTTAAGCCGGGGTTAAGAATTCATCGCGGTCGGCCGCGAGGCACGCGGTCGTGGCATCCGGGGGAACGCGATCACGGGATTTCTTAACACCCGATGGGTGTCGACGCGCGCTAAGGTCGTCGTATGATCCCGAACGGTCAAGCTCGTTGGAGGACCCCTCTCATGGACGAGATGCACCGGCACCCGGGGATTGGCGTGCTACTGCTCCTGCTGACCTCGTCGGCCGCGGCCGCGTGGGCGGCACCGCGGGCGGCGACCGCGGATCGGCCGGCCTCGCCGGTCGCCGGCTCGTCGTGGGGCGCCCTCGTGGGCCTCGTGACGCAGGGGACGCGCGCGCCGATCGCGTATGCGACGGTCACCGCCCGACGAATCGACGGACCCGGGATCCGGGCGACGATCACGGATCGCAACGGCCTGTACTCGTTCTCCGACCTGCCGGCGGGCCGCTGGACGGTGTCGTCGGTCGCGTCGGGCTACGCGCAGGTCACGGTCCGCACGCTCTCCGTGCGCCCCGAGCAGGCGACGCGCCGCGACATCGTCTTGAAGCCGGAAGCGACGACGCTCGCGGGTGCGGCGGCGCCCGCCGCCACCACTCCTCTCGAAGCCGCGCCCGCCGCAGCCCCACCACCGACGCCCACGACGACCGCCGCATTGTCGGCGACCGTTCCCGACGCCCTGCAGGCACCCGCGCCGGCGCCCGCGAACGACACGCACACGCCGCTCGCGAACGTGCCTGACATCGGCTGGATGAACGGGACCGGTCGCAACACGACGCCGGTCTTCGATACGAAGTTCTTCACGCCCGAGATCCGCTTCGACGTGAACTACCTGCACAGCTTCAATCACCCGCAGGACCGTACGATCGTCGGCTCGACCGAGGAATTCCGCTCGGACGAGTTCCAGATCGAGCAGGTGAGCTTCGGCGGCAACTTCCACTGGCACAACGTGCAGGCGCGTTTCCTGTCGATGATGGGGCTGTTCTCGACCACGACGCCGCGCAACGATGCGAGCGCCGCGGTCGGTCAGTGGAACCTCTCCGATGCCTATCGTTACTTCTCCGAGGCCAACGCGGGCTACCACTTCGATCACATCGGTCACGGGCTCAACGTCGACGCCGGCATCTTCGTCTCCTACGTCGGGCTGTTCAGCTACTACAACTTCGACAACTGGACCTACCAGCCCTCGTTCGTCTCCTCGAACACGCCCTGGTTCTTCGACGGCCTGCGGATCCAGTACTGGCCGACGCAGAACCTGAAGATCGAACCCTGGCTGATCAACGGCTGGCAGTCGTACGGCAGGTTCAACCACGACCCCGGGATCGGCGGACAGGTGCTGTGGATTCCGAACGACGACTTCAAGCTCGTGTTCAACAGCTATTTCCTCGGCGAGGACAATCTGGCGAGCGGCAACGGCACGCCCGCGAACGCGGGCGATCCCCTCGCGCCGATCGGACAACCGAATCCGCAGGCGCCATTCGTGCATTACGACCGCGTGCACCGGATTCACGAGGACGACAGCGTGCTGTGGCGGTATTACCAGGCGTCGCCCAAGGCTCGCGGACGGGGCGTATCGATGATGGCCTTGTCGCTCACGGTCGACTTCGGCTGCGAGTACGGCGGTGGCGTCCATTGCCTGAGCGGGCCGAATCGCGCGAATTTCTTCGGCGCGATGATCTACAACCGCTTCTGGTTCGACCACGACCGGTATGCCGTGACCGTCGGCGGCGGCCTGATGAACAATCCCGGGCGCTACCTCACGTTGCTGCCGCCGATCAACGGGGCGACCGCGGCGACCGGGTCCCCGTATTTCACCGAAAATCCCGGCCAGAAGATCTATCAATGGGATACGCAGCTGAATTTCCAGTATATGCCCAATGACTGGATCACCTGGTGGACCGAGCTCACCTACCGCCACTCGAACGTCCCGTACTGGTCGGGTCCGGGCGGCGTCACGCCGCCGGGCGGCAATACCGGGTCGCCGGCCAGTTTCGTGTGCAACGACGGCGCCGTGATGGGCGCGGATCGCTGCGCGGGCGAAGGCGGGGTCTGGTTTCCCGACCTGCGCAGGAGCGAGGCGATCTGGGGGACGGGGCTGATGGTCAAATTCTGACCGCTCCGCCCCGGCGTGGCGACGGCGGCACACGGGCCGCTGGAATGTGAACTGACTCACGGCACGATGCCACCCCCGGTCTATGCTGCCGAGGTCGGGGGGGTGCGGGCGATTCCGCAGGAGAGGCATCGGGCGGTGACCAGTTCGACGAAGCTCGCGGCCCGCGCCCTGGAGCCGCCGGACGATGCCCCCATCGCCGTCTCGCCGCGACCGGGTGCCACGTTGGTCGTGCTGAGCCGGGCCGACGAGTTCCTGCTCGAGATCGGTCTTGCGCTGCAGGGGCTCGCGACGGTCCGCCCGGTGGACGACCTCGCCGAGGCGCTGCATGCGCTGCGGGAGGAATCTGGCCCGCAAGCCCTCGCGGTCGATGCACCGTCCCTCGATACCGCCCTCGCAACGCTCGAGGCCGCGACCCTCGAGGCGCCGACCGTTCCGGTGCTGCTGTTCTCCCCCGCGCACCTGCATCCGGAACTGGCAGCACTCACACCCGACCCCCGGATCACGGTGCTGCCGACGCCCCTCGAGCCCGAACCCACCGCGCGGGCGATTCGCCGCGCGATCGAGTCGACCGGGGTCGCGCGCCCGGTTCTACCGGAACCCGCGGCGGCGCCGCGAGTGGGCGTGGCCGCGACACCGACCGCGTTCGAATCGCCGACCGCTCCGGCAGCGAACGGTGGGCGCCCCCGCGATCGATCGCGCACGGCCGGACGGTGGCTCGCCGTCGGCGCCGCGCTCGCCGTGATCGCGGGCGGCGCGTACCGGCTGATCGAGCCCCGATCCGCCGACGGGCGACCCCCGGTGGCGCCGGCCATGATTGCCCGCCACGCAACCGCGGCAGCGCCACTCAATCGGGCGCTCGTGCAGGGACGACTTGATGACCTGCTCGCGAAGGCCCGCACGGCGATGCACGAGCACCGGTACACCGATCCGCCGGCCGACAACGCCCTGCTCTATTACCAATCCGCCGCCGCGGTCGATCCGACGAGCGCCGAGGCGCGGGACGGACTGCACCGAATCGGCGCCGTGCTCGACCAACGCGTTCAGGGCGATCTCACCGCCGGGCACCTGAACCAGGCGGCCGCGGCACTCGCGACGATCGCCGCGATCCTTCCCGACCACCCCGCGCTCGCCGCCGAGCGGTTGCAGGTCGCCTCGGCACAGCAGGCGCGGCAGAACGCCCTCGCGGCGCAACGACAGGTGCAGGCCAATGCCGAGCGGCTCGCCGGGCTCGTCGAGGCCCGCATTCACAGCGGCGCGCTCGACGGCGGCGCCGACAGTGCATCGGCCTACGCCGCCGAGCTCACCGCCGCGGCTCCACAGAATCCCCTGACCGCGTCCACGCTCGCCGACCTGCGCGCAGCCGAAGCCGGAGCCACCGCGCGCGCGGCCGCCGTCGCGCGGGCGCGCGAGGATGCGATCGACGCCGCTCGTCGGCTCGTTCGAGCCCAAGTCGCGCAGCGCCTGCTCGCCCGCGCCCGCACCGCGGCGCTCGCGGGCCAGGACGACGCGCGCGATCTCCTCGGGGCCCGCACGCTCGGAGCCGATCCGAGCGCCATCGCGGCGGTGCACGCCCTGCTCACGTCCCACCGCCTCGCGGCCGCGCGCGCGGGCGCCGCGCCCGCCCTGCGCCTGGTGCGACGGGTCATGCCCCGGTATCCCCACGAAGCGCTCGATCAGCACGTGGCCGGGTCCGTCGTGGTCGCATTCGTCGTCGACCCGCACGGCCGGACGCGCGACGTGCACGTGATCGCCGAGTCGCCTCGCGGTACGTTCGATCACGCGGCGACGGTTGCGGTGGAGCGCTGGCGCTACGCGCCGCCGACACTCGACGGCAAGCCGGTGTCCGTGCCGGCCAGGATCAAGATTCGGTTCGCACCGCCCCGCTGACACCCCCGGAGCCTCGCGCATGTCATCCGCCGCACCCGTCGACCGCCGTCCCGTCCTCCTGATCGCGATCGGCGCGATGCTCGCCGCGGCGCTCGGGATGGCCCTGGGGTCGGGCTTTCGCCTCGCGACCCGGCTGCGCGAGGACATCGCTGCGGTCCAGGCCGCGAGCGCGCTGCAGGCCTACCCCGATGAGCTGGTCCGCGAAGTGAGCGGCCTGCGCGAGCGGCTCGAGGTGCGCGCGTACACCGGTCGGGCGCTCACGACGCTGCGCGACTCGACCCGCGCCTTCAGCGATCGGTTGCAGGCGCTCGCCGCGATCGACCACGACCCGGCGACGCTCGCGCCCGTCCGGCGACGCTGGCACGTGTACCGCGAGACCCTCGCGCCGGTGCTCGCGTTCCACGGCGAACCCTACGTCGATTCGGATACCGCCGCGACCCGATTGTCGAGCGACGGCCATCGGCTGTACGCAAACCTCGAGCGCGCTCGGTTGCTCGCTCTCGCGAACACGCACCGCTTCGGCGGCGAGCTGGCCGCGGTCACGCAAGGCTTGCAGTCCTCGGCCTCAACCGCCGCGGCGCGGCTGCGACTGCTGTTGCTTGCCGGCGTGCTCGCGGCGCTCGTGCTCGCCGCGATCGCCGCGTGGCTCCTGCTGTCACGCGCCCGGCACGAGCGCGCCGCGCAGGAGGCCCGCGAGCGTACGCGCGACATCCTGCGCACGGTGCGCGAGGGCTTCTTCCTGCTGGACGCGGAGCATCGGATCGGATCGGTGTGGTCCGACGCGCTGACCCGGATGTTCGGACGCGAGGACTTCGCCGGCTTGGGGTTCCGCGAGCTGCTCGCCGGCCTCGTGCCGGCGCCGACGATCGCGACCGCGCTCAAGTACGTGGACCTGCTCTGGGGTGATCGCGCGAACGAGAACCTGATGAAGACGATCAACCCGCTCTCGCAGGTCGAGGCGAGGAGTGTCGACCCGCAGAGCCACGAGCCCCGCTACCTGCAGTTCGATTTCCACCGGGTGACCGGCTTGCACGGCGTGAAGTACGTGTTGTGCTCGGTCGTCGACGTGACCTCGAACGTGGCGCTCGCCCGCGAACTCCAGGAGTCGCAGAACGGCGCGAACGCGCAGCTCGACATGCTGATCGGGATGACCCGGACCGATCCGTTGCAGCTCGCGTCCTTCCTCGACACCGCGGACGCGGGTCTGCAACTCGTCAATGCGATCCTGAAGGAGCCCGCGCGCAGCGACGCGGAGTTCCGGCGCAAGCTCGGCGGCCTGATGCGCGAATTGCACACGCTGAAGGGCGAAGCGAGCGCGCTCGAACTCGGCGGTGTCGCCGAACGCCTGCATGCGCTCGAAAGCCGGGTGAGCGGCTGCGAGTCCCGCGCGACCCTCACCGGCGACGACTTCCTGCCGATCGTCGCGAAGCTCGACGAGCTGGTCGCGTACCTGCGCGGAATCCGCGAGATCGCCGCGCGCCTGGAGCTCACCGGCGACCCCGCTCCGGCGAGCCCGGGCGACTCGATCGCGCCGATCCTCCAGGCGGCGGCGGCCCGGCTCGCGGCCGAGCATCGCAAGGCGCTGCGGATCGAATGCGCCGGCTTCGACGCGATCCCGCCAGCGTTCGCGAAGGCGCTGAAGGACTGCCTCGTGCAGCTCGTGCGCAACGCCGCGGTGCACGGGATCGAGGACCCTGAACTGAGGCGCACCCGCTCGAAGAGCGACGTGGGCCTCGTGAGCGCCCGCTTCGCGCGTACGCCCGACGGCTACGAACTGACGGTCGAGGACGACGGCGCCGGCATCGCCCCGGACACGGTCAAGGCCGCCGCCGTCCGATCCGGCTTGATCACCGAAGCCGAAGCCGCGGCGATGGACACGCGTGCCGCGATCGCGCTGATCTTCCGCGCCGGATTCTCGACGATGAGCGACGTGTCGCTCGGCGCCGGACGGGGCGTCGGGATGGACGTCGTCGCCCGCACGATCCGCGCGCTCGGCGGGCGAATCGGCGTGGCGACGGCGCCCGGGAAATACACCCGCTTCCGGATCCACCTGCCGCCGGGCGGCGCTGCCGCTACGGCGGTCGCCTGAGAGCCGGCGGGAGCGCCGATGAACGCCGCGACCGACGCGATCCTGAAGCTCCTGATCGTCGATGACTCGAACCTCATCCGGCGGCGGGTCGAGCGGTCGCAGCGCTTCGATCGGCTGCGCCTGGTCGGCAGCGCCGGCGACGGCGTCGAGGCGATGGCCGCGTTCTCGCGCACCGATCCGGACGTGGTCACGATGGATCTGACCATGCCGCAGATGGACGGGATCGAATGCATCCGGCGGATGGTCGCCCTGAAGCCGTCGGTGCGCATCCTGGTGATCTCGGCGCTGGCGGACAAGGCCACCGCGATCGAGGCGATGGCGAGCGGCGCGAACGGCTTCCTGAACAAGCCGTTCACCGAGCGTCAGCTCAATGACGCACTCGCCGAGCTGCTGCGCTGATCGGCGACGATCCGGAGGACGCGCGATGCTGCACGAGAGGGAACTGAAGGTCTTCGTCGAGGGCACGACGAACTTCTTCGAGGTCGCGGCACAGCAACCGGCGTCGATCGGCTCCCCGTATCTGGTGGAAGAGCCGCTCGCGCTGCACGAGTATTCCGGCCTGATCGAGGTCACGGGCAAGCGCGAGGGCGTCGTCTGCTTCACGGCGCCGAAGACGATGCTCGCGGTGCTGCTGATGAAGATGCACGAGACCGACTTCGGGCACGAGACGATGCGCGACCTCGTCGGCGAGGTCGCGAACACGATCTCCGGCAATGCGCGGCGCGACTTCGGCAACGATTTCCGGATCTCGCCGCCGCGCGTGCTGTTCGGCGAGACCCCGCCGATCGAACCGCGTCCGGGCGCACGGACCTTCGTGATCCCGATCCACTGGCGTAGCCACAGCGCGAAGCTCGTCGTCGCGCTGGGCTGATCCCGCCCGGGGGCCGCGACCTCGGCGCCGCCGGCGGCGCCGCAACGCCACGACCGATCTGCCATCACAGATTCTTGACGATCGCCGCCCGGGAGGTTAGCTTGTCGGCGGCCCGCAGGGGGCCGCTCGAAACGACAGGAACGCCCCGATGAATGCACCGATGCCATCACAGAAAATCGCCGAATTGCGCCGGATGGACCTCGACCACCACCTGCCGGCCCAGAGCGATTACAAGGTTCAGCAGGAACTCGGCGGCAGCCGGATCATCGTGCGCGCCGAGGGCTGCACGATCGAGGACGCGGAAGGCCAGCGCCTGCTCGACGGAATGGCGGGGCTGTGGTGCGTGAACGTCGGGTACGGGCGCAAGGAACTCGCCGAGGTCGCTTACGAGCAGATGCTCCAGCTGCCGTTCTACAACACGTTCTTCAAGACCGCGAACGAGCCGGCGATCCGGCTCGCGGCGCAAGTCTCGGCTCGGCTCGGCCACGACTTGACCCACGTGTTCTTCAACAGCTCGGGCTCGGAATCGAACGACACCGTCTTGCGCCTCGTGCGGCACTACTGGACGCTGCGCGGAGAGCCGCAGCGACGGATCTTCATCAGCCGCTGGAACGCGTATCACGGGTCGACGGTCGCAGGCGCGAGCCTCGGCGGGATGAAGGCGATGCACGCACAGGGCGGCCTGCCGATCCCGGGGATCGAGCACGTGATGCAACCCTACGCGTTCGGCGAGGGATTCGGCGAGGACCCGGAGAGCTTCGGGGCGCGTGCCGCCGCGGCGATCGAGGCGCGCATTCTCGAAGTCGGTCCGCAGAACGTCGCCGCGTTCATCGGCGAACCGGTCCAGGGCGCCGGCGGCGTGATCATCCCGCCACCGGGCTACTGGAAGCGAGTCGAGGCGATCTGCCGCAAGTACGGGATCCTGCTCGTCGCCGACGAGGTGATCTGCGGCTTCGGGCGACTCGGGCGGTGGTTCGGGTTCCAGCACTTCGGGGTGAAGCCCGACATCGTGTCGATGGCGAAGGGCCTGTCCTCCGGGTACCTGCCGATCTCGGCGACCGCGGTCGCCGCGCCGATCGTGCAGTTGCTGAAGGAGCGAGGCGGCGAGTTCATCCACGGCTACACCTATTCCGGTCACCCGGTGTCCGCGGCCGTCGCCCTGCGAAATCTCGAGATCATCGCGCGCGAACGCCTCGTCGAGCGGGTCGCCGAGGACGTGGGCCCTTACCTCGCGAACGCACTGAAGCGGCTCGCCGCGAATCCCCTCGTGGGCGAGGCGCGCTCGCTCGGCTTGATCGGCGCCGTCGAGATCGTCTCCCGCCAGGGCACGAACCGGCGGTTCGGTGGCGAGGAAGGCCATGCCGGGCCCATCGTGCGGGACGCGTGCATCCGCAATGGCCTGATGGTCCGCGCGATCCGCGACACCATCGTGATGTGCCCGCCGCTGATCGTCTCGCACGCCGAGATCGACCGCCTGGTCGACACGATCGACCGGTCGCTGCGCGAGGCGGAGCCGCTGCTGCGTGGCCTCGACGCCGCCGCCTAGGCCACGCGCCGCGGGTGCGCCGACCCGCCGGCCGGGCCCGCGTCC
>JAGWPU010000104.1 GCA_028870355.1 Gammaproteobacteria bacterium | reverse complement strand
GGTCGCTCAAGGTGTGCGGGCTGATCGGCGCGAGCACCCAGACGTCGAGATCGGGTTCGATGATCGGGCCGCCGCAGGATAGCGCGTAGGCGGTCGAACCGGTCGCGGTCGCGACCACGATCCCGTCGCCGCCGTGGGAGTTCACGAACCGCCCGTCGATCGAGGTCTCGAAGTCCAGCAAGTGGCCGGTCTCGCGCTTGTTCACGACCACGTCATTGAGCGCGAGCGCGGTCGTTGCGGTGCCGTCGGCACGCTCGAGACGGGCGGCGGCGAGCGACCGGCGATCCTCGACGTAGCGGCCTTCGAGGACCGAATCGACGTCCTCGAGCATCGACGCGGCGCTCACGTCCGTCAGGAATCCGAGTCGCCCGCGGTTCACCCCGAGCAGCGGGACCGGCCGCGTCGCGACGAGGCTCGCCGCGTAGAGCAGGGTACCGTCACCGCCGATCGCGATGATGAGGTCCGCTCCCTCGGCGAAACCGTCCGGCGCGCAGCGCGACACGAGGCCCGCGGGGAAATCGAGGCCGACCTCGGGCGCAACGAGCAGCCGCACGCCGCGCCGGCCGAGGTGCTCGGCGAGGTTCAGCATGCAGTCGGCGACGCGCATGTCGCGGGCGTTGCCAACCAGCGCGACGGACTGGAACGGGTACGGCATAAGCGAACCTCGTTGTAGCACGGCGACGCGGTGCGGTCACGCGGCAAACGCGCGACGATCCCCCGCCAATCGCCGGGCTTGACTTCGGGAGGGGCGGGTCGCTACGTTCAAGCGCGATGGCTATCGGACGCAACACCCCGGACGAAGGCGAGGACGCGCTGAGCGATCGCGCCCAGGTCCTGCTGAAGGCGCTGATCGAGAACTACATCCGCGACGGTCAGCCGGTCGGCTCGCGGACGCTGTCGCGCGATTCGGGCCTGAACCTGTCATCGGCGACGATCCGCAACGTGATGGCGGACCTCGAGGCGCTCGGTTTCGTCGCGTCGCCGCACACCTCGGCCGGGCGGATTCCGACCCCGAAAGGCTATCGATTCTTCGTCGACACGCTCCTGAAACTGCAGCCGCCGGAAAGCGGCGCGGTCGAACAGATCGAGCGGCGCCTGGTCAAGGACGCGGCGTCGGGGCGCTCGCTCGTTCAGACGGCTTCGCAGATGCTCTCGAACGTGACCCACATGGCGGGCGTGGTCACGGTGCCCAATCCGAGCTACGTCGCGCTCACCCAGATCGAGTTCATCGCGTTGTCCGACCGGCGGGCGCTCGCGATCATGGTGATGAACGACCGGGAGGTGCAGAACCGGATCGTGCACCTCGACCGGCAGTACTCGGCCGAGGAACTGCGCCGGGCGGCGACCTACCTGAACGAGGCCTTCGCGGGCCGAACGCTCGCCGAGGTTCGCTCGCGACTGGTCGCGCAGCTCGAGGACGCGCAGCAGCACATGAACCGCCTGATGCTCGACGCGATCCAGATGGCTCAGAAGGTGTTCGAGCCGCCGGACTCGCCGAACGTCGAGTGCGTGATCGCCGGCGAGACGAACCTGCTGGACTTCGCCGAGCTGTCGAACGTCGGGAGCCTGCGGCGCGTGTTCGACGCGTTCAACGAGAAGCATGCGATCCTGCGCCTGCTGGACGGGTGCCTGCACGGCGAGGGGATCCAGATCTTCATCGGCCAGGAGTCGGGCTACCGGATCCTCGACGACATCAGCGTCGTCGCCGCGCCCTACCGGGTCGACAACCGGGTGATCGGCGTGCTCGGGATCATCGGGCCGACCCGGATGGCCTACGAGCGCGTGATCCCGATCGTCGACGTGACCGCGAAGCTCCTCGGCTCCGCCTTGAATTCCCGCAAATAGTCCCCAATCCGTCGACGTAGGGGTGCGTCCCTCCCGGGCGTGCCCATCCGATCGATCCAATTGCGAGGACCCGGTGACCGTGAACGACCCCAAGCAATCCGAGGCGCAGGCTCCGGCCGATTCGCCGTCCGCCACGCCGGCCGCCGCCGCGACCGATGCCGCGCTTGCCGCCGCCCAGGCCAAGGCCGAGGAGAACTGGAACCATTATCTGCGTTCGGTGGCGGAGATCGAGAACTTCCGCAGGCGATCCGAGCGCGAACTCGAGAATTCGCGCAAGTTCGCGGTGGAGCGATTCGCGCAGGATCTCGTGACCGTCGCCGATGCGCTGGAGGCGGCGACCAGCGCGGCGGCCGCCGGCGGCGCCTCCGCCCATCTGGAGGGCATCCAGGCGACCTTGCGCCAGCTGTATCGCGCGTTCGAGAAGGCGGGGATCGAGGTGATCGATCCGGCCGGTCGGTCATTCGACCCGGCCTGGCACGAAGCGATGGTCGCGCGGGACAGCGATGCGGTCCCGCCGGACACCGTGCTCGAGGTCGTCCAGAAGGGGTATTCGCTGAACGGCCGACTGTTGCGCCCGGCGCGGGTCGTCGTCAGCCGCGGTGCCGGGACGGGCGCGACCGGGCATCGACCGGGTTGACGCGCCCGGATTGAAATAGGCGGCGAAATCCCCAAGTCAGGCCGCAGACATCCGCATTCTTCGAGAGGGTTACAACATGGCGAAATTGATTGGCATCGATCTCGGCACGACCAATTCCTGCGTCGCGATCATGGAGGCAGGCAAGCCGAAGGTCATCGAGAACAGCGAGGGTGACCGGACGACGCCGTCGATCGTCGCCTTCACGAAGGACGGAGAAGTGCTCGTCGGGCAATCGGCCAAGCGCCAGGGGGTCACCAATCCCCAGAACACGCTGGCCGCGGTGAAGCGCCTGATCGGCCGCAAGTTCACCGACGACGTCGTGAAGAAGGACATGAGCATGGTGTCCTACACCGTCGTGAAGGCGGACAACGGCGATGCCTGGGTCGAGGCCCAGGGCAAGAAGATGGCGCCGCCGGAGGTCTCCGCGCGCGTGCTGATGAAGATGAAGAAGACGGCCGAGGACTACCTCGGCGAGACCGTCACCGATGCAGTGATCACGGTGCCGGCCTACTTCAACGACTCGCAGCGTCAGGCGACGAAGGACGCCGGCCGGATCGCGGGCCTGAACGTCAAGCGGATCATCAACGAGCCGACCGCGGCGGCGCTCGCCTACGGGCTCGACAAGACCGGCGGGGACCGCAAGATCGCGGTGTACGACCTCGGCGGCGGTACGTTCGACATCTCGGTGATCGAGATCGCCGAGGTCGACGGCGAACGGCAGTTCGAGGTGCTGTCGACGAACGGCGATACGTTCCTCGGCGGCGAGGACTTCGACCTGCGCGTGATCAATTACATCGCCGACGAATTCAAGAAGGAGAGCGGTATCGACGTGCGCCGAGATCCGCTCGCGATGCAGCGGCTGAAGGAAGCGGCCGAGAAGGCAAAGATCGAGCTGTCCTCGAGCCAGCAGACCGAGATCAACCTGCCGTACATCACCGCGGACCAGTCGGGACCGAAGCACCTGAACCTGAAGCTGACCCGCGCGAAGCTCGAGTCGCTGGTCGAGGACCTCGTGCAGAAGACGATCGGACCGTGCCGGACGGCGCTGAAGGATGCGGGCCTGTCGATCGGCGAGATCAGCGAGGTGATCCTGGTCGGCGGTCAGACGCGCATGCCGCTCGTGCAGAAGGCGGTGAAGGATCTCTTCGGCAAGGAGCCGCGCAAGGACGTGAACCCGGACGAGGCGGTCGCGGTCGGCGCCGCGATCCAGGGCGGCGTGCTCGCGGGCGACGTGAAGGACGTGTTGCTCCTCGACGTGACGCCGCTGTCCCTCGGCATCGAGACGCTCGGCGGCGTGATGACCAAGGTCATCGAGAAGAACACGACGATCCCGACGAAGGCGACTCAGACGTTCTCGACCGCCGACGACAATCAGACCGGCGTGACGATCCACGTGCTGCAGGGCGAACGCGAGCGCTCGGTCGACAACAAATCGCTCGGCCGCTTCGACCTCACCGACATCCCGCCGCAGCCGCGCGGGATGCCGCAGATCGAAGTCACGTTCGACATCGATGCGAACGGAATCCTGAACGTGTCGGCTAAGGACGTGAAGACCGGCAAGGAACAGCGTATCGTGATCAAGGCGTCGAGCGGTTTGTCCGAGTCCGAGATCAAGCGAATGATCTCGGAGGCGGAGGCCCACGCGGAAGAGGACAAGAAGTTCCGCGAACTGGTCGCTGCGCGCAACAAGGCGGACGCGACCGTGCATGCGGTCGAAAAAGCGGTCCGCGATGCCGGGGACAAGCTCAGCGAGGACGAGAAGCGACCGGCGAACGATGCGATCGCGGCGGTGAAGACCGCGATGGCCGGCGACGACCGGGAGGAGATCGAGCGCAGGACTCAGGCGCTCGAGCAGGTCTCGGTCTCGATCCTGCAGAAGAGCCACGAGCAGGCCGCGGGCGGCGGGACCGCCGGCGGGGCCGACGCGAAGAAGGACGACGTGCTCGACGCGGAGTTCGAGGAAGTCAAGGACAACGACCGCAAGAAGGCCTGAGGATCCGCACGAGGCGGATCTCCAGGTGAGCCGCCGGCGCCGATGCGCCGGCGGCGATATTTTCGTGGGTGAGTGATGGCGAAGCAGGATTACTACCAGATCCTCGAAGTATCGCGGACCGCGACCGAGGCCGAGATCAAGAAGGCCTATCGACGCTTCGCGATGAAGTATCACCCGGATCGCAATCCGAACGATCCGCAGGCCGAGCACAAATTCAAGGAGGCGAAGGAAGCCTACGAGATCCTCGCCGATCCGCAGAAGCGGGCGACCTACGACCAGTTCGGTCACGCCGGACTGAATCCGGGCCACGGCGGCTCGGGTGGCTTCGGCGGGGTCGGCGACGTGTTCGGCGACATCTTCGGGGAGATGTTCGGCGACATCTTCTCCGGCGGTCAGCGCGGCCGCTCGCAGGTATTCCGGGGTGCCGATCTTCGCTACGAACTCGAACTCGATCTGGAGCAGGCCGTTTTCGGGACGGAGACGACGATCCGGATCCCGGCGCTCGTCGAATGCCACAGTTGCGGCGGAAGCGGTGCCGCCAAGGGTTCGCAGCCGAAGACCTGCGATACCTGCGGCGGGCACGGCCAGGTACGCGTCCAGCAGGGCATGTTCACGATCCAGCAACCGTGCCCGCGCTGCAAGGGGCGAGGCAAGATCGTGTCCAATCCCTGCGACAGCTGTTTCGGCCAGGGGCGGGTTCGCGAGGAGAAGACCCTCGCGGTGAAGATCCCGGCCGGCGTCGATTCGGGGGATCGGATCCGTTTGAGCGGCGAAGGCGAGGCGGGGCGCAACGGCGGTCCCTCGGGGGACCTGTACGTCGAGGTCCACGTTCGCGAACACCCGATCTTCCAGCGCGACGGGAACAATCTGTCCTGCGAGGTGCCGGTCAGCTTCACCACCGCGGCGCTCGGCGGGTCGGTCAGCGTGCCGACGCTCGATACGGACGTCGTGCTGAAGATTCCCGCGGAAACGCAGTCCGGGCGCGTGTTCCGGCTGCGCTCGAAGGGGGTGACGCCGGTGCGCGGCGGGGCGACCGGGGATCTGTATTGCCGGGTGGTCGTCGAGACGCCGGTCGATCTGAACCACGAACAGAAGGACCTGTTGCGGCGCTTCGAGGCGTCCTTGCAGCACGGCAGCCAGAAGCCGCGGGAGAAATCGTTCTTCGACGGCGTGAAGAAGTTCTTCACCGGTGCGCTTCACTAGGCGCGCGCGATGCATCGGCTGACCGTATTCGGCGTCACCGGGCGCATGGGCCAGGCGGTGCTGCGGGCGGTGCGCGAAGGCGGGGAGTTCGCGCTCGCAGGCGCCGTCGCTTCCGAACACAGCGCAAGTCTCGGCCGTGACGCCGTGCTCGATGGGCCGCCCTGTGGCGTTCGGGTGAGCGCCGATGCGGCGGCGGCGCTCGCCGGCGTGGCGGTCGCGCTCGATTTCAGCGCGGCGCCGGCGGTTGCCGGGCATGCCGCCGCCTGCGCGGCGGCGGGCGTGCCGCTCGTCGTCGGCACGACGGGGCTCGACCCGGGGACGGTCGAGGTCCTGCGCGAAGCGGCGGCGCGGATCGCGCTGCTGGTCGCACCGAACACGAGCATCGGCGTGAACCTGCTCGAGCGGCTCACGGCGATCGCGGCGCGCAGCTTGGGCGATGCGTTCGACGTCGAGATCCTCGAAGCCCATCATCGGGCGAAGCGCGATGCGCCATCGGGAACCGCGATCCGGCTCGGCGAGGCGGTCGCGGCGGCGAGGGGCGAGCCGCTCGCCGTGCACGCCGAGTTCGACCGGCACGGCGACGTCGGTCCGCGCCGCGCCGGCGCGATCGGATTCGCGGTGGTGCGCGGCGGCGACGTCGTCGGTGAGCACACGGTGCTGTTCGCGGGCGACGGGGAGCGGATCGAACTCACGCACCGCGCGACCGATCGGATGATCTTCGCACGCGGTGCACTGCGGGCGGCGGCGTGGATCGTCGGCCGCGCGCCGGGGTTCTATCGAATGCAGGACGTGCTCGGCCTTTGAGGGGCGGGCGCCTGCAAGCGCCGGGCATGGACATGCGAGGCCGGCGCCGCTAATATTCGCGCCCGGTATCCATGGGCTCGAACCGAAATCAAGAAGCGGGAGGCGGCTCCAAGCGAGCACCTCCCGCTTCGCACATCTGCGCGTGCCTGCCGCGCGAAGCGAGGACACCGGAGTGACGACGCCAGCCGTGCTTGCTCTCGAAGATGGCACCGTTTTCCGTGGCATTTCCGTCGGAGCAAGGGGGAATACGACCGGCGAGGTGGTGTTCAACACGGCGATGACGGGCTATCAAGAGATCCTCACCGATCCGTCCTATTGCCGTCAGATCGTCACCCTGACGTATCCGCACGTCGGCAACACCGGCACGACGCCCGAGGATCTCGAGTCCTCCGCGATCTTCGCGGCCGGTCTCGTGATCCGCGACCTGCCGGTACTGCACTCGAACTGGCGCGCGACCGAGTCGCTCGGCGATTTCCTGATCCGTTCCAAGGTCGTTGCGATCGCCGAGATCGACACCCGCATGCTCACGCGACGGCTGCGCGAGCGTGGCGCCCAGGCCGGGTGCATCATGACCGGGGAGAACATCGACGAGGCCGACGCGATCCGCGCGGCGCGCAAGTTCCCCGGCCTCAAGGGGATGGATCTTGCGAAGGTCGTGTCGACCCGCCGCAACTATCAATGGAACGATGGGATGATCTGGCGGACGGATCCGCGTCCGCCGCGTCCGCAGAACCGCCTGCACGTGGTCGCCTACGATTTCGGGATCAAGCGCAATATCCTGCGCTTGCTCGCGGAGCACGGCTGCCGGGTGACGGTCGTGCCGGCACAAACGCCGTCAGATCAAGTGCTTGAGATGAATCCTGATGGTATTTTCTTATCCAATGGCCCCGGCGATCCCGAGCCCTGTGATTACGCGATTCGCGCGATCCGGGAGTACCTGCAGACCGACATTCCGATCTTCGGCATCTGCCTCGGACACCAACTCCTCGGGCTGGCGTGCGGCGCCAAGACCTTGAAGATGAAGTTCGGTCACCATGGTGCGAACCACCCGGTCCAGGAGCTCGAGTCGGGACGGGTGTTCATCTCGAGCCAGAATCACGGTTTTGCCGTCGACGAGAGCAGTCTGCCTGGTGAGCTGCGCGCGACCCATCGATCGTTGTTCGACGGGTCGTTGCAGGGGATCGCGCACACGGAGCGACCGGCGTTCAGCTTCCAGGGGCATCCCGAGGCGAGCCCCGGCCCCCACGACATGCGTCCGCTTTTTGAGCATTTTATTCATCTTATGATCAATAGGTTACAAAGTAATTCTAAAGCTAGATCTTCCTCGAAGTCGCAGATCGCGGGGACCTGACGCGCGTGCCGAAGCGAACCGACATCGACAGCATCCTGATCATCGGTGCGGGGCCGATCGTGATCGGTCAGGCCTGTGAGTTCGACTATTCTGGAGCTCAGGCCTGTAAAGCATTGAAACAAGAGGGATTCCGAGTCATTCTCGTCAACTCGAATCCCGCGACGATCATGACCGACCCGGAGATGGCGGACTCGGTCTACATCGAACCGGTGAACTGGCGCACGATCGCCCGAATTATCGAGAAGGAGCGTCCCGCGGCGCTGTTGCCGACGATGGGTGGGCAGACCGCGCTCAACACGGCGCTCGACCTCGCCCGCGAGGGCGTGCTCGAGCGGTTCGGCGTCGAAATGATCGGCGCGACCAAGCGCTCGATCGACATGGCCGAGGATCGGGAGCTGTTCCGGCGGGCGATGACCGAGATCGGGCTCGCGACCCCGCGGGCGCGCATCGCCCACAGCATGGAGGAGGCGCTCGCGGTGCAGGCGGAGATCGGCTACCCGACCGTGATCCGCCCGTCGTTCACCCTCGGTGGCAGCGGCGGCGGGATCGCCTACAACCGGGAAGAGTTCGAGACGATCGTCGCGCGCGGGCTCGACGCCTCGCCGACCAACGAGGTGCTCCTCGAGGAGTCGGTGCTCGGCTGGAAAGAGTACGAGATGGAGGTCGTGCGGGACCGAAACGACAACTGCATCATCGTCTGTTCGATCGAGAACCTCGATCCGATGGGGGTGCATACCGGGGATTCGATCACGGTCGCGCCCGCGCAGACGCTCACCGACAAGGAGTCGCAGCGGCTGCGCGATGCCTCGATCGCGGTCCTGCGCAAGATCGGCGTCGACACCGGCGGATCGAACGTGCAGTTCGCGGTCAACCCGGACGACGGACGGGTCGTCGTGATCGAGATGAATCCGCGGGTGTCGCGGTCCTCGGCGCTCGCCTCGAAGGCGACCGGCTTTCCGATCGCGAAGATCGCCGCGAAGCTCGCCGTCGGCTACACGCTCGACGAGCTGCGCAACGAGATCACCGGCGGCGCGACACCGGCGTCGTTCGAGCCGGCGATCGATTACGTCGTGACCAAGATCCCGCGGTTCACGTTCGAGAAGTTCCCGGGCTCCAACACCCGCTTGACGACGCAGATGAAATCGGTCGGTGAAGCGATGGCGATCGGCCGGACCTTCCAGGAGTCGGTGCAGAAGGCGCTGCGCAGCCTCGAGACCGGCTTCGACGGCTTCGACGAGCAGCTGCGGCAACCCCTGTCGGAGGAGGCCGCGACGCAGCTCGCGTATGAGCTGCGCTGGCCGGGTCCGACCCGGCTGCTGTACGTCGCCGATGCATTGCGCGCGGGCTGGTCGCGGGCCCAGGTGTTCGAGGCGACCGGGATCGATCCGTGGTTCCTCGCGCAGATCGAGGACCTGCTGCGCGAGGAGGGGCGGCTGCGCGAGGAAGGGTTCGAGTCGCTCGGCGCGGTTCGCCTGAGGGCGCTGAAGCGCAAGGGGTTCTCCGACGCGCGGATCGGGGCCCTGGTCGATCGCGACGCCGCCGCGGTGCGCGGGCGACGTCGCAAGCTCGGGATACACCCGGTGTACAAGCGGGTGGACACCTGTGCGGCCGAGTTCGCGACCTCGACCGCGTACCTCTACTCGACCTACGAAGAAGAGTGCGAGGCGGATCCGACCGACCGGCGCAAGATCGTGATCCTCGGCGGCGGCCCCAACCGCATCGGCCAGGGGATCGAGTTCGATTACTGCTGCGTGCACGCTGCGCTCGCGCTGCGCGAGGACGGTTTCGAGACGATCATGGTCAACTGCAACCCCGAGACCGTGTCGACGGACTACGACACCTCGGATCGTCTGTACTTCGAGCCGTTGACGTTCGAAGACGTGATGGAGATCATCGAGAAGGAGAAGCCGGAGGGCGTGATCGTGCAGTACGGCGGCCAGACGCCGCTGAAGCTCTCGCGGGCGATCGCCGCCGCCGGCGGACCGATCATCGGCACGACCCCCGACAGCATCGACGTCGCCGAGGATCGCGAGCGCTTCCAGAAGCTCGTCGCGCAGCTCAAGCTCAAGCAGCCGGCCAACGCGACCGCGCGCAACGAGGAACAGGCGGTGCAGATGGCGCGGGAGGTCGGCTTCCCGCTGGTCGTGCGGCCGAGTTACGTGCTCGGCGGCCGTGCGATGGAGATCGTGTTCAACGAGGACGATCTGCGCCAGTACATCACCGACGCGGTGAAGGTCTCCAACTCGAGCCCGGTACTGATCGATCGGTTCCTCGACCTCGCGGTCGAGGTCGATGTCGACGCGATCGCCGACGGGGAGAACGTGCTGATCGGCGGCATCATGGAGCACATCGAGCAGGCCGGGGTGCACTCCGGCGATTCGAGCTGTTCGCTGCCGCCGAACGGCCTGTCCGCCGAGGTCCAGGAGGAGTTGCGCGCGCAGACGCGCAAGCTCGCGAAGGCCTTGAACGTCGTCGGCCTGATGAACATCCAGTTCGCGATCCAGGGCGGCGTGATCTACATCCTCGAGGTCAATCCGCGCGCCTCGCGCACGGTCCCGTTCGTCTCGAAGGCGACCGGCGTGCCACTCGCGAAGATCGCGGCACGGGTGATGACCGGGCGTTCGCTCCTCGCCCAGGGGCACACCGAGGAGCGCATTCCCGCGTACTACTCGGTCAAGGAATCGGTCTTCCCGTTCGTGAAGTTCCCGGACGCCGATCCGATCCTCGGACCCGAGATGAAGTCGACCGGCGAGGTGATGGGAACGGGTCACTCGTTCGGCGAAGCCTATGCGAAGGCCCAGGCCGCCTCCGGCGTCGTGCTGCCGACGCGCGGGCTGTGCTTCATCAGCGTGCGCGACCGTGACAAGCCCGCGGCCGTCGAGCTCGCGCGGATGCTGATCGATCGGGGATTCGAGATCGCCGCGACCGGCGGAACCGCGCAGGTCCTGCTCGACTCTGGCATCATGTGCCGGCGGGTCAACAAGGTCCGCGAAGGCCGCCCGCACGTCGTCGACATGATCAAGAACGACGAGATCGCGTTGATCGTGAACACGACCGAGGGCAAGCAAGCCGTGCGCGAGTCGCGCTCGATCCGACGGGAGGCCGTCGCGCGTCGGGTGACGTACTACACGACCGTCGCCGCGGGCCGGGCGACCTGCGACGCGCTCGACCACCTCGGCGACATCGCGGTGAACCGGCTACAGGATCTGCACAAGGAATTGCTCGCGTGAAGCGAACTCCGATGACGTTGCGGGGCGCGACCCGGCTGCGCGAGGAACTCAAGCGGCTGAAGACCGAGGATCGGCCGACCGTGATCAAGGCGATCGCGGAAGCGCGTTCGCACGGCGATCTCAGCGAGAACGCCGAATACCATGCGGCGCGCGAACAGCAGAGCTTCATCGAAGGCCGGATCCAGGAAATCGAGCATCGGCTCTCGAACGCCGAGATCATCGACGTGACCACGCTTCCCGCGAGCGGGCGCGTGGTGTTCGGCGCGACGGTCGAGCTCGAGGATCAGAACGGCGGTTCGCCGGTGCGCTATCAGCTCGTCGGCGACGACGAGGCGGACATCAAGCAAGGGCTCCTCTCGGTGTCCTCGCCGATCGCGCGCGCGCTGATCGGAAAGTCCGAGGGCGACGTGGTCGACGTGACCGCGCCGGGCGGCACGCGCAGCTACGAGATCGTCTCGGTGCGCTACGTGTGAGCCGGGCGCGCGATCTCTTGCGGGTGTTCCTGGTCTTCACGCTCGGCGGGATGTGGTCGCTCGCCGCGTGGGTCGCGCCCACGCTGTTCCTCGCGCAGCCGAACCGCGCGCTGGCGGGGTTGCTGGCGGGCCACATGTTCCGCATCGAAACCTATTTGTGCATTGCGGTCGCGTTGTTCGCGCTCGCGCTGCCCGGGCGTGCCCGCTTCCACTGGCTGTATCTCGCCGCGGCGCTGCTCAGTGTGAACGAGTGGGTGTTGCGTCCGCGGATGGAGGCGGCGAGGCTGCACCATCTCGCCTACGGCCTCACCTTCGGCGCATGGCACGGCATCGCGGCGATCGTCTACGCCTCGGCCTGCGCGGCCGGTCTGCTACTCGTCTGGAACGACGATCTTCGCTAGGCCGGCCCGCCGCCGATAGAACACGCCGACGTTGCCGATGCGCTGCACCAGTTCGCTCGCGGTCCGCGACGCGAGATCCCGCAGCGCCTCGTCGCGGCGCGTGCGGTCGCCGAGCCGCGCGCTGACCTTCACGAGTTCGTGATCGGTGAGCGCGCGGTCGAGTTCCCGCGCGACCGCGTCGCTCGGGCCGGCGGCGCCGACGATCACGATCGGCGAGAGCGGATGAGCGAGGCGGCGCAGGTGCTTGCGTTGACGTTCGGTGAGACTCATTCGCGCAGTATAAGGACATCGGGACCGGGGCGATGACGAAACGCAGCAAGAGCAGCGCTCGCTGGCTCGCCGAGCACGCGAGCGACGAGTTCGTGAAGCGCGCCCAGCGCGAGGGCTGGCGGTCGCGCGCGGTGTACAAGCTCGAGGAGATCCAGCGGCGCGAGCGCCTGCTGCGACCGGGGATGCATTGCGTCGACCTCGGCGCCGCGCCCGGCGGCTGGAGCCAGTTCGCCGCGAAGATCCTCGGCCCCTCCGGCCGCCTGGTCGCGACCGACATCCTGCCAATGGACGCGATCGCGGGCGTGGAGTTCATCCAGGGGGATTTTCGCGACGACGCGGTGTTTCAGCAGATTCTCGAGCATCTCGGGACCCCGCGGGTCGACCTTGTTTTGTCGGACATGGCCCCCAACATGTCAGGGATCGACGCGGTCGACCAGCCGCGCTCGATCGCCCTGGCGGAACTGGCGCTCGACTTCGCGCAGCGGGTCCTGGCGCCGGGAGGCGACTTGCTGGTCAAGACGTTCCAGGGGGAAGGGTTCGATGCGCTGTTGCGCGAACTGCGGCGGCATTTCACGCGGGTCGTCACGCTGAAACCGAAGGCCTCGCGCGCCCGCAGTTCCGAGATCTACTTATTGGCGCGCCAGTTTCGGATGGTGTAACGTCGTTTTTTGAACGTTCGGACGGCCCCGGGGTCGTACCGGGTACCGCGCTCGAGGGTGACACTTGAACGATTTGACCAAACAGATCCTGCTCTGGGTATTCCTCGCCGTCATCTTGCTGGTGATCTTCAGCCAGTTCGGTGTGCATTCGGGCGCGCCGGCGACGATCGATTATTCGCAGTTCCTGACCGACGTGAAGAGCAACAACGTGCAGTCGGTCACGATCCGCGGCGAGGTGATCGAGGGCAAGCGCCGCTCCGGCGAGCCGTTCGTGACCTACGATCCGGCGACCAACAACGCCGCGCTCCTCGGCTTGCTGGAATCGCAGGGCGTGAAATTCCGCGGCCAGCCGCCGAAACAGCAGTCCATGCTCGCGCAGCTCGCGATTTCCGCGTTCCCGATCCTGCTGCTGATCGGGTTCTGGGCGTATTTCATGCGCCAGATGCAGGGAGCGTCCGGCGGGCGCGGCGCGATGTCGTTCGGCAAGAGTCGGGCGAGGCTCCTCGGCGAAGACCAGGTCAACGTGACCTTCGCCGACGTCGCGGGCGTCGAGGAGGCGAAGCAGGAGGTCGTCGAGATCGTCGATTTCCTCAAGGATCCCGGCAAATTCCAGAAGCTCGGCGGCAAGATCCCGAAAGGCGTGCTGATGGTCGGATCGCCGGGTACCGGCAAGACCCTGCTCGCACGGGCGATCGCGGGTGAAGCCAAGGTGCCGTTCTTCACGATCTCCGGATCGGACTTCGTCGAGATGTTCGTCGGCGTCGGCGCTTCGCGGGTGCGCGACATGTTCGAGCAGGCCAAGAAGCACGCGCCGTGCATCATCTTCATCGACGAGATCGATGCGGTCGGCCGCCATCGCGGCGCCGGCCTGGGCGGCGGTCACGACGAACGCGAGCAGACGCTCAATCAGCTGTTGGTCGAAATGGACGGTTTCGAGGGCACCGAAGGCGTCATCGTGATCGCCGCGACCAACCGTCCCGACGTGCTGGACCCGGCGCTGCTGCGGCCGGGCCGCTTCGACCGCCAGGTCGTGGTGGGCCTGCCCGACGTGCGCGGCCGCGAACAGATCCTCAAGGTGCACATGCGCAAGGTGCCGATCGCCAGCGACGTGGATGCCATGACCATCGCGCGCGGCACGCCGGGCTTCTCCGGCGCCGACCTGGCCAATCTGGTCAACGAGGCGGCGCTGTTCGCCGCGCGCGAGAACGCCCGCGAAGTCCGCATGAGTCACCTGGACAATGCGCGCGACAAGATCCTGATGGGTGCCGAACGACGCTCGATGGCGATGAGCGAGGACGAGAAGAAGCTCACCGCCTACCACGAGGCCGGCCACGCCATCGTCGGCCGCCTGGTGCCCGAGCACGATCCGGTCTACAAGGTGACGATCATCCCGCGCGGCCGCGCGCTGGGCGTCACCATGTATTTGCCGGAGGGCGACAAATACAGCATCAATCGCGTGGCGATCCAGTCGCAATTGTGTTCGCTGTATGGCGGCCGGGTGGCCGAGGAACTGATTTTCGGCGCCGACAAGGTCACCACCGGCGCCTCCAACGACATCGAACGCGCCACCAAGATGGCGCGCAACATGGCGACCAAATGGGGCTTGTCCGACGAGCTCGGGCCGATCACCTACGGCGAGGATGAGGATGAAGTGTTCCTGGGGCGCTCGGTGACCCAGCACAAGAGCATCTCCAACGAGACCGCCAGCAAGATCGACGAGGTGGTGCGCGGCATTCTCGATCGTGCCTTTGCGCGCAGCAAGGAGCTGCTGACCGCCAACCTCGACAAGCTGCATGCCATGGCCGACGCATTGCTGCAGTACGAGACGATCGACGCGCACCAGATCGACGACATCATGGCCGGGCGCATACCCGGGCCTCCGGCTGAGTGGACCAAGAGTGCCGCGGCGGGCGCGAGCCCGCCACCGCCGCCGCCGAAGGGCGACGCCGGTTCGACGGTGGGGAAGGTCGGCGGGCCGGCGGCGCAGAGCCGCAGCGGTGGCCCGACAGGCTAGTGCGGCGTTGCTGGGATCCGCGGCGCCGCAGCTGACTTCATGCGCATTTCCGGACTCGATCCGGCACCGCTGCGCGATGCCGGTCGCCCGTTCGCGACGAAGCCATGCGCCACGCCGTGTTTGCGCCGTGCGACGGCATCTGCCGGAAATTTTTTTGACGAAAAGAGTTGACGCATGAGGGCGGAGTCTGAATAATTCCGTCTCTTGCTTCACCGGGCCGGTGTTCACGCATCGAAGCGGCGAAGCGGATTTTTTGCAGTGCGCCCGTAGCTCAGTTGGATAGAGTACCTGGCTACGAACTAGGTGGTCGGGAGTTCGAATCTCTCCGGGCGCACCATTTTTATTCGGTGAGACGGGGTGCTTGCGCCCCGTTTTGTTTTCACGGCGAGCGGCGAGGATGCGTCGTCTCCGCGAAAGCAGGTGATTCGGGATCAAGGTGTGCTTCGATACGGATTGACTGAGTGCGGAGTCACCCGTAACATTTGAAGGCTTCGATGACTTGAAGTGTTTGAAGGTTTGTTGCGGGGTATAGCTCAGTCTGGTAGAGCGTTGCGTTTGGGACGCAAAAGTCGGGGGTTCGAATCCCTCTGCCCCGACCAGCGATGCGCTTTGCCGGCGTTGCCTGCGCCTGTAGCTCAACCGGATAGAGCATCGGCCTTCTAAGCCGAGGGTTGCAGGTTCGAGTCCTGTCGGGCGCACCAGTTAGAGGATTTATGGTGGGTGTAGCTCAGTTGGTTAGAGTCCCGGATTGTGATTCCGGTTGTCGTGGGTTCGAATCCCATCACCCACCCCAGTTTCAGACCCAGTCACGAGCTGCAAATCAGTTCATGGGCCGTTAGCTCAGTTGGTAGAGCAGTTGACTCTTAATCAATTGGTCGAAGGTTCGAATCCTTCACGGCCCACCAATCAAGCCAGGACGCCGATCGCTTGCGATCGGCGTCCTGCGTTGTGCC
>JAGWPU010000103.1 GCA_028870355.1 Gammaproteobacteria bacterium | reverse complement strand
CGGCGGCAGGCCGGGTCGCCGCCGGCGTCGCGCCCTGTGGCGCGGCCCGTGGAGCGGCCGCCGCGGTCGTCGTCGGCGATTGCGATTCGACCAGCTGGGCGACTGCCGCCGGATCGAGCCGGGTCGCGAGCGGCTCGTAGGCGCCGATCGGACGGTCGAGCAGCGCGGTCGCCGCATCGTCCCAGCGCCAGGCCGCGTCGCGCAGGAACCGCTCGGCTTTCGCCGCCATCTCCGGCAGCACCGGCTTCAGGTAGATCATCAGCGTGCGGAACAGGTTCAGGCCCTGCGTGCACACCGCGCGGGCCTCGTCGGCGCCGTCCGCGCGCTTCGCGATCAGCCAGGGCTTGCGCTGGTCGATGTACTGGTTCGCGCGGTCGGCGAGCGCCATGATCTGGCGAATCGCCCCCGCGTAGTCGCGGTTCTCGTAGGCATCGGCGATCGGCGCGCCGCACGCGGTGAACTCGGCGAACAGCGCCGGCTCCGGCAGCGATTCGGCGAGCGTCCCGCCCGCCGACCGGTGGATGAACCCGGCGCAGCGGCTCGCGATGTTCACGAGCTTGCCCACGAGATCGGCGTTCACGCGCGACGCGAATTCCTCGAGGTTGAAGTCGACGTCGTCGAGCCCGTCGCCGAGCTTCGCCGCGAAGTAGTAGCGCAGGTACTCGGCGGGAAAGAGGTCGAGATAACGTCGCGCGGTGATGAAGGTCCCGCGGGACTTCGACATCTTCTGGCCGTTGATCGTCACGAAACCGTGGGCATGCACGCTGGTCGGCCGGCGCTGGCCGGAGCCTTCGAGCACCGCGGGCCAGAACAACGCGTGGAAGTACAGGATGTCCTTGCCGATGAAATGATGCAGCTCGGCGCCCGAGTCGGTCGCGAAGAAGTCCTGGAACTCGAGGCCGGTGCGGGCGCACAGCTCGGTGAAGCTGCCGAGATAGCCGATCGGCGCGTCGAACCAGACGTAGAAGTACTTGCGCGGGGCGTCCGGGATCTCGAACCCGAAATACGGCTCGTCGCGCGAGATGTCCCAGTCCTTGAGACCCTGCGAGAACCATTCCTCGAGCTTGTGCGCGACGCTGCGCTGGACCGCGCCGCCGGCCATCCATGCCTTCAGGCGATCCTCGAACGCACTGAGCTTGAAGAAGTAATGCTCGGAATCCCGCTCGACCGGCGGCGTCCCGCTGATCACCGAGACCGCGTCCTTCAGGTCCGACGGCGAATAGGTCGCGCCGCAGACCTCGCAGCTGTCCCCGTACTGATCGGCCGCCCCGCAGTTCGGGCAGGTGCCCTTCACGTACCGGTCCGGCAGGAAGAGGTTGGCGCTCGCGTCGTAGGCCTGCCGGATCGTGCGACGCTCGATGAAGCCGCGTTCGCGCAAGCCGAGGTACATCCGCCGGCATACCGCCTCGTTCGCGGCCGAGTGCGTCGACCCGAAATGATCGAGCGAGATCAGCATCCCGGCGAGGTCGCGCGAGTGCTCGGCGTGGACGTCGGCGATCATGCGCTCCGGCGCGATCCCTTCGGCCTGCGCCTTCAGCATGATCGGCGTGCCATGCGTGTCGTCGGCGCACACGTAGTAGCACTCGTGGCCACGCAGGCGTTGGAATCGGGCCCACACGTCGGTCTGCACCGCCTCGAGCACGTAGCCGAGGTGGATCGGACCGTTCGCGTAGGGCAGGGCGCTCGTGACGAGGATTCGGCGTTTCGCGGTCATGGCCGCCGATTATGCCATGCGCACCGGCGCATCGGCTCGAGCGGGGCGCGTCGGCGCCTGCCGCCGCCGCCCCCAGGACCCGTCCCGGGACGGCCGGGCCGCGTCAGGCGACGGCTAGGACGCGTCCCGGTACTGCTCGAACTTCGACTTGTTGATCGCCTTGCGGTAGGCGTCCTGGCCACTGATCGCGCGCTCGGCGAGCAGTTGCTGGATCGCCGAGTCCATCGTGCGCATCCCGAACTGGCTGCCGCTCTGCATCGCGTTCTCCAGCTGATCCATCTTGCCCTGGCGGATCAGGTTCGCGACCGCCGGCGTGTTGATCAGGATCTCGAGCGCCGCGACCCGCCCCTGCCGGTCGACGCGCGGTATCAACTGCTGGGACACGACGCCGCGCAGGCTCGTCGAGAGCATCGTGCGCACGTGCGGCTGCTTGTCCGCCGGAAACACGTTGACCATGCGGTCGACGGTCGCCGCCGCGCCGTTCGTGTGCAGCGTCCCCATCACGAGGATCCCCATCTCGGCCGCGGTCACCGCGATGCTCATCGTCTCCAGATCGCGCAACTCGCCGACCAGGATCACGTCGGGGTCCTCGCGCAGGGCCGAGTGCAGCGCCGACGCGAACGACGGCGCGTGGACGCCGATCTCGCGCTGGCTGATCAAACAGTTCTTGCGCGAGTGCACGAACTCGATCGGATCCTCGATCGTGAGGATGTGCCCCTTCGTGTTCGTGTTCACGTCGTCGATCATCGCCGCGAGCGTGGTCGACTTGCCGGAGCCGGTCTTGCCGGTCACGAGGATCAGGCCGTTGTTCGCCTGAGTGAGCGCGCGTACCGCCGCGGGGAGTCCGAGCTCGTCCATGGTGCGCGCGGTCGAGGGGATCGCTCGGAACACGCCCCCCATCCCGTTCAGTTGACGCATCACGTTCACGCGGAAGCGGGCGACGCCAGGTATCGAATACGCGAAATCGGTGCCGTCCTTCGACTCGAAGCGCTGCAATGCGATCTTCGGCATGATCTCGACCAGGGCCTTCTTGACGAATTCCTGGTCGAGCGGCTTCGCTTCGAGGGTCTGCAGGTCGCCGTAGAGGCGGATCCGCGGCGGATCGCCCGCGATGAAGTGCAGGTCCGAGCCGTTCTGCTGGAGCACGCGGGTCAGGTAGGCGTCGATCGCGGCCATGGACGCCTCAGAGACTCGCCGCCGGATCGGTCTTCGCGGTCGCGACCGCGTCGGTCGCGAATCGCTGGAACTGCCGCTTGTCGAGCGCGTAGCCGTACGCGTCGTCGGGGTCGACTTCCTTCGCGTTGATCGCCGCGAGCAGCGCCTGGTCCATCAGCTGCATCCCGTAGTCCTTGCCCATCTGCAGCTGGCTCGGGATCTGGTGGGTCTGGTCGGTCATGATCAGCTTCGCGATCGCCTTCGTGACGACCATGACCTCGCAGATCGCGCGCCGCGCCCGCTGGTCCGGCGTCTTCACGAGGATCTGCGTGATCACCGCGATCAGGCTCTGCGACAGGAAGCTCTTCGTCTGCTCCCGTTCGTCGATCGGCAGGGCGTCGATCATCCGATCGATCGTCTTGGTCGCGCTGGTCGTGTGCAGCGTGCCGAGCACGAGATGTCCGGTCTCGGCAGCGGTCATCGCCATCGAGATCGTCTCGGCGTCGCGCAGCTCGCCGACCAGGATCACGTCCGGGTCCTCGCGCATCGCGGCCCGCACGCCCTCGGCGAAGGTCGGCAGATGGGTCCCGAGTTCCCGCTGGATCACCTGGCTCGACTTGCTCCGGTGCACGAACTCGATCGGATCCTCGAGGCTGATGATGTTCAGTGCGCGGGTCGAGTTCAGGTAGTCGATCATCGACGCGAGCGTGGTCGACTTGCCGGCGCCGGTCGACCCGGTGACGAGGATCATCCCCTGGTGTTGGTCGCAGAGCTTGCGCACGATCGGCGGCAGCCCGAGCTGCTCGATGCTCGGCATCGTGGTCGGGATCGAGCGGAACGCGGCGCCGATTCCGGTCTCCTTGCGGAACACGTTCACGCGGAATCGTCCGCCGTCGGTGGAAACGTACGAGAAATCGAGGTCGTTGCCGCTGCGCAGCTGGGCGATCTGGGTCTGCGTGAGCACCTCGGTGATGTAGCCCTCGAGCTCGGTGTCGCCGAGGTTGCGGAACTTGATCGGCAGGAGGTCGCCATGCATGCGCAGCATCGGTGGGACGCCGACCGCCAAGTGCAGGTCGGAGCATCCTTGCGCGAGCCCGAGCTTGAGGAACGCGTCAATTCTCGCCATCAGGGCTCCTAGGCTACCCGGCGGGGCCGATTTTTTCGAGCGCCACGCGCAGTTCGTCCATCGTCTGGATGCGCTTCGCCTTGTCGAGCGCCATGCAGCGAAGGACGAGTTCGTTGAGCGCCGGCGGCAGGTCCTTGTTGATCTCGATCGGTGGGCGCGCCTTGCCCTGGACGTGCTGGTACATCACCGACATGTGGTCGCCGCGGCTGTACGGCGGCACGCCGGTGAACATCTCGTAGAGGATCACGCCGAGGCTGTAGATGTCGGCGCGCGCATCGACCTTCTTGCCGAGGATCTGCTCGGGCGCCATGTACTTCGGCGAGCCGATCACGTAGCCGGTCTTCGTCAGCTGCGTGTCGCTCTGGCTCTGCGCCGCGGCGACGCCGAAGTCGACGATCTTCAGGAGCCCCGCGTCGTCGATCAGCACGTTCGCCGGCTTCAGGTCGCGGTGCACGATCCCCGCCTGATGCGCGACCGCCATGCCGGTCGCGATGTCGATCCCGAACTGCACCGCGCGCGCCAGCGAGAGCGGCTTCTCGTGCACGATCTCGGCGCCGAGCGTGTGCGAGGGGAAGTATTCCATCGAGATCGCATAGTTGCCGCGGATGTACAGGAAGTCGTAGATCCGGATCACGTTCTTGTGCGTGATCTTGCGGCTGTAGCGCAGCTCGTGGACGAAGCGCTTCATCATCTCCTCGTCGGTGGAGACGTTCGGGTTCAGGAACTTGAGGATCAGCCGCTCCTCGACGATCGTGTCCTCCATCAGCAGCACGGTGCCGAACGCGCCCTTGCCGATCTTCTCGATGTACTTGTAGCGCCCCTCGATGATGTCGCCCGGCTGCAGCGTCGAGATGTCGAGCCGCGCGCTCTGCAGGTCCTGTTCCTTCACGAGCGTCGAGATGTCCTGGTTCTCGACCAGCAGCGTCTTCGACTGTTCCTGCATCTTCGCCGCGCGCTGGTTCGCGACGAGCTGCTGCGTCGAGAATCGGTTGTCGATCTCCTGGAGCGCGCGCTCGGCGGCGCCGACGGTCACCGCGTCGCCGGTATTCACCGCGCTGTGCAGGCGCATCCGGATCGTGTTCGCGCGGCGCTCGTCGGCGAGCTTCGCGAGCGCGGCGATCGCCTCGACGCGGATGTCCGCCTCGGACCGCTGCAGCAGCGGCAGCAGCTGATCGACGTGGCGCTGGTCGCCGAGCTTGCCGAGCGCCCGGATCACGGTCGGCAGGCGCTTCGGCTCGCGGCCGCCGAGCATCTCGACGAGGCGCGGAACCGCCTTGGTGCTGCCGATCTCGGCGAGCGCGTCGACCGCGCGCTCGCTGACCCACCAGTCGCTGTCGCGGGTCGCCTCGATCAGGTGGGCGACCGCGCGTTCGTCCTTGGTCTGGTTCAGGATCTCGATCGCCGCGCGACGGATGTCCTCGTTCTCGTCCTTCACCAGTTCGAGCACGGCCTCGACCACCCGCGGGCCGCCGATCTTGCCGAGCGCATCGGCGGCGCGGGTGCGGACCCACCAGTCCGTGTCGGCGAGGACCTCGAGCAGATACTTCACGGATTTCGAGGTGCCGACCTCGTTCAGCACCTCGACCGCGGCGCGCCGGGCGAACTCGTTCTCGTCCTTCAGCACGTCCACCAGGTACTTCACCGTCTCCGGGTGGTTCGCCCGTACCAGCAGGTCCACCGCCTTGTTCTGCACCTCGATCTCGGGATCGCGGAGCATCGAGCACACCAGCGGCAGGTCGAGTGGACCCTCCATCCGCGCGAGCGCCGAGAGCGTCGCCGAGCGAACGAACTTGCTCGGGTCCTTGAGTTGTCGCTGCAGCGCCGCCTGCACGTCCGGTCGGTTGAAGTTCGCGAGCAGGTTGATGATGTGCACTCGCACGACGGGGTCGCGGCCCTCGAGCCGCGGCAGCAGGTCGTCGACCGAGCTCGCGTCGGCGATCTCGCCGATGATCTTGAACACGCCGGTGCGTTCGCTCGATTCCAGCGCGTACGCCGCGCTCAGCAGATCCCGGACCGCGAACCGGCTCTTCTGGGCTGCGATCACCTCGAGCAGCGCCTGTTTCGGCATGTTCGGCTTGCCGAGCGCATCGAGCAGCGCCTGCAGCGGGTAGCCGTGGCTCGACGACAGCGCCCACGCGATCCCGGTGATCGCCCGCTGGTTTGCGGACGTCATCGCCTTCAGCACGAGCGGCGCGGTCTTCGGGTCGAGCAACTGGGTGAGGGCATCGACGTACGCGACCGCTTCGCGCTTGTCGGCGGTCCCGAGAGCCTCGACGAGCGGCTCGATCGCGCTCGCGCCGAGGCTCGCGAGCTTCGCGATCGCCTTCTGGGCAGCCGGGCTCGCCGGATCCCCGCTGGTGCGCAACTCGGCGATCAGGCGGTCGGCTCGATAATTGGCGAACAAGCTCATGCGATCGACGGCTTTTCCATTGCGAAGGATTATGCCACACGCCCCGCCGGCGACCGGCCGCCGCGTGCGGGATCCGGGCGGGGTGAGGTAGAATCCGCGGTTACCATGAACGCAACGTCCCCTGTCGAGGCAGTCGTCCGCGACCGCCTGAAATCTTTCGTCGATCCCTATCTCGGCATCACGCTCGAGGAGGCGAAGGCGATCCGTGAGGTGCGCGCCGGCCCCGACGAGGTGGCCGTCGAACTGGCCTTGGGGTTCCCCTGCGCCGACTACGAACGGGAACTGCGACCGGCGCTGCAGGAGCACCTCGCGCCGGCGCTCTCCGGTGCCCGCTGGTCGCTCTCCCTGCGCGCCGAGATCGTGCCCCATGCGGTGCAAAAGACCCTGAAGCCGCTCGACGGGGTCAAGAATATCGTGGCCGTCGCGTCCGGCAAGGGGGGCGTCGGCAAATCGACGACCGCCGCCAACCTCGCGCTCGCTTGGGCGGCGCAGGGCGCGCGGGTCGGCTTGCTGGATGCGGACATCTACGGGCCGAGCCAGCCGCAGATGATGGGGCTCGGGGGACAGCGGCCGACGAGTCCGGACGGTCGCCAGCTGATCCCGCTCAGCGCCTACGGCGTCGCCGTGATGTCGATCGGCTTCATGATCGACGTCGAGCAGCCGATGGCCTGGCGGGGCCCGATGGTCACCCAGGCGCTGACCCAGCTGCTCGGCGATACCGCCTGGGGCGCCCTGGACTACCTGGTCGTCGACATGCCGCCGGGGACCGGCGACATCCAGCTCACCCTGTGCCAGCGGGTCCCGGTCGCGGGCGCCGTCATCGTGACGACGCCGCAGGACATCGCGCTGCTCGACGCGCGCAAGGGCTTGAAGATGTTCGAGAAGGTCGCGGTGCCGGTGCTCGGGGTCGTGGAGAACATGAGCGCCCACGTCTGTCCGGCCTGCGGTCACGTCGAGCACGTGTTCGGCAGCGGCGGCGGCGCCCGGATGGCCGCCGAGTACGGCGTCGAGCTGCTCGGCGAGCTGCCGCTCGATCTGCGGATCCGGGAGGATGCCGACGGGGGGCGCCCGACGGTGGTCGCCGACCCCGAGGGTCCTCGCGGGCTCCTGTACCGGCAGATGGCGCGCCGCGCGGCCGCGCGGCTCGCGATACGCAACAAGGACTACAGCCGCGCGTTCCCGAAGATCACGGTCGAATCGACCTGATGAGCCTGGCGACCTGATGAGCATCAAGAGCGACCGCTGGATCCGCCGGATGGCGGCGGACCACCGGATGATCGACCCGTTCAGCCCCACCCAGGTGCGCGTCGCCGACGGGCACAAGATCGTCTCGTACGGAACCTCGAGCTACGGCTACGACGTGCGCTGTGCGGACGAGTTCAAGATCTTCACGAACATCAACTCGACGATCGTCGATCCGAAGGGCTTCGACGAGAAGTCGTTCGTCGATTTCCGGGGTCCGGTCTGCATCATCCCGCCGAACTCGTTCGCGCTCGCGAGCACGGTCGAGTACTTCCGGATCCCGCG
>JAGWPU010000102.1 GCA_028870355.1 Gammaproteobacteria bacterium | reverse complement strand
GCGGGCTGTAGTCGTAGTAATGCGCCGAAGGGCAGGTCGCGGTGCAGATCCCGCAGTTCAGGCACCCGTTCAGCTCGTGATCGAAGCGCAGGTCCGCCTGGATGTCCCGGAAGATCTCCTCGAGCTTCTCGCGGGCCACGGGCGTGGTGCCGGCGAGCGGATCGCCGATGAACTCCTGTACGCGCGTCGTCGCGGTCACGCCAGTCATGCACGCCCCCTCACGCGGTCGGCGGGGTCAGTAGGTCAGGACTTTGTACTCGTCGCTCATCACGCGTTCGATCAGATAGGCACCGCCGACGATCCCCGCGCATTCGGGGATCAGGTCCGCCTCGGTCATGTGAAACAGATCGAGGTTCGGCGAGCAGCAGTAGAACTTCACGCCCGCTTCGTGGGCGTCCTTGATGAAGTCGAGAACCGACTTCGGCGATCCCGGCTTCACGAACAGCGTCTCGGCGACGCCCTTCTTCAGCAGCCGGCCGGACGTTGCGGTGCAAACGACCTCGACCTCGAATTCCATCGCCGCGGCGACGGTCGCCTGGAATATCGGCGCGCCGAGTTCCTCGCCGTTGCGAAGATCGGTGTTCGCCATCACGATCAACAGCTTCGTCGCCACTCGAACTCTCCCCCGCTTCCCGGCAAGCCGGGCCGCTCCTCGAGGTATTAGCCGAGGCTAATGTACTTCGTTCGCGTGCGCAAGCGCGGTCTACCCGGGCGCGCTGCGGGCTTCCACGGAGCCCGGCTCGGGCCCCGGGCCGTCCGGTTCCATCCATCCCAGGCAGCGCACCAGACCGGTCATCGTCGGCACCAGCGCGCCCTCGAT
Organism: Gammaproteobacteria bacterium; assembly: GCA_028870355.1. Lineage (GTDB taxonomy): Bacteria > Pseudomonadota > Gammaproteobacteria > Steroidobacterales > Steroidobacteraceae > Bog-1198. The sequence continues at coordinate 50,180 of JAGWPU010000102.1, read as the reverse complement.
CGCGGCGTTCATCGTGCGCAGCCGCGCGAGCGCGGGCCCGGGGTCGGGCGGCGACTCGGGGAATTCCATGATCAGATCCTCGATCATCGCGGTCTTGATGCCGGGGTGGCCGGCGAAGCCGAACGCGCGGGCGCCGATCCGGAACAGCGCCGGTCGTCGTGTCGCGTCGACCGCGAGCACCCGCGCCGCCGGAGGCAGGTGCGGCCGGTCGCGGCCGTAGCGGATCGACGGGAAGCGCTCGGGCAGGTAGCCGTCGAGCGCGTCGGCCGCGGTGCGTTCGGCAAGGTCGATCTCGAAGGACAGCGGCGCGGACTCCACCGTGCCGCCGCCCGCGACGCACAGGATCAGCGCGCCGAGCCCGATCGCGAGGATGGGAACGCCGCGCGCGAGTGCATCGGCCGTGAGGGCGACTTCCGGCTCGAACGTCGGCAGGCGGTGGGGTCCCGGTGCGCCGCCCCAGGGACCAGCCCCGAGCAGCACGAGGCCATCCGCGCGCTCGGCCGATCCGGGGAGTCGGCCGTCGGTCGTGAACGGCCGGAAATAGCGAAAGCGGATCCGGCGGCCCTCGAGATGATCCTCGATCAGACCGAGATACTCGGCCGAGTCGTGCTGGATCACCGCCAGCGTGCGGATCCGGTCGTTCATGTGCGCTCGGCGCCGCTCAGCCGGTACCCGGCGGTGTCGCGAGCGCGGCCTCGATCGCCTGCCGGAAGTCGGCCGCCCCGACCGTCGCGGTGCCGGCGGGGCGCGCCGCGAAGAATGCATCGACGCTCGCCGCCGCGTCCTCGACCGGGGTGCCGCGCAGTTGCGCTTCGAGGTCGTAGATCATTCGCGGGGGCGCGACGAAGAAGTCGCCGGTGATCAGCGCGTGCCCGATCCGGCGCGCCGGGTCGCCTTCGCAGCGCAGGTACACCGTGATCGTGCCGCCCGGAGCTGCGTGGGTTCCCACCCGCACCCCGCGACCCCGCGGCGGCGCATCGATCTCGGCGACGAACGCCTCGCGCCCGATCGACTCGGCGTAGAGACGCTGCGCGAGCCGCTGCTCGGCATCGCTCGGCGCGGCGCGTTCGAACTCCAGGCCGAGCGCCTGTTCGAAGCCGGCGAGCAAGGCCTCCTCGACCGCAGGCATCGCCGGCGTCGCGCCCGCGAGCAACTCGCGCAGCGTGACGATCCGGGCCGCCGCGGAATCGAGACCTCGCTTCGCGAGCTTCGCCTGCGGGATCCGCAGCGCGCCGAGCATCGCGGCCGGGTCGAGATCGACGAGCACCGTGCCCTGGTAGATCAACGATTCGCCGTCGAAGAATCCCCCGGTGCCGCTCAGCTTGCGGCCGTCGACCTCGATGTCGTTGCGCGGCCGGAACCGGGCATCGACGCCGAAACGGCTCAATCCCTGCGCCGCGGCTTCGCAGATCCGGCGCGCGACGTCCGGGAGCGTCGCGGCGCCGAGCGTGCGACGGCTGAACACGAGCGCCCAGCCGAGCTGCCCCTCGTCGAGATAGATCGCCCCGCCGCCGGTGATGCGTCGGCCGACGCCGATGCCGTGGCGGCGGCAGTACTCGAGATCCACTTCCTGCGACAGCGCCTGATGTCGCCCGACGAGCGCGCTCGGCTGGAAGTGGATGAATCGCACCGAATCGGGGATCGCGCCGGTCTGATGCAGCTCGAGCATCGCTTGGTCCAGCGCGATGTTGTAGCGGCCCTCCTGGAGCCCCGCGTCGACGACCCGAAAGCGCGCGCTCATGCCTCCTCGGGATCGCGCGCGCGCACGCCGAGCTGTCGGCGGATGCGCTTGAGGTCGCGTGCGTTCGGCTGGAACGGGTAGCTCGCGATGTTGCTCGGCGGCGAGTCGCCGTAGGGCCGGTCGCAGGCCGACACGTCGTCGCGGAACTTGCCCGGGCAGCCGGAGGTGCGGAACGCGACGCCCTCGCCGATGATCCGCTCGAGCTCGCCCGCCGGCACGCCGTAGTCGGCGACCCGGCCTTGCTCGTCGAAGCGCATCTGCTCGACGCGGGCGCCGGCGTAATCGATCAGATACCGCGCGAGTTGCACGCGCCGCCACTGGTCGCGGGGGGTCGCCGGCAGATGATCCATCAGCGAACCGCGCTCCGGGAAGAAGCAGAACAGGTGGCTGTGGCCGCCGAGGTCGACGACGCGCTGCACCAGCGCGAGCGCCTCGGACTCGGTCTCGCCCATCCCGATGATCACGTGGGTCCCGAATTTCCCCGGGCCGAACACGTCGCGCGCCGCGAGCAGGATCTCCCAGTACTTCTCCCACTTGTGCGGAGACTGCACGCCCTTGCCGCGAGTCCGCTCGAAGATCGCCGGCGTCGCCGCGTCGAGCGCGACGGTGAAGATCTCCGCGCCCAAGTCCTTCAGGCGCACGACGTCCGCGCGCTCCATCGTCGTCGGGTTCGACAGGATCGACACCGGAATCGCGGCCGGGTCGATCCGGCGCGTCCACGCGTCGAGCACCGCGACGGTGTCGGCGTCGGACCGCGGATGGGTGATCATCGAGATGCACATCCGGTGGAACGGACTGGCGGCCGGATCGCGCGCGACGATGTCGATCACCTGCTCGAGCGGCACGGCCGGCCAGTCGACGCGGATGAAGTTGCGATCGGCATAGTCTCGCTCGGCCTCGCGGTGGCGCGCGAGCCCGCAGTACGCGCAGTTCGCGCGGCACCCTTCCGGATAGGTGAGCAACAGGTTCAGGCAGCGGGTGCAGCCGCAGCGATGCATCCGGCCCGGCATGATCCCGAGCGTCATCGCGGCCGCGGTCGACATCTGCACGTAGTCCGGCGAGCGCATGTGCGGCGCGAGCAGGTTGTTGTTCGGCAGGTACACGCCGTTCGGCCGCTCGTCGGCGCTCTTCACTCGTGCGCCGTTGCGCCTCTGCGGCGGTGTCGGTGCCGGCGCGCGCGGCTGCATCGCCGCGAAGCCGTTGTGATCGGTGGCTGCCGCCGGCCCGGCGTTCGCCGCTGCGCGTGACGGTTCGATGCAACTCATGCGAGGACTCCTCCGTCCGGAGCCGCGGTGGCCCCGATCGAACTGCAGGCGCCCGCGCGGCGCGCGGGTTCGCCGATCTTGATGGAACAGCACGCGTTCTGCTGCTCGTAAGGCCGGCCGATCGCCCGGGCGACCGCGACCGCGCCGTCCGCCGGGAACGCGATTCCGTCGAGGCCGGCGAGCACGGCGTACGCGTCGGTCACGCGCTTGTGCATGCCCGGCGGCCGCGCACAGCCGAGCAGCACCTTGCGGTCCGGCAGCCGGCGCCGCGCCTCGGCGAAGATCCGCCCGACGTCCTCGGCCGCAGGGGGGCGGAACGTGCCGGGCGTCGCGTAGAACGGCATCACGACGACCAGCACCAGATTCGTGACCGGGTGGCGGGCGACGATGTCGATCGCGGTCCGCTCGCCGAGGATCCGGCCGAAATGCAGGCCGATCACGACGTGCGGGGTCACCGCCATCGAGGTCGCGCACAGCGCCTCCAGCGTCGCTTCGAAGTCAGCGACCGGGCGGTCCAGATGGTAGACGTCGCGGATCGTCTCCTCGGCGCCGATCACGTCGAGCATCGCCACGTCGACGCCCGCCGCCTCCATCGCGCGGGCGCCGCCGAGGTCGGTGAGCGCGGTGTGGATCGCGATCTGCAGGTCCGGATGGTCGCGCTTCAGCCGCTCGACGACCGGGTAGAAGCGTCGATAGGGGATCTCGTTGCGTCGGTTCGAGCCTCCCGACAGCAGGAAGCCGCGCAGGTCCTGCGTCGCGATCAGTTCGCGGACCTTGCGATCGAGCATCTCCGGCGAGGTCGCGGGCAGCATCGGCGCGAGGATCTTCGCGCGGCAGTGCTCGCAGTCCAGCGCGCAGGCCGCGCCGGTGATCGAGAACGCCGGAAAGCTGTTCTTCGAGCACCCGCGCAGCTCCGTGCTCGCGTAATCCTTGAACGTCGGCGTCGAGAACCGGATCGGCCGTCCGCGCACGGTCGTGGCACGGGCCTCGAGATCGGCGACGAGCGCGGCGTCGATGGGCGCCTGGTCGAGTTCCTCGATCTGTGCGAGCGCGTCGACCCAGTTCGTCACGTCGTGACAGCCTCCCAATCCGGAACGAGACCGCGGACCTCGGCCCGCACCGCTCCCGGGCGCGGCGCATCGGCGAGCGTGGTCAACCATGCCGGATCGATCCGATCCTCGTCAATCAGGTCGCACCCGAGGTTCGCAAGGACTTGCCGCGCGGCGTCGGGGAGCGACTCCGGAATTGCCCGACCGCTGAGCCGCGCCCACAACCCGGTCCAGGCGCGGGCGAGCGTCCACGGATTGTAGCCGCCGCCGCCGAGCACCACCGCGGCCGGTGCCACCGCGACCAACGCAAGCACCGCATCCCAGAGCGCGCTGTTGCCGAGCGCGAGCCCGGACAGCGGGTCGCCGGCGAGCCCGTCGGTGCCACAGACGATCACGACCCCCGCCGGCGCGATCCGCGCGGCGATCCGCAGCACCGCCTCGCGCATCAACAGCTCCAGCTCCGCGTCGTGGAAGCCCGCCGGGACCGGGAAATTCCACGATCGGCCGCCGCCCCGATCCGTCGCGGCCCCGGTGTACGGCCAGCGGCCCCGTTCGTGGATCGAGACCGTGTGCACCCGTGGCTCGTCGCGAAACGCGTCCTGCACGCCGTCGCCGTGATGCGCATCGAGGTCGACGTAGAGCACCGGGTCCACGCCGCGTTCGAGGAACCGGCGGACCGCGAACACCGGATCGTTGAAGTAGCAGAAGCCGCTCGCGCGATCCGGCCTTCCGTGGTGGGTGCCGCCTTCCGGGTGGAAGCACAGGTGACCGCGCATCGCGAGGTCCGCCGCGAGCCGCGAGCCCCCGACCGCCGCCGCTGCACGAGCGAAGACGCCGGGGAACAGCGGATTCTCGCGCGTGCCGATCCCGAAGCGCTCGCGGATCTCGACGCGCGCGATCCCGGTGGCGTCGGCTTCCGCGAGCGCAGCGACGTACGCCGCGGAATGGAAGCTCGCGAGTTCGGCGATCGACGCGTGCGGGCTCGCGCGAAACGCCTCCGGCGGGAGCCACCCGAGCGCTTCGCACAGGCGGACGACGCTGGCGACCCGCGGGATCGCGAGCGGATGGGCATCGCCGAAGCCGGGCGTGTCCCACGTACCGCTGCCGATGAAGATCGTCGATCGTCGCATCGTCCGTCCCGGCCGCGGTTCGGCCCGTATTCCCCGGATCGCGGCGGGCGCTATCGGAGCAGGGGAACCGCGGATGCAAGGCCCTCCATATGATCTTATCCTCATATGCGTGCACGCTAATAGAATCATTGGCTATTTGCTCCGGATTTGCTATGTTCGGGCGACAATCGACGCGAGCCTGAGGGGGACAGATGGCTGACACAGGTTCCGAGCGGCGCGCCAAGCGCATGTCGATCATCGTCACCAAGGGCACGCTCGACTGGGCGTATCCCCCGTTCATCCTGGCGACCACCGCCGCGGCGATGGGGCTCGACGTCACGATGTTCTTCACCTTCTACGGTCTGCCCCTGTTGCTGAAGAACCTGGACCTGCAACTCTCGCCGCTCGGCAATCCGGCGATGAAGATGCCGGTGGCGGGGATGCACATGGGCATGCCGAACCTCGCCTCGATGATCCCGGGCGTCGACGCGGCCGCGTCGACGATGATGACCCGTCTGATGCGCAAGAAGGGCGTCGCGACCATCGAGGACCTGCGCGGGCTCGCGGTCGAATCCGGCATACGCATGATCGCGTGCCAGATGACGATGGATCTGTTCGACTACACGCTGAAGGACATGATCGAGGGGCCGGAACTCGGCGGCGCGGCGACCTATATCGACGTCGCGACGCAATCGGAAATCAACCTGTTCATTTGACGTCCCGCGGCGTGGCGCCGCGGCGGAGATTGCACGATGGCGGACCAGACACTCGATGCGAAAGGCCTGAACTGCCCGCTGCCGATCCTGCGCGCGAAGAAGGCGCTGCAGACGCTCGGCGCCGGCGGAACGCTCGAGGTGCTCGCGACCGATCCGGGTTCGGTCAAGGACTTCGAGGCGTTCTGTCGCACCACCGGCAACGAATTGGTCGAGTCGAGCACCGAGGGAAACGTCTATCGGTTCGTGTTGCGCAAGTCCGCCTGATCGGATGCGCCGCGAGGGCTGACCGGCGATCGAGTTCTCTGTCACGGAGCCGTGCAACACGGAGGTGCGGCGATGAAACACTGGCTACCCAAGGTCGTCGTGTCGATGACGGTGCTTGCGGCGGGCGTCGCCCAGGCGACGAACGGCTATCTGACCGACGGCGTCGGCGTGAAGAGCGATGGCCTCGCCGGTGCGGGCAGCGCCGATCCCGAGGAAGTGATGGTCATCGCGACGAATCCAGCGGGCCTCGCGTTCGTCCCGGACCGCCTCGAGGTCGGACTGTCGCTGTTCAGTCCGGACCGCAGCTATTCGACCTCGCCGAGCCTCGCGAACGGTCATGGTGGCGCGTTCACGATCGGGCCGAACTCGATCAACAGCGGCGACAAGCTGTTCCCGATCCCCTATATCGCGGCCAACTGGCAGCTCGATCCGTCCGACAGCGTCGCCGTCGCGTTCTATGCGCGCGGCGGCATGAACACCGTGTGGCAGGGCGGCACCGCGACGTTCGCGCCGGGGCCGGGCGCCGCGCCGGTCACCTTGCCGGGGACGTACGGCGCCGGAACCGCGGGCGTCGATCTGATGCAAGGGTTCCTGAACTTCACCTTCGCGCACGCGTTGCTCGACCGGCAGCTCTCGGTTGGCGCGTCGGCGATCATCGCGATGCAGCGTTTCGTCGCGCGGGGCCTCGGGAATTTCGCGCCCTACACCGAGACCTTCGCCGCGAGCGGCGGCACCGTGATGCCGACGGCGCTCACCAACAACGGCGCCGACATGTCCTACGGCGGCGGGGCATCGCTCGGCGTCGAATGGCGGCCAGTGCCCGAGTTCAGCGCCGCGGCGTCGTACACGACCAAGATGTTCATGTCGCGGCTCACCAAGTACGCCGACCTGTTCGCGCAGCACGGCGGCTTCGACATTCCGGCGAACGCGACCATCGGCGTGACCTACAAGCCGGTGCCCCCGGTCGCATTCGACGTGGACGTCCAGAAGATCTGGTACAGCGACGTGCCGTCCGTCAGCAATCCGATCGCGAACCTGTTCTCCTGCCCGACGACCGGCGCTCCGGGGCTGAATCTGCAGGACTGCCTCGGCGGCGCGTCCGGACCGGGGTTCGGCTGGCGCGACATGACCGTGATCAAGCTCGGCGTCAGCTGGGAGATCGACGAGGACTGGACCGGCCGGTTCGGCTTCAGCCACGCCCGACAGCCGGTTCCGAGCTCACAGGCGACCTTCAACATCCTCGCGCCCGGCGTCGTCGAGGATCACATCGCGGTCGGATTCATCCGGCACCTCGCGGATCGCGGGGAGTTCGACATGGCGTTCACCTATGCGCCGGAGAAGACGGTCAGCGGCCCGAACTCGTTCGATCCGACGCAGACGATCTCCCTGCGGATGCACCAGTACATCCTGGATTTCGCGTACGCCTGGCCGCGCTAGTGCCGCGTCGATGATCGAGCCGTTCCCACACGTCTATCGTGCATCCGCCGAGGCCGGGCAGTCCGGGGACGTTGCGGTGAGCTCCCCCGGTCTCGCGACGATCGCCGCGGGTCCGTCGGCACAGTTCGGCGGCACCGGCGCACAGTGGTCGCCGGAGACCCTGCTGCCGGCGGCGATCGCGAACTGCTTCGTGCTCACCTTCCGCGCGGTCAGTGCCGCGTCGATGTTCGGCTGGCTGCGGCTCGAGTGCCGGGTCGAGGGCGTGCTCGACCGCGTCGATCGCCAGTTGCGGTTCTCGCGGCTTCGCACGACCGCGACCTTGACCATCGCGGCCGGTGCGGATGCGGCAAAGGCGCGGCGGCTCCTCGACAAGGCGGATCGCGATTGTCTGGTCGCGAACTCGATCGCCGCGGAGCGCGAGTTCGCGGGCGAGGTGGTCTCGGCCTAGCGAACGACCGCGCGCGCGGGACGTGCGGCCCGGTCTGCGCCCGCGGTCACTGGGCCTTCGGGGACTCCTCGACGAGATGGTCGGCGACGATCTCGACCAGGCTGTCGATGCCGCCCTGCCATTGCCAGTGCGCCTTGCTCTCGTCCATCGTCAGGCGGCAATTCGAGCACGCGGACACCATCGTCTTAGCGCCGGTGCGCTCGACCTGTTCCATCTTGAGCTTGAACACCTGATAGCGCAGCGGTGCCGCCCGGCCGATCGCCTGGACGCCGCCGCCGCCGCCGCAGCACCAGTTCTCGTCTCCGGTCGGCGTCATCTCGCGAAGATCGCGCGCGAAGTCGCGCAGCACCTCGCGCGCATCGGCGGTCGCGCCGCCGCGCCGCGAGACCTGACAGGGGTCGTGATAGGTGATCGGCTCCTCGAATGGTGTGAGCCTGAGCTTCCCGTCGCGCTTCAGGTGCGCGAGGAACTCGGAGATGTGCAGCACCTGGAACGGCAGGGGCCGGCCGAGCATCGCGGCGGCGGACCAGCGCAGCACCCCATACGCGTGCCCGCACTCGGGGATCACGACGGTCTTCGCACCGACGCTCTCGGCGGCGGCGACGATACGCTCGACCATCGTCTTCGCGATCACGCCCTTGCCGGCGAGGTAGCCGAAGTTCGTCGCCTCGTAGCCCTTCGTGGAGAGCGTCCAGGAGACCCCGGCGTGGTTCAGGAGCTTCGCCATCGCCGCGACCGACTTCGGGTATTTCATCGTCTCGACCGAGGAGAGCGTCAGCAGCACGTCCGCCTTCGGCTCGTCCAGCGGGATCGTCACCTCGTTGTCGTCGGCGATCCAGGCGATGCGGTCGCGAAGCTTGTCCGCGGTCACGCCGAGCGGGCTCCCGTGGTCGCGTGAGTTGTCGGCCGCGGCGAGCAGATCGGCGGGACCGAGCCCCGCGGCGACGAAGGCCCGTCGTGCACCCCCGACGATCGAGGCGATGTCGATGCCCATCGGGCAGATCATCGTGCAGCGACCGCACATCGTGCAGGTGTCGAACAGCAACTCTTCCCACTCCCGGAGGTCGCGCTCGCCGATCGGGCGCGCGAAGCCGAACCAGCCGAACGGGAACTTGTGGTTGCGGTAGGCCTTGGCGATCGGGAACAGCTTGTACGCCGGGGTGTGACGCGGATCGCCCGACGCGGCGTAGAAGTGGCAGGCATCCGCGCAGGCGCCGCAGTGCACGCACCCCTCGAGGTAGGTCGCGAGATGGCCTTCGGTCTGGGCGAGGAACGTGCGGGTCGCGGCCTTCAGATCGATCGCGGTGCTCATGATCGGGCGCTCCTGCGGATGCCGAACGACAGCCGTTCATCCGCACCGACGACGTGCACCGCGCACGCGATGCAGGGGTCGAAGCTGTGGACCGTGCGCTGGATCTCGAGCGGCTGCGCGGGATCGTAGACCGTGTGGCGGTCCATCAGCGCCGCTTCGTACGGACCCGGCTGCCCGGCCGGATCGCGCGGGCCGGCGTTCCAGGTCGAGGGCACGACCGCCTGGTAGTTGTCGATCTTCCCGTCCTGGATCACGATCCAGTGCGCGAGCGCGCCGCGCGGGGCCTCGGTGAAGCCGACGCCGCGCGCCTTCGCCGGCCACGTCGACGGATCCCACATCGCGGGGTTGTGCACCGAGAGGTCGCCGCGCTTGATGTTCGCCGTCAGGTGGCCATGCCAGACGCTCATCTGGTCGGCGATGATCTTGCTCTCGAGCGTGCGGGCGGCGGTGCGTCCCATCGTCGAGAACATCGCGGCGAGCGGCAGGTCGAGCTGCTTGAGCGCGCGGTCGGCGAGCGCCTTCGTCGGCTCGTGTCCCCTCGCGTAGAGCATCAGCACGCGCGCGAGCGGGCCGACTTCCATCGCCTTGCCCTTCCAGCGCGGCGACTTCAGCCACGAGTAGCTCTCGGCGACGTCGAGATGCTCGTACGGCGGCTTCGGACCCGAGTAGTGCAGCCGTGTCTCGCCCTCGTAGGGATGCAGCCCTTCGGTCTTGCCGCCCGCGTAGTCGTACCAGGAATGCGCAACGAACTCCTGGACCTCGCGGGGATCGGCGAGATCGATCGGATGGATCTGCGTGAGATCGCGGCCGAGGATCGCGCCGGACGGGATCAGCCAGCTCGCCGGGTCGTTCATCCCCTTCTCGGGGAAGTCGCCGTAGGTCAGGAAGTTGCCGATGCCCTCGCCGCGCTGGAACCAGTCCTTGTAGAACGAGGCGATCGCAAGAGTATCCGGCAGGTAGACCTGATCGACGAACGCGCGCATGCGCTCGATCACGCTCGCGATCCTCTCCAGACCGGCGAGGTCGAGTGCGGTCGCGGCGGTGCCGCCGGCGCCCGGCGTGTCGATGCTGATCGGTGACGGAGCGCCGCCGACGAGGAAGTTCGGATGGGGGTTCTTGCCGCCGAGGATCGTGTGGATCTGCACGACCTCGCGCTGCCACTCCAGCGCCTCCAGATAGTGGGCGACCGCCATCAGGTTCGCTTCAGGCGGCAGCTTGTAGCCCGGATTGCCCCAGAAGCCGTTCGCAAAGATCCCGAGTTGCCCGGAATCGACGAAGTTCCTGAGTTTCGTCTGCGTGTCCGAGAAGTAGCCGGGGCTCGACTTCGGATACGTCGAGATCGATTGCGCGAGCTTCGACGCAGCCGCCGGATCGGCCTTCAACGCCGAGACCACGTCGACCCAGTCGAGTGCGTGCAGGTGGTAGAAGTGCATCACGTGGTCGTGCACGAACTGCGCGGCGATCATCAGATTGCGGATGAGCTGGGCGTTCGCCGGGATCGGGTAGTTCAGTGCCGACTCGACCGCCCGGACCGATGCGATGCCGTGGACCAGGGTGCATACGCCGCAGATGCGCTGGGCGAACGCCCAGGCGTCGCGCGGATCGCGTCCGCGCAGGATCAGCTCGATGCCCCGGACCATCGTGCCGGAGCTCATCGCGCTCACGATCGAGCCGTTCGCATCGGTCTCGGCCTCGATGCGCAGGTGCCCTTCGATGCGGGTGATCGGATCGACGACGATCTTCGCGTTCGCTGCGTCGCTCACAGTACGACTCCCCTGCGGTTATAGGCGATTCCGGTCTCGCTGCGGGTCACGAAGACGAGGAATGCGTGCATCAACTTCCCGAACGGGAACCAGATCAGCAGCAGCGATACGCTCAGCAAGTGCACCGCGAGCAGCGTCGGATACGGCGCGCCGAGGTGGCTCACCGCGAGCAGCCCGGTCGCGATCGGCAGGAACGTCACGAGCCATGTGAAATAATCGTTGAACGTCGAGATCAGCCGCAGCACCGGATGGGTCAGCCGGCGCGCGAGCGCGAGCGCGAGCGAGCCGAGCGTGACCACGGCGACGCCGGAGATCAGGCCGCTCGGCAGGTTCGGCCAGGCGATGCCGAACAGCCCGCGCAGGAACAGGATGTGCTGCGCGAGCCCGAAGAACACGATCGCGAGCCCGAGGTGCATCACGTAGCCGTTCACGGTCGTGAGCATCGAGGCCCGCGCGAACGGCTTGCGCGGCCACAAGTGCCGGGCGAACCCCCGGACCGCCCCGACCCAGGCCGGGCGCGCGTCTGCGCGGCGCGGCGACGGATCCCGCGCCCATGGCAGCAGGAAGAGCGACAGGAGGCGCCAGGCGACGCCGAACACGAACACGCTGAGCGCGGCGGTGAGCGCCGGTCCCCTCGCGAAATCCAGCAAGTCCATATCACTCTCCCCGGGAAGCGGTGTTCTTGCGGTGCCGCGCGAGCATCGCGCTCGCGACCCCGACCCCGACGCCGACCGCTGCCGCGGCGCCGACCGATTTGCCGAGGCTGCCGGTGTTCGCCGACAACGGACGATAGAAGCCGCCCTTGTCCCAGAAGTTCGGCTCCGAGCACCCGAGACACCCGTGCCCCGACTGGATCGGGAACGACACGCCGCCGTTCCACTTCACCGTCGGACAGGCGTTGTAGGTCACCGGCCCCTTGCAGCCGAGCTCGTACAGGCACCAGCCGCGACGTGCGCCCTCGTCGTCGAAGCTCTTCGCGAACAGGCCCTTGTCGTAGAACGGACGCCGATAGCAGCGGTCGTGAATCGTCTCGCCGAAGAACGATTTCGGACGCTTCAGCTCGTCGAGATCGGGGAGCTTCCCGAAAGTGATCAGGTACGCGATCGTCCCGGCCATCGCCTCGGGAATCGGGGGACAACCGGAGATGTTGATCAGCGGTTTGTCGGTGATGATCTCGGAGACCGGCACCGCGCCGGTCGGGTTCGGGTCGGCGTGCGGTATTCCGCCGAACGAGGCGCAGGTGCCGACCGAGATCAGGGCGAGGGCCTGCGCGGCCGTCTCGCGCAGGATCTCGAGATTGGTCTTGCCGGCGATCGTCGCATAGACGCCGCCGTCCTTGGTCGGGACCGAGCCGTCGACGACGACGACGTACTTCCCGGCGTTCGCCCGCATCGCCTCCCGCCGGGCCGCCTCCGCGGCGAACCCGGATACCGCCTGCAGGGTCTCGTGATAGTCGAGCGAGATCAGGTCGAAGATCAGGTGCTCGATCGTCGGCGCGAACGAGCGCGTCAGCGATTCGGTGCAGCCGGTGCATTCCTGGAAGCTCAGCCAGATCACCGACTGGCGTCGGGCGTTCGCCAGACCTTCGGCGAGCGCGCGCGACTGCCAGGACGGCAGGGCCATCAACGCACCGAGGTAGGCGCCGTACTTCAACAGGGCGCGGCGCGAGATCCCGCGCTGCGCGAGCAGTTCGCCGATCGTTCGTTGGTCCGTCATGTCCTCAAGCCTCCGCGCGTCGTGCGCCGCAGCCCGCATCCCGCGGGACGTCAGGGCAGTCTCCCCACTCCTCGAGCAGGTCCTGGATGAGTCGGCAGGCCCCGGGAATCGCGGCGGCGACCGCAGCGGTCGGGTCGAGCCCCCAATCGGTCGATCCGGGCTGGATCGCGACGAGCGCGCGTCGCGATGGCCGGCGGCCGGTCAGTTCGGCCGCTGCGAGCAAGTCGGCGAGCGCGAGTTCGTGAACGCTGCCGCGCTTGCCGGAGAGCCTCGCGTCGAGCGCCGCGTGATCGAACGCGCGCACGGTGCCCGGCGGTGCCCCGAGATCCATCGCGTCGACGGCGATCAGCGCGTCGGCCGAGTCGAGTTCGAACAGGAGATTGAGGCCGAGGGTCCCGCCGTCGCACAGCGTCACCGCGGGCGGCCGGGACCTCCCGTTCAGCGTCCGCTCGAGCGCGCGGATCACGTGGATGCCGACCCCATCGTCGGTCAGCAACACATTCCCGAGACCCAGCACCAAGACCTGGGTCGTCGCGATGCCGACAGCCATAGCCGGTTTCCCTTCCTGAGCTGGTTCCGGCAGAGCCGGGGGATTCCGTCGCCTGACGATAGTCGCCCGCCCGACCGCGGGATCCCATACGGGATCCCGCGTAGGCGGTTACGGACCCTCGCAGGATCAGGCCGTGAGCCGGCCGGCCTGATAGTCGGCGATCGCGCGCTCGATTTCCTCGCGGGTGTTCATCACGAAGGGACCATGCTGCACGACCGGCTCGCCGATCGGCTGCGCCGCGAGCAGCAGCGCCCGCAGACCACGGGGTCCCGCGATGCAGGTCACGACCCCGCCGGCCGCGTCGAGCACCGCGGCCGCCTGGAGCGGCACCGCCCGGGCACCGGTCGCGGTCCGCACCGTCGCGTCGCCTTCGTACGGATAGAGGAACGCGGCATGGCCTGCCGGCAGCGGCTGCGTGAACTCGCCACCCGGCGGCAACTCGAGGTCGAGGTACAGCGGGTCGGTCGAGAGCTTCGCCGCGAGGCCGTTGATCGGGCCCTCGACGCGCCGATCCGCGATCTGGATCGCGCCCGCGATCACTTTCACCTGCCCGCCCCCGGGGAGGGCCGCGATCGGGATGTCCGCCGCCGGGATGTCCCGATAGCTCGCGGGCTTCATCTTCTCCGCCGCCGGCAGATTGATCCACAGCTGGAAGCCGCGCATCCGGCCCTCGGACTGCCGCGGCATCTCGGAATGGATCACGCCGCGCCCGGCGCACATCCACTGAACGCCGCCCGGCCCGAGATCACCGACATTGCCGAGGTGGTCGCGGTGCTGCATGTGACCGTCGATCATGTACGTCACCGTCTCGAATCCGCGGTGCGGGTGCGGCGGAAATCCCGCGATGTAGTCGTCCGGATTGTCCGTGCCGAATTCATCGAGCATCAGGAACGGATCGACGCGCAGCGACGGCGCGCTGCCGAGGCTGCGGCGCAGCTTCACGCCGGCTCCGTCGGATGCGGCGACCGACGGGACGATCCGCGCGACGCCGCGCTCAGCGACCGCGGCGCGCATCGAGGCTCCACGGCCCGGCGCCGTGCGCGACCAGCACGAGGAATCCGCCGGCGATCGCGATGTCCTTCAGCAGCATCAGCTGCTGGATCTCGTCGCCGATCGCGTGATGAAAGATCGCGCCGGCGAGCAGGCTGAACCCGGCGAGCAGGAACGCCGCGAGCCGTGTCCACAGGCCGAGCACGATCAGCACGCTGCCGCCGATCTCGGTCAGGATCACGAGCGGCAACAGCGCGCCCGGGACGCCGGCCGATTGCATGTAGGCCTGAGTGCCCGCGTAGCCCCCGATCTTCGAGACGCCGGCGAGCACGAACAGGATCACCAGCAGGATGCGGCCCCCGAGGTCCGCCGACTTTTGCCATGAACTCATTGTCTGTCGCTCCTGGCCCCTCTGGGGCCCGTTGGAAGTGGCCGCCGATCCTGGCGGTGAAGCCATTTAACTATTGATTTAATCGTTATAAAAGTCGATTTTGTTCGGATTATCTATCAGAATTATAGATATATGAAGCCCTCTGCAAGCCATGCGCGAATCACCCTCGAGCAATGGCGAACCCTGATCGCGGTCGTCGAAGCCGGCGGCTACGCGGCCGCGGCCGCGCGGCTGCACAAGAGCCAGTCCGCGGTGACCTACGCGGTCCAGAAGCTCGAGGCGGTGCTCGGCCTCAAGGCGTTCGAGATCCAGGGACGCAAGGCCGTGCTGACCCCGACCGGCCAGTTGCTGGTACGGCGCGCCCGCGCGCTCACCGAAGAGGCCCTCGCGCTCGAGGCGGCGGCGGCGACGCTCGCCGCCGGCTGGGAGCCCGAGCTGCGGCTCGCGGTCGACGTCGTGTTCCCGACCTGGTTGCTGCTCGAGGCCTTGCGCGCGTTCGCGGGCGAGCGGCCGGCGATGCGGATCGAACTGCACGAGACGGTGCTCGGCGGTACCGAGGACGCCTTGACGCAGCGTCAGGTGGATCTGGCGATCGGCCCGATCGTACCGCCGGGGTTCGTCGGAGACCCGCTGATTGCGCTGCGCTTCGTCGCGGTCGCGGCGCCGACGCATCCCCTGCACGCGCTCGGTCGCCCGATCACCTATCAGGATCTGCGCGCCCATCGGCAGTTGGTGATCCGCGACTCCGGGTTGCGCCGGCACCGGGACTCCGGGTGGCTCGGCGCGGAGCGGCGCTGGACGGTGAGCCACAAGGCGACCGCGATCCGCGCGGTGCAGCTTGGGCTCGGCTTCGCGTGGTATCCCGACGAGATGATCCGCGACGAGCTCGCGAGCGGCGCGCTGATGCCGCTGCCGCTGCGCGAGGGGGGTGAGCGGCGGGTCGAGCTGTACCTGATCATTCCCGATCCGGACTACGCGGGACCCGGTGCGCGGCGCCTCGCCGAGATCCTGCGCGAGACGACCGCGCGCGCCGAGCCGTCCCGGGGGCCTTGAGCGGCCCGCGCGGTCGGCGGCGGCGTGCGGACGGTTCGCGGAGTCCGGCGAATCGCCGGCCGTGGTCGATCAGCGGCGCGCGAGCGACCAGCGCGGCGGCGCGCCGGTCGACGCCGCCGAGGCATCGTGCCGTGCGCGGCCCCAGGTCCAGTACAGGCCGAGATACGCGACCGTGTGCATCGCACCCGCGACGCTGCGACCTGCGCTGAAGAGCAAATTGAAGGTCGGCGTGAAATTATAGTAGCCGCCGACGTTCAGGATCGTCCGGCCGCGTCCCGCGACGACGTCCGCGCCCTGGTCGAACAGTTCCGCACCGAGCGTCCACTTCGGTCCGACGTCGCGCTGCACGAGCCAGCCGGCGAACGCATAGCTGCGCTGCCCGGGCGCGTGATTGACGACGTAGCCGCCGCCGCCGTAGGTCACCCACGGCCCCAGCGTCTTCTGTGCCCAGATCGGCAGGCGCCACCAGGTTCGACCGTTGCCGAGACCCGCACGCGCAGCGCCGGTCGGCAGTTCCGCCATCGGGAAGATCCCCACCTGTGGCCGGTCGGCGGTCTCGTCGAACAGCCGAAACTTGATCCCGACCTCGACGTCACCGATCCCCGAGGCGCTCGGACCGCCGCGCGGGATCGATTCCGCGTAGGGCACGACGAGATGGAACTGCGTTTCCGGCAAGATTCCATAGTTGTACTCGAACGCCGGCAGCGCGACGCTCTTGCCGCCCGCGGTCTGGTCGTCGGTCGCGAACACGTAGAACTCGCTGTGATGATAGTCGACGGGCTCCGGATCGTCGGTGAGGAACGGCGGGCCCGCGAGCGCGGTCCGCCAGGCGGCGAGCGTCGCGAGTGCGAGCGCGGCGGCGAGGGCCGTGCTCGCACGGACCGTGGTCGCCCCGACGGGTTGTGGTCGATGCGTCATCGCCGCCGGCCTCCGCTCGTCAGCTGCGGGCGAACAGCAGCTGGTCGACCGTGTCCTTGTCGATCGGTTCGTTGAACAAGGCCCGCACCAGCAGGTCGCTCCCGAGCACCTGGGGCGCGAACAGCATGTCCGGCTGCACCCGCCGGATCTTGCCGAGGTGCCGTGCATCGTTCACGCCGGCGATCGTCTTCACCTGCGGCGCGATTTCCTTGACGGCGAGCACCGCGAACGCGTTCTCCGCGTCGTCGTCGCGCAAGGTCAGCACCGCGCGGGCCTGCGGCACGCCAGCGGTCTCGAGCACCTCGTTGCGGTTCGGGTCGCCGGTGATCACGTCCGCCTCCGGCGGGTAGGGCGATGGCCGGTCGGGCGGCGCGATCACCGTGACCGCCGCGCCGCGCGACTCGAGCTGCTTCCAGAGCGCGTACGCGAGCGCCGAGGTGCCGATGATCACGAAGTGCCCGGTGCGTTGCTTGCTCTGCATGCGACCCTCGAGTGCGCGCTTGATGCTGCCGCCGACCAGCGGCCCGATCACGACCGACAGCGTCGTCGCGAATACCGTGATGCCGAGCACGATCATCGACACGGTGAACATCCGAGCCTCGGTCGTGCGCGGCAGGATGTCGCCGTAGCCGACCGTCGACATCGTCTCGATCGTATAATAGAACGCGGTCGGCAGATCGCGTATCGCCGGCGCGTAGCCGGCGCCGAACCACAACGAGCCGAGCACCCCGTACAGCAGCAGGGTGCCGACGCTCAGCAGTGCGAACAGCGAGCTCGCCGCGAGGTTGCTGCGATCGAAACGTCGCGCGTGCACGAGCAGCACGACGATCAGCAGCGCGGCGGCCCAGAACACCAGCGTCGGCGTCTGCGCGCTCCGCCAGGACAGCGCGGCGACGAATGCACCGAGCAGCAACGCGATCACCCATGCGATGCGCGTGCGCAGCAGCAGGCCGAACGACATCAGCGCGAGCGCGGACCCGACGATCACGTGCGGAAAGGCGGCGAGATCGATCGCGCCGGCGCGGCGATTCCCGACGACGGCGAGCGCAGCGAGCATCGGCGTGGCGTAAGGACGGATCGCCAGCGCGCCGCACAGCGCGGCGAGCAGCGCCGCGAGCGCGGGGGCGGCGCGCTCGAACGCGCGCTCGAACGCGCGCAGGCGCGCCGGACGCCGGATCGCACGTGGCCATCGGCGGCGCCGCGGAACGGGCTTCGCGGACGTCGGTGGTCTGGAACGGGGCGCAGTCGAGGACATCGCGGGGCGTCGTGCCGCTCATCGGGCGTCGGGGGCCCTACGATAACAAACGGGGCGGCGAAGCGGGCGCAGGCGAGCAACGATGAGGCGACTCGGCGCGAGGGCGGCGAGTGCGAGATCGAGACCCCCGGGGGTGGCGGCTACGGGAGCGCGTTCGAGAGGGCGTGATCGCCGACCCGGATCCCGAGCCGATCGCAGACCCCGCCCTGCAGCTCGACGACCGCGCGGGTCCCCGCGGGCGCATAGATCAGGTCGCGCGACAGCGGTTGCGCGCGCCGCGTGATCGCCGCGATCCGGCCGTGCGCGTCGACGAAGAGCATGTCGAGCGGCACGTAGGTGTTCTTCATCCACATCACGACCGGCTGCTCCTGCGGGAACGGGAACAGCATGCCGTCGTGCGCGGCGAGATCGCGCACGAACATCAAGCCTTGCTCGGCTCGTTGAGGCGTGTTCGCGATCCAGATGCGAAAATCGATGACCTGCCCCGCCGCGGTGCGGATCGCGAGCACGCTGTGCGGGAACGCCGACAGCGGTTCTGGCGCAGCCGCGCGGACGGCCCGTGGCGTGACGGTGCCCGCGAGCAGTGCGAGCAGCGCGAGGATCGGGCCGGCGAGCCCGGCCCGCGTGCGCGCCCGGATCGTGCGCGCGTCAGCGAGCCGCATAATTCACCGGGCCCGCGAAATCGAAGCGACTGACCAGGATCTCGCCGCGGCCGTGAATCGCGCGAGCGGGTTCCGTGCAGAAGCCGTGCACCTCGACCCGGTAGGTGTGCGCCGCCGCGAGGCGTCGCTGCGTCAACGAGTCGATCGTGCAGCGCCGATCGCCGAGCGTGCCGAATACCCGGCCGTCGCTCTCGTCGATTACCGTGAGGTTGAGTCGCCCCTCGCGCAGCGGTGCCCCCTCGCGCACGCCGGTCAGGCCGAACAGGAACAGCAGGCGCGGCCGCGCGCCGCTCGCGCGCCGAAAACTCATGCGTATGCCGGACGGGTCGAGCTTCGGCTCCCCGGCGCACCAGGTGCCGCGGTTCGGCCAGTGCAGGTTCGCGTCGATCGAGCCGCCGATCCGCGCGCGCAGATAGCCGTGCCCACCCGGCAAGCACACCGGGATCGTCGCGCGCGCGACGCGAATCGCGGACGCATTCGCGAGCGCGGCGGCGGCGAGCAGTCCTGCGGCGAGGAGGAGCGGGTGCGGGACGCGCCGCGAGCGTAGGCGTTTGGCGACAGCGATGTCGCCGGGAATTCTCGGTATCATCCTCTGCAGTGAACCTCGACGTCACGCCCGTGCCGATGCCGATTGTGCCACGCCGCCGCCGCGCGGTGGGCGCCGGAGCCTGTGCGATCGCGGCGATTGTCCTGTCCGCGTGTTCGACGCTCGCGCCGCGGGTCGCGACGCCGCGGCTCACGCTCACCGGCATCGAGCTGCTCGGCGGCAATCTGTTCCAGCAGGATTTCCGTCTCGACCTGCGAATCGACAATCCGAACGCCCATGCGTTGCCGATCGAGCGGGTGCGCGCGCGCCTGCGCCTCGGCGGCGAACAGGTCGCGAGCGGCACCTCGCTGCGTCCATTCATCATCCCGCCGATGGGCGCTGCGCGCTTTCAGATGACCGTGAGCGCGAACCTGGCCGCAGGGATGGCGGCGCTCGCGCCGCGCCTCGGTCGATCGACGGCGACGATCCCCTACGAGCTCGACGGCGTCGTGCGTCTCGATCTGCCCCTGTTCCATTCGCTGCCGTTCCACGAGCGCGGGACCCTGCCGCTGCGCGACCTGTGCGCGATGCCCTGCCGAACGCCCGTGGGAAGTCATTAACTTCCTGATTCAAATGAACTAATCGCTGTCCGGGCGGGTTCCGGGGGCAGCGCTCTGGTACACTGGGCGGCGAAAGACCGCCGCGACCCGCAGTCGTCCCCCGGGGACCATTGCGCGATGGTCCGCGCGGCGAGCCGGATCCGATCTCATGGCGTTGACCCCTTACCAGCAACTCGAGCAAGAGTTTCGACGCCTGCACGCGTTCCGCGGCGCGCTGTCGCTGCTGCGCTGGGACGCGGCGGTGATGATGCCTCGCGGCAGCGCCGAGGTGCGTGGCGAGCAGCTCGCGGCGCTCGAGACGGAACACCATGCGCTGTTGACCACGCCGAAGGTCGCGCGCCTGCTCGAGCGGGCCGAGGCGGGCGCCTCGCAACTCGACGACTGGGCGCGTGCGAACCTGCGCGAGATGCGCCGCCAGCGCGACCACGCGATCGCGACGCCGCCGTCGCTGGTCGCCCGGCTCGCGAAGGCAACTGCGCGCGCCGAGGTCTTCTGGGTCGAAGCGCGCAAGGCCGGCGACTTCAAGGTCTTCGCACCGTATCTGACCGAAGTCGTGCACCTCGTGAGGGACAAGGCCGCGCTCGTCGGCCAGGCGCGCGGCCTCGCGCCGTACGATGCGCTGGTCGACGCCTTCACCCCGGGGATCACGACCGCCGACATCGAAACGATCTTCAAGTCGCTGTCGCGAAAACTCCCGGGCCTGATCCATCAGGCGATCGAACTGCAGTCGACCCAGCCACCGCTGCCGATCGAGGGCAAGTTCACGGTCGGACGGCAGCGCCAGCTGATCGTCGACGTGCTGAAGGCGATGGGGTTCCCGTTCGAACGCGGCCGGCTCGACGAGAGCGAGCATCCGTTCACCGAGGGCGTGCCGGGTGACATCCGCATCACCACCCGGATCGACGTCGCCGACCCCTTCACCGGGCTGCTCGGCGCGGTGCACGAAACCGGTCATGCGCTGTACGACCTCGGGCTGCCGCAGCCCTGGCTCGATCAGCCGGTCGGCCAGGACCGCGGACTCGCGCTCGAGGAGAGCCAGTCGCTGTTGTTCGAGATGAACCTGTGCCGCGGGCGGGCCTTCGTGAAATACCTGCGGCCCCTGCTGGAGAAGCACCTGCAGGTGATGGGTCCGGAGTGGCAGGACGAGAACCTCTATCGGCACCTGATTCGAGTCCGCCGCGCACCGATCCGTATGGACGCCGACGAGCTGACCTATCCGGTGCACATCATGGCCCGCTACGACCTCGAGAAGCGGATCCTCGACGGCGCACTCGCGGTCGCGGACCTGCCGGCGGCGTGGAACGAGGCGCTCGACCAGCGACTCGGGCTGCGCCCGGGAAGCGACGTCGACGGCTGTCTCCAGGACATCCACTGGGCCGTCGGGCATTTCGGCTACTTTCCGTCGTATGCGCTCGGGGCGGTGATCGCCGGCCAGCTGTACGAGGCGCTGCGCGGGGAGCGTCCTGCGCTCGACGAGGAGATCGCAGCGGGCCAGTTCGCTGGCGTGCTCGAATGGCTGCGGGATCACGTGCACGGGGTCGGGGCGCGTCTGCCGCTGAAGGAACTCATCCAGCACGCGACCGGCAAACCCCTGTCGGCCGCGGCCTACCTGCGCTGCCTGGAAGCGAAGTACCTCGAGGCGAGTTGAGCGCGTGACGTCGGGCAACTTCAAGCGGCTGCAGTCGCGGCTCCGAGGCCTCGTCGGCAAGGCGATCGAGGACTACCAGATGATCGCCGATGGCGATCGGGTGATGGTGTGCCTGTCGGGCGGCAAGGACTCGTACACGATGCTCGACCTGCTGCTCAGCCTGCAGAGGAACGCTCCGGTCCGTTTCGAGTTGCTCGCGGTGAATCTCGATCAGAAGCAGCCGGGCTTCCCCGCCGAGGTGTTGCCGCGCTATCTCGACGGTCTCGGCGTGCGTTACCACATCATCGAGCAGAACACGTACGCCGTCGTCAAACGCGTGATCCCGGACGGCAAGACGATGTGCGGCCTGTGCTCGCGGCTGCGCCGGGGCGCGCTGTACCGGTTCGCCGCCGAGAACGGCGTCACCAAGATCGCGCTCGGACACCATCGCGACGATCTCGTCGAGACGCTGTTCCTGAATCTGTTCCACGGGGGTCGCCTGAAGGCGATGCCACCGAAGCTGCTGAGCGAGGACCGGCGACACGTCGTGATCCGCCCGCTGTGCTACGTACCGGAGCGATTGATCGTGCGCTACGCCGCCGCGCGGCGGTTCCCGATCATCCCGTGCACGCTGTGCGGCTCGCAGCCGAATTCCCAGCGCATCGCGGTCAAGCAGCTGCTCGCCGGCTGGGAGCGGGAGCACCCGGGACGGGTCGAATCGATCTTCTCGAGCCTGCGCCACGTCGCGCTCTCGCAGCTCGCCGATCCGGCCGCGTTCGACTTCGCGGGAATCGATGCGCGCCGGCGCGCCGCCGGTCCCGGTGCCGAGGAGTCGCCGACCCTCGACGAGCCTCTCGACGCGCAACCCGAGGAGCCTCTGTTCTGAGCGCCGTGGAGTCGGTATCGCCGCCGCGCAGCGCCTGGCTCGAGCCCGGCCGCCTGCTGCTCGGGGATCATCCGGCCGCCGCCGGTGGCGTGGAGGCGCGCATCGCGGCGCTGCTCGATGCGGGCATCAGCTATTTCATCGATCTGACGCGCGCCGGCGAATGCGCCCCGTACGATCATCGCCTGCCCACGTCGCGCGCCGACGACGGGCGCTACGTGATCTACGTACGGCGGGCGATCGGTCGCGGCGAGGTGCCGGCGACGTCGGTCGCGATGGCCGAGACCCTGGATTACGTCGGTCGAGCGCTCGAAGTCGGGCACCGGGTGTACCTGCACGCGGGCGATGACGCGGGCCGCCTCGTTGCGGTCGCCGGTTGCTGGCTGCGCCGGCAGGGCGAGGCGAGCGACGCCGCGCTCGAGCGTGCGAGACGCGCGTGGATCGCCGCGTGCGTCGCCGCCGGCGCGGACGAGGCGATGGGCGAACCGGAGAACGAGGCGCAGCGTCGCTGCGTCGAGACCTGGAGCGATCCGGGTGCGGCGGACGAGGCCGCCGTGGACGTGCTGGATCTTGCGCTCGTCGGCCGACTGCGCTCGCGCTATCACGGCGGCGTGATCGGCCTCGCCTGCGGCGATGCCCTCGGCGCGTCGACGCAGTATCGACGACCGGGCTCGTTCGCACCGATCACGGGCTTCGTCGGTGGCGGTCACTGGCAGCTGCCGCCCGGCGCGTGGACCGACGACACCTCGATGAGCCTGTGTCTGGCGGAGAGCCTCCTGTCGACCGACGCGTTCGAGGAGGACGATCAGCGCGCGCGCTACCGCCGCTGGCAACGTCACGGCGAGTGCAGCAGCACGGGACACTGCGTCGGCATCACGGCTGCGGTCGCGGCCTCGCTGCAGCGGTCCGCGCCGGTCGAGGGCGGACCGGAGGCGATCGTGCGCGCCGGCATCGTCGCACTGTTCGCCGCGTCGGATCCGTCGCGGGTGTTCGCCGGATCCGCGGCGGCCGCGGCGGTGACCGACGCCTCGATTCCGGTGCGGCACGCCGCGATCGCGCACGCCGCGCTGATGCTCGCCGCGCTGCACGGCGCGCGTCGCGAAACCCTGCTCGCGACCGCGCGCGAATTCTGGATCGAGCACGCCGCCGCGCCGCCGGGGATCCTCGACGTGGTGCTCGGCCCCGACGCGCGGCCGGCGCCGAGCGCGCTGCCGTTCCCTTCCGGCGTCGATCCGTTCGCGGCGCTGCGTCTCGCGACGGCCACGGTGCTGAGCGGTGGCGGGTTTCGCGACGGGCTGCTCGCGATCGTGAACCGCGGCGGGGACGCCGATCTGGCCGGCGCGTTGTATGGACAGCTCGCAGGGGCCTTGTGGGGGATCGAGGCGATCCCGGCGGCCTGGCGCGGTGCGATCCGGCGTGCGGCGGCGCTGCGCGAAATGGCCGACCGGCTGCTCGCGGCCGCGCTCGCGCCGAAGTCCTGAGCACCCCGTGCGCCGCGTGCGCACGCCGCCTATAATTTTCCTGGTGCCGAAGTCCTCGCTCCGCCGTCCCGCCGATCGCGCCGCGTCCGCGCGCGCGCGCGCCTGGGAGCGGCTCGACGACGAGCAACTCCTCAGCCTGCGGTTCTGCGACCTCGGCCTGTCGATCACCGGGACGGTGCTCGAGGAGGCGATCGAGAGGCTCTACGCCGAACTCGCGCGCCGCCACATCCGGTTCCGGCCCCACTGCTGGCTCGCCGAGGAGTGGTTCTCGCCGGACGGCGTGCCGGGCATCGCGATCCCGTTCTACCTGGCGCATCCGCGGCTCGCACGTTTGGAGCGCCGCTTCACCGGTGAGGTCGAGGGCGGGAACCGCCAATTCCTGATGCGCATCCTGCGCCACGAGACCGGGCACGCGATCGACAGTGCGTACCGTCTGCGACGGCGCCGCCGCTGGCGCGAAGTCTTCGGACCGGCATCCCTGCCGTATCCGCACAGCTACCGACCGCGGCCAGGGAGCCGGCGCTACGTGCAGCATCTCGGTGACTGGTACGCGCAGGCCCACCCGACCGAGGACTTTGCCGAAACGTTCGCGGTCTGGCTGCAACCGCGGTCCGGCTGGCGCGTCGACTACGCGGACTGGCCGGCGCTGCGCAAGCTGGAGTTCATCGATGGATTGATCGCCGAGATCGGCGCCACCGCGCCGCCGGTGGTCGATCGTCGGCACGTCGAGGACCTCGCCGAGAATCCGCGCACGCTGCGCGCGCACTACGCGTACAAGCGCGCGAGCCTGAAGGCTCCTCGGCGCTTGGCCGCGGACGATCTGCTGCTGAAGATATTCACCGCGACGCCGGCCCGGCGCACCGCGCCGAACGCGGCCCACGCGATCCGGGACCTCGCGAATCCGCTGCGCCGTCAGCTCGTCCGCTCCGGCGCGTTCGGCGATTATCTGGTGCGACAGGTCCTGCGCCTCGTGATCGCGCGCTGCGAGACGCTCGATCTGCGCGTGCACGGCCCGCGCCGCGAACTGCGGACCCAGCTCGCGTGGTTGATCGCCCGGCTCGCGGAATCCTACGAGGAGCGGCAGCTGCCGCGGGTCGCCCTGTGAAGCGCCTGCGCGTGCTCGTGCTCGTGCACTCGACGCTGGTTCCGCCGAACTCGCTCGAGGGATCGACGCCGCAGGAGATCGACGAGTGGCGTACCGAGTTCGACGTGATCTCGCAGCTGCGCGCCGCGGGTCACGACGTGCGGCCCCTCGGGATCAGCGACAGCCTGTCGGAGTTGCGCGCGGCGATCCTCGAGTGGCAGCCGGACATCGCGTTCAACCTCCTCGAGGAATTCAACGGCATCGTGACCTACGATCAGCACGTCGTCGCGTTCCTCGAGCTGATGCGCCAGCCGTACACCGGCTGCAATCCGCGCGGGATGCTGCTGTCGCGGGACAAGGTGCTGTCGAAGCAGCTGCTCACCTACCATCGCATACCGACGCCGCAATTCATGGTGTTCCCGCGGGGCCGCCGGCCGCGCGTGCCCCGGCGACTGCGTTTCCCGCTGTTCGTGAAGTCCTCGACCGAGGACGCCTCGCTCGGGATCGCGCACGCGTCGGTGGTCGAGGATCCGCGGCAACTCGCCGAACGGATCGAGTTCATCCACACGCAGACCCATTCCGATGCGCTCGTCGAGGAGTACGTCGAGGGCCGCGAACTCTACGTCGGCGTGCTCGGCAACGATCGGCTCACGGTGCTGCCGATCTGGGAAATGACCTTCGGCACGCTACCGGTGAACCTGCCGGCGATCGCAACGCGCAAGGTCAAGTGGGATCGCCGCTACCAGCAGAAGTACGGGATCAGCACCGCGGCGGCGAAGGATCTGCCGGAGGCGACGGTGCAGCGGCTCGAGCAGATGACCCGGCGGATCTTCCGCGCGCTGCACCTGAGCGGCTACGCCCGGATGGACTTCCGGCTCCGCGAGGACGGCGAGCTGTTCGTGCTCGAGGCGAATGCGAATCCGAATCTGTCGGCGAGCGAGGACTTCGCGCAGTCGGCGCTGAGCGCCGGCATCGCCTACGCGGATCTCCTGCGCCGGATCGTGACCCTCGGCGCGAACTACCCGGCCGCCTGGCGGGCCGAGCAGGTCTGAGCCGATGCGCGGGATGGCCGGGCGTGGGCACCGTGGCGTCGCGCAGGGGTCTTCCCGCCTTCGCAACGAGACGACGGTGAGCCTGCCGCCGGTGGTCAGCTTCGATCTCGACGACACGCTGTGGCCGATCGCCCCGGTGATCGAGGCGGCCGAGTCCGACCTGTGGGCGTGGTTGTGCGAACGCCATCCGCGGGCCGCGGCCCGCCACAGCATCGAGTCGATGCGCGCATTGCGCGCCGAGGTCGCTGCGCGCTTCCCCGAGCGCGGCCACGACATGACGTTCGTGCGGGTGCATTCGCTCGCGCAGATGCTGGTCGCGGCCGGCTACGAGGCGTCGGCGGCGGATCGCGCGTTCGAGGTCTTCTACGCGGCGCGCAACCGGGTGACCTGTTACGCGGACGTCCGGCCCGCACTCGCGAGGCTCAGCGAGCGTCGACCGCTGTACGCACTCAGCAACGGGAACGCGAACCTCGAACGGTGCGGGATCGCGGCCTTCTTCGCCGGACACGTGCACGCGCAATCGGTCGGCGCGGCGAAGCCGGATCCGCGGATGTTCGCCGCACTCGCCGCACGCGCCGGGGTCGCGCCCGCGGACATCCTGCACGTCGGCGACGATCCGTTCGCGGACGTCGACGGTGCCCGCCGCGCCGGGGTGCAGGCGGTGTGGATCAACCGGGAGGGGAGGCCGTGGCCCGCGGAGCTCGAGCCACCGGCCCGCACGATCACGAGCCTCGAGGAGATCGGCTGACGGGCGCGCGTCAGCGCTCGCCCTTGCCCTTGGTCGCGGTGACGCGTCGTCGTAGCGAGATCCAGTCCGACAGCTTGCGCAGGTCCTTCTTCGGTTTGCGGACCCGAGGTTTCGCGAGGTGACCGCTGTCGTAAGGGTCGTAGCCGCGCGTCGCACCCTGGGGATTCGCCCGGACGCCCGGGGCGGTCGGCGGGCCTTCGTCGAGGATCGCGAGACCCGGATGTTCGAGCCGGCGCAGCTGATCGCTCGAGACGTCGCGCCCGAACGCGCCGGTCGACGTCGCCCATTCCCAGACGGCGTTGCCGCGGTCGTCGAAACGCACGCGGCCGCTCGGGTCGTCCGGCGACCGCGGGGCCTTCGGACGCGCGGCACCCGCGGACTTCGGTGGCGTGTTCGAACCCTTGCTCATGAGGCGGAAGTTAGCGATCCGGCACTCGAATATGTCAAGCGGTGGATCGGCGATTCTTGCTGGCCGTCACATTCGGCGCCGATGCCGCGCGCGCAGCAGCGCGAGCGCGGTCTTGCCGTCGTCGATCGACCCGTTCGCGACCTGCTCGATCGCCTCGTCGAGATCGATCCAGCGCAGCTCGAGTTCCTCGTCGGCCTCCGGCGCGCTCTCGCCGATCTCGAGATCCTGCGCGAGATACAGGTGGATCACCTCGGTGAGGATCGCGGGCGCGGGGACGTAGCGCCCGAGCGGGGTCCAGCGCGCCGCGGTGATCCCGGTTTCCTCGCGCAGCTCCCGGACCGCGCACGCGTCCGGCGGCTCGCTCCGATCGAGCTTGCCGGCCGGGACTTCCCACAGGAAATCGTCGACTCCCAGACGATACTGCCGGACCAGGCAGACGCGACCCGCGGCATCGAGCG
Source organism: Gammaproteobacteria bacterium (assembly GCA_028870355.1). Lineage (GTDB taxonomy): Bacteria > Pseudomonadota > Gammaproteobacteria > Steroidobacterales > Steroidobacteraceae > Bog-1198. The sequence continues at coordinate 22,653 of JAGWPU010000102.1, read as the reverse complement.
CCACGACCGCGGCGGCGCCGGGATGGCGCACCAGATCGTGCTCGTAGATCTGCCCATTCGTCGCCTGCAGGCGGGCGGTCAGCAGCTGGACCACGCGCCCGCGGTGCCGCTCCAGGGTCTCGATCGGGGTCGGTTTGCGCATCGTCGCTCCGTCGGCGGATCTGGATATCCGTACAGGGGCTCCAGTATAGTCGCCCGATGGGCTCGCCGACACCGCGTGCGTTCGATCGCCTGAATCCCGCGCAGCGTCAGGCGGCCACCCATGGCGCCCCCGGACCCGCGGGCGGTTTCCACGCCGGCCCCTTGCTGATCGTCGCCGGGGCCGGTACCGGCAAGACCGCGACGCTCGCGCATCGGGTCGCCCACTTGGTGACGCAGGGCGTCGATCCGGCGCGGATCCTGATGCTGACGTTCACGCGCCGCGCCGCCCAGGAAATGGTCCGGCGCACCGAGGCGATTCTCGCCGAGACCGCCGCACAGACGCCGGGCGGCGCCGCGGCGCGCGCGCTCGCCGCGCGCCTCGGCTGGGCAGGGACGTTCCATTCGATCGGCAACCGGATCCTGCGGCTCTATGCGCGACAACTCGGCCTCGATCCGGCGTTCACCGTGCTCGATCGCTCCGACGCCGCCGATCTGATCGACGTGCTGCGCGAGGAACTCGGCCTGTCGCGGCAGGAGCGGCGCTTCCCGCGCAAGGACAGCTGTCTGGCGATCTACAGCTATCGGGTGAACACCGGCTGGCCGCTCGCGCGCGCGATCGCGGACCTGCACCCGTGGGCCGCCGACCGGGAAGAGGATCTGCGCGGCCTGTTCCGGGCGTACGTGCTGCGCAAGCAGCGCCTCCACGTCCTCGACTTCGACGATCTGCTGCTGTGCTGGCACGCGATGATGCAGAGCGAGGCGCTCGCGCGCGACCTCGGGCAGCGGTTCGATCATCTGCTGGTCGACGAATTCCAGGACACGAGTCGTCTGCAGGGCGAGATCCTGCAGGCGCTGAAGCCGGACGGCGCCGGCGTCACCGTCGTCGGCGACGACGCGCAGGCCATCTACTCGTTCCGCGCCGCGTCGGTCGACAACATCCTCGGCTTCCCCGATCACTACCGGCCGCGGGCCGAGGTGATCCTGCTCACCGAGAACTATCGATCGACCCAGCCGATCCTCGATGCGGCCAACGCATTGATCGCGGAGGGCGAGCGCCAGCACCGCAAGGTGCTCGGCGGCGGGCGCCGCTCCTCGCAGAAGCCGCGGTACGTGGTACTGGACGACGCGGTCGCGCAGGCGACGTACGTCGCCGACCGGATCCTCGCCGCGCGCGAGAGCGGCGTCGCGCTCCGGCGCAACGCGGTGCTCTTTCGCAGCTCCCACCACAGCGACGTGCTCGAGGTCGAGCTCGCGCGCCGCCGGATCCCGTTCGTGAAATACGGCGGGCTCAAGTTCCTCGACGCGGCCCACGTGAAGGACCTGCTGTCGGTGCTGCGCTTCGCGGACAATCCGCGCAACGCGGTGTCCGGCTTCCGGGTGCTGAAGCTGCTGCCCGGGATCGGGCCGGCGATCGCGCAACGTGCGCTCGCGCACCTCGAGGCCCGCGAGCATTCGATCGGCGCGCTCGCCACGTTCGCCGCGCCGCCATCAGCGCGGATCGATTTCGCCGGATTTTGCGACGTGCTGCGCGCGCTCGCCGACCCGAACACCCCGTGGCCGGGTCAGGTCGGTCTGGCGCGCCGGTGGTACGAGCCGCAACTCGATCGGCTCTACGAGGCGTCGCGGGTCCGCCTCGGCGATCTCGAACAGCTCGAACAGCTCTCCACGCGGTACGCGACGCGCGAGCGGTTCCTGAGCGAGCTCGCGCTCGATCCGCCCGCGGCGACCGGGGATTGGTCGCGGGACGCCTCGAAGGACGAGGACTACGTCGTGCTGTCGACGATCCATTCGGCGAAAGGCCAGGAGTGGGACCAGGTGTTCGTGCTGAACGTCGCTGACGGCAACTTCCCGTCGGAATTCGCCGCGGGCAAGCCCGAGGCGCTCGACGAGGAGCGGCGGCTCCTCTACGTTGCGATCACGCGTGCGCGGAACGAGCTGCATCTGTGCGCGCCGTTGCGCTACGCGATCACGCAGCAGTCGCGGACCGGCGATGCCCACGTCTACGGCGCGAAGAGCCGTTTCCTGACCGACGCGGTGCTCGCGTGCTTCGAGCAGATCTCGATGACCCCGCCGACGGTGCTCGACGCGTCGATGCCGGGTGACGGACCGATGGTCGACGTCGTCGCGAGAATGAACGCACTCTGGTAACGAGCGACCGCTCGACGCCGTTGCGCCGCTCGAGAAAAAGCCGTTCGAACGGGACTCGCTCCCCCCGCCGAGTCCCCGCTCCCGCGGCCCGTCACCGGGCCGCGGGAGACTCGATCACCAGCGGCGCGGTCCGCCGCCGCCACCGCCGCCCATCGGCTTCGGACGCGGCGCGCGTTCCTGCGCTTCGTTGACTCGTAGCGGTCGACCCCCCATCTGAAAGCCGTTGGTCTGTTGAATCGCGTTCTGCGCGTCGCTCGCGGACATGTCGACGAACGCGAATCCCCGGGGACGTCCCGTCTCGCGATCGTTGATCATCTTCACGGACTCGACTTTGCCGTAGCGCTCGAACAGGCTACGAACCTCGTCTTCCGTCGCCGAGAACGGCAGGTTGCCAACGTAGATCGTCGTCATTCAACTGGTCTCTCTAGCAGTGGGCGCATGGCGCTCGGTCTCGATTCTCATCGTCGAGTCCGCTCCCGCGCCGCTCCAACACGCAACCCGATCCCGCGAGGCGCGGCATCGGGCTGACCCTTCGGCCGTACACTATCCAATCGAGCGGGCAGCCCTTCCCGAACGCCCGCTAAATGATCTAGAGAACGAACCTTCGCCGGATGCTACGCCAGGGTGTCAAGGTTGGCAAACCAGCGATTTTCGCGTGTCGCGAGGCTCGCGCGCTCAGCCCTCGTCGCCGGTCGCGACGGGTCGGGCGGGGTCCGCGACCCATTCGCTGAAGGAGCCGGGGTAGAGCTTCGCGCCGTGCAAGCCCGCGATCTCGAGCGCGAGCAGGTTGTGGCACGCGGTGACGCCCGATCCGCACATCGCGATCACCGCGGCGGGCGACGCCCCGCGCAGGAAGTCGATCCAGCGCCGGCGCAGTTCCGCCGCGTCGAGGAATCTGCGGTCCGGTCCGAGATTGCGCGTGAACGGATGATTGCGCGCACCGGGCACGTGGCCGGCGACGCGGTCGAGGGGTTCGACCGCGCCGGTGAATCGTTCCGGCGCGCGCGCATCGACGAGCACGCGCCGCGGATCCCTGAGCGCCTGCTCGACCTCGGCGGTCGTCAGCAGCGCCGCCGCGTCCGGTCGGGCGCGCAAGCTCGCCGGCGCCGGCGGCGCCGGCTCGCCGGTCTCGACCGCGCCCCCGGCCGCGAGCCAGGCGGCGTAGCCGCCGTCGAGCACCGCGACCCGCTCGTGGCCGATCCAGCGAAGCATCCACCACAGGCGCGCGGCGAAAGCGCCGCCGGCCTCGTCGTAGGCGACGACCTCGGTGCCTTCGCCGACGCCGAGGCTCGCGATCCAGGCTGCGAAGCGCCCCGGATCGGGCAGCGGATGGCGGCCGCTGCCGACGGTCACCGGCGCGGACAGATCCTCGTCGAGGCTCGCGTAGCGAGCGCCGGGGACGTGACCCGCTCGATAAACCTCGCGGCCCGCGCTCGGACGGGCCAGGTCGAAACGACAATCGATCGGTACGGTACGGCCGTCGCCGAGACGCTGCGCGAGCGCGGCCGCATCGATCAATGGGCGCCATTCCATCGGCGCAGCTTAGCGCAAGGTGGCCGCGGCGGTTCATCCGTTACAATCCGCGCGCATGGGACTCACGTTGTACTGGGGGAGCGGCAGCCCCTTCTCGTGGCGCGTGCTGCTCGCGCTCGAGCACAAGCGGCTGCCGTACGAATCCCGGCTGCTGCAATTCGACAAGCAAGAGCACCAGTCGCCACCGATGCTCAAGCTGAATCCGCGGGGCCGGCTGCCGGTGCTCACGGACGGCGACTACGTGGTCTTCGAGTCGCTCGCGGTACTCTATTACCTCGATGCGCGCTACCCGGAGCGGCCGATCTTCGGCGCCGGTCCCGAGGAAGCGGGTGTGATCATGCGGGTGATCTGCGAGTTCCAGGCGTACGCGGAGCCCGCCGCGCAGCGCATCGTCGATGCGGTGTTCGCGGGCCCGGTCGCGCCGGGAGATCCGGCGACGACCGACGCGATGCACACCGTCGCGCGCGAGGCGCGCACGCTCGAGGCGCGGCTCAGCAAGGAGCACTGGATCGTCGGCGAGCGTTATTCGGCCGCGGACATGGTGATCTTCCCGTGGCTGAAACTCCTGCTGCGCGCGCTCGGGCGCACCGAGGCGGCCGAACTCGGCGCGCGCTTCCTGCCGCTCGAACGGAATTATCCGGCGCTCGCCCGCTGGATCGAGCGCATCGAGGCCCTGCCGAACTATGCGAAGACCTGCCCGCCGCACTGGCGCGGCTCTTGAGCCCACCGCATGGCGCCGGGTACGCTGCGCACCTGCGATGAACCGACGGGCGAATTCTTGAGGCGAACGAGGCATCATGAGCGATAACGCAGTGCACGTGACATTCGGCGGCAAGATCGTGTTCGTCGGGTTCGGCAGCATCGGTCAGGGCGTGCTGCCGCTGATCCTGCGGCACGTCGGGATCCGCGCCGAGCGGATCCTGATCGTGACCGCGGACGAGACCGGGCGTGAGGAGGCCGAACGCTATGGCGCGCGATACCTCGTGACGCCGCTCACCGAGGCGAACTTTCGCAGCGTGCTCGAGCCGCAGCTCGGCGCCGGCGACTTCCTGCTGAACCTCTCGGTCGACGTGTCGAGCATCGCGCTGGTTCGCTTCGCGCGCGAGCGCGGCGCGCTCTACCTCGACACCTGCATCGAGCCGTGGGCTGGGGGCTATTTCGATCCCGCGCTCTCGGTCGAGAACCGCAGCAACTACGCGTTGCGCGAGGATGCGCTCGCGCTGCGCCAGGGTTTCCGCGGCGGTCCGACCGCGGTGCTCACCCATGGTGCGAACCCCGGGATGGTGTCGCACCTCGTCAAGCGGGCCCTGCTCAACATCGCCGCCGATACCGGCGTGCGCGTCGCGCAACCCCGCGACCGCGCGGCGTGGGCGCGGCTCGCGCAGCGGCTCGGGATCAAGGTCATCCACGTCGCGGAACGCGATACGCAGGTCGCCGGCGTGCCGAAGCGGGTCGGGGAGTTCGTGAACACGTGGTCGGTCGACGGATTCGTGAGCGAGGGGTCGCAACCGGCCGAACTCGGCTGGGGAACGCACGAACGGCACTTCCCGGTCGACGGCGGACGCCATCGCCGTGGGTCCGGTTGCGCGATCTACCTGAACCGGCCGGGCGCGAGCACGCGGGTGCGGACCTGGACGCCCGACGCGGGCTGCTTCCACGGGTTCCTGATCACGCACTCGGAAGCGATCTCGCTCGCCGACTACTACACCGTCGAGGACCAGGGGCGTGTCGTCTACCGGCCGACCTCGCATTATGCGTACCATCCGTGCGACGACGCGGTGCTGTCGGTCCACGAACTCGCGGGACGCAACTGGCGGATCCAGGATCGCAAGCGCATCCTGATGGACGAGATCGTCTCCGGGGTGGACGAGCTCGGCGTGCTGCTCGCGGGGCACGCGAAGAATGCCTACTGGTACGGATCGCAGTTGTCGATCGAGGAGGCACGCCGTCTCGCGCCCCACAACAGCGCGACGAGCCTGCAGGTCACCGCGGCGGCGCTCGCGGGCCTGATCTGGGCGATCGAGAATCCCGACCGCGGGATCGTCGAGCCCGACGAGATGGACTTCGAGCGGCCGCTCGAGATCTGCGGACCCTATCTCGGCCCGCTCGTCGGCCGGTATACCGACTGGAACCCGCTCGAGCGCCGCGGCGAACTGTTTCCGGAGGATCTCGATCTCGACGATCCCTGGCAGTTCAAGAACGTCCGGGTGGTGTGATCGGCGAGCAGCGGATGGCCCGCGAGCGGTTCAGGTCGGCGGGTCGTAGCGGATCTCGACGATCGTCAGGCGGCGCAGCCCCGCGGGCAGCGCGACGGTGACCTCCTCGTCGAGCGCGCGCCGCAGCAACGCGCGCCCGAGCGGGGAATCCATGCTCACGTAATCGGCCGCCATGTCGAACTCGTCCGGGCCGACGATCCGGTGCCAGCGCCGCTCTCCGTGCTCGTCCTCGACGCGCACCCACGCGCCGAAGTAGACCCGACCCGGATCGCGGCGCACCCCGGCCGCGCGGGTATCGACGATCGTGATCCCCTCGAGGCGCTTGCGCAGGAAGCGTACGCGGCGAAGGATCTCGTGCAGGCGCTTCTTCCCGTAGGTGTACTCGGCGTTCTCCGAGCGATCGCCTTGCGCCGCCGCCGCCGCGACGGCCTGGGTGACGACCGGCCGCTCGACCTGCCAGAGCTGGTGCAGTTCCTCGCGCAGGCGCCGTGCGCCTTCCGGCGTGATGTACTTCGAGGCCGGCGCTGCCGGCGGGCGATATCGGGACACGGTGCGGGAACCCCCGGGCGGACGCCGAGAACGTGACCGGCGTCCCATCGGTGGACGGGTGATTGAGCAACCGCTCACGGCAGCTGCGATCGGTCGGACCTTAAGCTAGTCGCGCATGGGCATCAAGTACTACACCCATTTCATCGCGCAGCAGGACGGCGCCGCCGAGAACAGCGAGTACCGCGGGATCGTCGAATTGCTCGGACGGCTCGAGCCGCGCGAGGGCGAACGTGAGATCGCGCGCGTGCTCGCGCGCAGCTTCGACCTCGAGGAGTCGGCGATCCAGATCCTGCAGTGGCAGCGCTTGCACTGAATCCCCTGGCGGGTCTCGCTTCCCTTCGGTGAGACCCGCACTTCCCCAGCCCCGAGCGATTCTCTCGGGGCTTTTTTTTGCCCTGCGGCCCGAGCCGACCGAGATGCTAGACTGATCGGCGCGCACCGTTTCGCGCGATCGCCGCACCGATTCGAGGAGGGAACGCATGGGGAACCGATCGCGATTGATCCTGGTCGTTCTGGCGGGCGTGCTGCTCGTCGGGTGCGGCTACAACAAGATCCAGAGTCAGGACGAACGCGTGAAGTCCGCGTGGTCGGAAGTGCTGAACCAGTACCAGCGCCGCGCCGATCTGATCCCGAACCTCGTGAACACGGTCAAGGGCTACGCGAACCAGGAGCGGCAGGTGCTGGTCGCGGTCACCGAGGCGCGCGCGAAGGTCGGCTCGATCCAGGCGACGCCCGCCCTGGTCGACGACCCGGTCGCGTTCAAGAAGTTCGAGGCGGCGCAAGGGGAGCTGACCAGCGCGCTGTCGCGACTGCTGGTCGTCACGGAGAACTACCCGCAGTTGAAGTCGAATCAGAACTTCCTGGATCTCCAGGCCGAGGTCGAGGGGACCGAGAACCGGATCGCCGTCGCGCGTCACCGGTACATCCAGGCGGTTCAGGCGTACAACACGACCGTGCGATCGTTCCCGGAGAACCTGACCGCGAAGGCGTTCGGCTACAAGCCGCGCCCGAACTTCTCGGTCGAGAACGAGGCGTCGATCGCGAAGCCGCCGACCGTCGATTTCGGTTCCGCCGCCTCGACGCCATGATCGCGGGAGGATCGCGGCGGTGAGCGACCGGCCTCGGCGGCGCGCGTTCGCGGCGCTCGCACTGGGTAGCGTACTCGTCGCCGGCGTCGCGGTCGCGAGGGTGCCGGTTCCGCCGTTGACCGGCCGGGTGGTCGACCTGACGGGGACCTTGTCCGGTGCGACGGTCGCGCGGGTCGAACGGCAGCTGGCCGCGTTCGAGGCCCGCAAGGGCACCCAGATCGCGGTGCTGATGGTCCCGACGACCCAGCCCGAGGACATCGCCCAGTACGGGATCCGCGTCGCCGACGCGTGGAAGCTCGGCCGCAAGGGCGTCGACGACGGTGCGATCCTGCTGATCGCGAAGGACGACCGCCGGGTGCGCATCGAGGTCGGTTACGGACTCGAGGGCATATTGCCCGATGCGATCGCGAACCGGATCGTGCTGGATACGATCGCCCCGCACTTTCGCGCCGGTGACTTCGACGGCGGCGTCGAGGCCGGGGTCTCGCGGATGATCGCGGTGATCAACGGCGAGCCCTTGCCGCCGCCCGATCGCCGCTGGACGGCCGAGCGCCAGCGCGGACTGCAGGGACTGTTCCCGCTGCTGTTGATCGTGGTGTTCGTCGGCGCCCGGATGCTGCACGCGCTGGTCGGTCGCCTGCCCGGCTCGATCGCGACCGGTGGCCTCGTCGGCGCGCTCGCCTGGGGCCTGAGTCACCTGCTGCTGGTCGGCGTCGGCGCCGGGGCGCTGGCCTTCGGCTTCGCGATGCTGCTCGGCGCGGGACCTGGATGGTCGAACGGCGGCGGCTGGGGTGGCTGGGGGGGCTTCGGCGGCTGGGGCGGACCTTTTGGCGGTGGGTTCGGCGGCGGTGGCTTCGGGGGCGGCGGTGGCTTCGGGGGCGGCGGCGGTGGCTTCGGGGGCGGTGGCGCCTCGGGGAGCTGGTGATGACGGTGGCCCGTTGGTTCAGGCACCTGCTCACACCCCACTGGCGGACCCGCCTCGCGTTCTCCAAACGGACGCTCGCGGCGATCGAAGCGGCGATCGCGCGCGCCGAGCGCAACCACGCGGGCCAGATCCGCTTCGCGGTCGAGACGGCGTTGCCGTCGACGCACCTGTGGCGTCGCGTGTCCTCCCGGGAGCGCGCGCTGGAGACTTTTTCCTCGCTCCGCGTCTGGGACACGGAACGGAACAACGGCGTACTGATCTATGTCCTGTGGGCGGAGCGAACCGTCGAGATCGTCGCGGACCGCGGATTGTCGGACCGGGTGCGACCGCCGGAGTGGGAAGCGGTCTGCCGGTTGATGGAGGGATATTTCCGTGAGGGGCGGTTTCGCGACGGCGCGATCGCGGGCATCGATGCGGTGGGGGCGCTGCTGTCGCGCCATTACCCGTCCGTCGAATGCGCCGGGGATCGGGCGGGCGGCGAGCTGCCCAATCAGCCTGCATTGCTATGACGTTGATTTATTGAGATAATTCGAAGTTCCCGAGGGGTTGAATGCTGCCGCAGGTCCACCGATTGCCACGCTGTCGCCTATGAAGCCGCCGAACCGAACCGTGTCGCCGATGATTCGAGTCCTCGCGATCCTGATCGCGGGCGCGAGCGCCGCGGCGTGCTCGTTGTTCCGGCCGCCGCCCGCGCCCGATCAGCGCGCCGACGTCGCGCCGGCCGTGGCTGCGCCGGCGCCTGCGCCGACGTTGCCGACCCCGGTTGCGCTCGACCGCTTCGTGCTCAAGAGCCCGACCGATGACGTCGTCGGCTACGTGCAGCGGACCACGATCGGGAAGCACGACACGCTCTCGGACGTCGCGCGACGCTTCGACGTGGGGTACGACGAGATCACGCTCGCGAATCCCGGCGTCGACCCGTGGCTGCCCGGGGTCGGTCGCGTGGTCGTGGTGCCGACGCGGTTCATCCTGCCGGAGGCGCCGCATCGGGGCGTCGTGATCAATCTCGCGGCGATGCGGATCTTCTATTTCCCGCCGCATCGGCGGGGCCAACCGCAGATCGTCTATACCCACCCGATCGGTATCGGTCGCGTGGCCTGGAAGACGCCCGAGGGGACGACCCGTATCATCGGCCGGCAGAGGAACCCCGTGTGGATCGTTCCGAAGTCGATTCGCGCGGAGCACGCGAAAGAGGGCGATCCACTGCCCGCGGTCGTTCCGGCGGGCGACGACAATCCGCTCGGCCTGTACATGTTCCAGCTCGGCTGGCCGGGCTACCTGATCCACGGGACCGACAAGCCCTACGGCGTCGGGATGCGCGTGAGCCACGGGTGCATGCACCTGTACCCGGAAGACATCAAGCAGTTCTTCCACCTGATCCCGGTCGGTACGAGGGTCACCGTCGTCAATCAGCCGTACGTGTTCGGCTGGCGCGACGGTCACCTGTACATGGAGGCGTTCAGGCCGCTGAAGGGCTACCGCCGGCTGAACTGGACCGTGGAGCGGCGCCAGATGCTCAAGCGAGCGCTGCATACGCCGGCGGGCCGCGCGGCGATCCGGCGCGGCCTGCGGGTCGACTGGAGCCGCGTCGTCGCGATGGTGCACTCGCCGCGGGGACTCCCCGTCGCGATCGCGCAGCACGAGCCCGGGGTCGATGCGATCATCGCGCAGGCGCCGCTCGTCGCCGACACGGTGCCGAAAGGCTCGAACTGGAACGGCGCCGAGCAGCTGTCGATCAGCACCAAGACCTACGACGAACTGACTGGCATCGGCACCTCGCACAAGAAGGCGCCCCCCGCGGCGACGCCGCCGTCCGGACATTGAGTCCCCGGCGCGCGCTCGCAATCGCCGTCCTCGCGTTCTGCGTCGCGAGCCCGTCGCGGTCGGCGCCGGCCGGGAGCCGGACGGAGCACTCCTATGCGAATCTCGACGCGTTCCGGGTCACCCGGGTCGCGCTCGACCTCGATGCCGACTTCGCGTCGCATCAGCTGCGCGGCACCGCGGTACTCACGGTGCGCCGGCAGGATCCCTCGGCCAATCACCTGGTGCTCGATACCCACGGCTTGCGGATCTTCGAGGTCGCCGAGCTGACGCGAGCGACCTATGGCGCCCCGGAAGCGATCGCACCGTTCTGGGTCAGCCGTCCGTTCCGCCTCGGGGTCCCGGATCCGATCGACGGTACCGCGCTGATCATCGACGTGCCGCGGTCGGATGCGGCCAAGGAGACTTTCCGGATCGAGTACGAGACCTCGCCGCGCGCCCCCGGTTTGAACTGGACCACGGCGCGCGCCGGTGGCCGCGGGCCGAGGATCCTCTACGCGTTGTCGCAGCCGTTCGGCGCACGCAGCTGGATCCCGTTGCAGGATAGTCCGCGCGCGCGCGTCCGCGTGGTACTGCGCCTGCGGACGCCGTCGGACATGGTCGCACTGCTGAGCGATGCCGCGGATCCGTCCGCAAAGCACCCCTTCGCACCGACCTCGAAGCGCGCCGCCGCGCACGGCCTGATCACCCGGCGCGCGCTCGCGCCGTCGCAACTCGACCTGGTCGTCGGCGATCTGAAATTCGCGGCGATCGACGATCGTGCCGGGGTCTATGCGCCGGGCTGGAGTGCGCACGGCCCGGCGCGCGCGCTGCGCGAGTATCCGGCCGTGCGCGCGGCCGGCGACCGCCTGCTCGGCGTGAGCGCCGGCGCGCGGCGGGATTTCGTGGTGATGCCCGCCGCATTTGCGTTTCGCACGCTCGCGGCGCCCGGCCTCAGCCTGCTGTCGCCGACGCTGTTCGACCGAACGCGCGACCCGGTGCCGCTTGCGGCGCGGCTGCCGTTCGCCGCGGGCCAGGATGACCTCGAGCCCGCGACCCGCGCCGACGCCTGGATCGGGCGGGCGTTCGCGGCGTACGCGCAGAGCCGCGTCGCGGCCGAGTTGTACGGCGCGCCGAACGCCGCGGTCCTCGACACGCTCGCCTACCTCGAGCAGCGCGCATCGCTCGCGGACTCGCCGCCGCTCGATCGTGCTTGCGCCGGGGGCGCGGTCGGCCGAGCCGGCGACGTCGGCTCCAGCCGTCTCGCGCGGGAGAAGGGACGCCTGTTCTTCGAGACGCTCGCCGCGAGCGTCGGCCGATCGCGGTTCGACGCGTTCGCGCGTCGCTGGTTCGCGGCAGCGGCGGGACGCCCGGCCGGCACCGCGCGGTTCGAGCAGTCCCTCGTGCATCGCCTGATCGATCCGAACCGATCCGCGATCCGCCGCGTCGATCTCACCGAGTGGCTGCACGCGCCGGGTGTGCCGAGCGCCGTCGCGCTGCCGGACGCGGCCACGCTGCGCGCGGTGGACGCGGTGCGCTCGGGCTGGCTCGCCGGCCGCATTCGAACCGATGCGCTCGGCGCGCGCCACTGGTCCGAGCCGCAGTGGCGATATTTCCTCGAAGGCCTGCCGGCGCCGGTCGGCGCCGCACGGCTCGCCCGCCTCGACGCGGCGTATCGTCCGATGCGCGTACTGCCCCCGCACGCGCAGAGCGCGTGGCTGCAGGTCGCGATCGAGAACCGCTATCCGCGCGGGATCGAGGCCGCGTCCGCCTATCTCGAGGCCGGCGGACGGCTCGATCTGCTCGCGCCGATCTACGCGGCGCTCGTCGCCTCGCCGGACGGCGCGGCGCTCGCGCACCGGGTGTATTCCCGCGCGCGAGCCGGCTATGATCCGCTCGCCGCGGCGCGCATCGGCGCGATCGTCGGTCGGGATCCGGCGGAGCGGACGAAATGATCAGTGAGTGGATGAAGATCATGCTCGACGAGATGGCGCGCAAGGCGGCCGAGGCCGAACAAGCGCGGCTCGAACGGGATCGTCGACTCGAGGAGCGGCCGCAGCGGCGCGACGAGCAGCGGCCGAACGGATGATCCCGCTCCAGGACGACAGTCGGTCGTCCTCCCGACCCTATGTCACCGCCGGCCTGATCGCGCTGTGTTTCGCGGTCTTCCTGTGGCAATCCTCGCTCGACGCGCTCGCCGCGCGCCGCGCCGTCGATGCGCTCGGTGCGATTCCGGCAGTCGTGTTCGGCGTCGCCCGGCTGCCGCCCGATCTCGTCTGGGTCCCGCGCTACGTGACGGTCTTCACCGCGATGTTCCTGCACGCGAGCTGGATGCATCTGCTCGGCAACGTGCTGTTCCTGTGGATCTTCGGCGCATCGGTCGAGGACTACATGGGGCCGGTGCGGTTCCTCGCGTTCTATCTCGGCTGCGGGATCGCGGCGTTCCTCGCGCAGGGCCTCGCGACCCCGGATTCGGCCTATCCGATCATCGGCGCGAGCGGGGCGATCTCCGGCGTCCTCGGCGCGTATTTCGTCACGTTCCCCCGCGCGCGCGTGCTCACCCTCGTGGTGTTGCCGTTCTTCTTCACGACGATGCGCGTGCCCGCGATGCTGCTCCTGTTGCTGTGGTTCCTCGTGCAACTCGTGAGCCACTTCGCGGGCCATGACGGCGGCGTCGCGTTTCTCGCGCACATCGGCGGCTTTCTCACCGGGATCGTGCTCGCGCCGCGATTCAAGCGCCGCGATGGCAGCCTCGCGGCGTTGTGATAGAGTTCCACGAGCGCCCACGAGGATCGAGGGATAGGCGATGTCGAGTGAACCGAGTCCACGGCTCGGCGAGGAGCGCAGTCCGCAACCGTCGATCCTGCGCCTGCCCACCGGCCGAGCCGCGTTCGTCGGCCGCACCTTGCGTGGGCCGGTCGATCAGCCCGTCCGGGTCACGGGCTTCGCGCAGTTCCAGAGCCTGTTCGGCGGCCTGTGGCAACCAAGCTCGCTCGGCTATGCGATCGAGCAATTCTTCGACAACGGCGGTCGCGAGGCGATCGTCGTCCGGGTCGCCAACGGTGCGCGCGGCGCGACCGTGACCTTGCCGACCGGTGACGGCCGTCGCCTCGAGCTGCGCGCGGTGCGCCCGGGTACCCGCGAGTTCCTCAGGGTCTGCATCGACTACGACAACCTGCCGGCGGACGATCCCGCCGCGTTCAACCTGACGGTCCAGCGCGTGCGCGCGCAGGGTTCGCTGCACGTCGAGGATCAGGAGATCCACCGTCGGCTGTCGATCCGCGCGTCCGACGGGCCGCGCTTCGTGACCGAAGCGCTCGCGCGCTCGGCGCTGGTACGTGTCGTCGGCGGACCGCCGGCCTCGAGACCCGCGCGCACGATCGATGCCGACAACGGCCTCGCGACCGGTTGGATCGGCTCGAACGCGGACGGCGACGATGGCGCGCCCTTGACCGATTACGACCTGATCGGGAGCGAAGCCGAGCGCACCGGCCTGTTCGCGCTCGACGACGCCGAGTCGTTCGACCTGCTGTACGTGCCACCGCTCGCGCGCGACCGGGACGTCGGCCTCGCGACCTGGCTGGTCGCCGAGCGGTTCTGCCGTCGCCGCCGGGCCCTGCTGATCGTCGATCCGCCGCAGGCCTGGCAGACCGCCGACGATGCGATCGAGGGATTCGATGCCTGGGGATTCCAGAGCGAGAACGCGACGATGTTCTTCCCGCGCGTGCTCGCCTACGACAAGTTGCGCGGGCGCTTCGAGACGTTCGCACCCGGCGGTGCCGTCGCCGGGATGCTCGCGCGCCGGGATGGGCGGATGCCGCCCTGGGAGGAACCGGAAGAGAGCCTCGAGCCGGTGCTCCGTCCGGGTTACAAGCCGGCGTGCCTGATCACCGAGGCCCAGCGCATCCGGTTGCGCACCCACGGGGTGAACGCGTTGCTGTCGCTACGTCCGGCGCTGCGCCGTGGGGAACGGCCGCGCACGCTCGCCGCGGGAAGCGTCGCGGATTTCCGCTATCTCGCGCCGCGCCGGACGCACTCCTACATTCTGAATTGCCTCGTGCAGGGGACTCGCTGGGCGGCGACCGCCGATTCCGGTGCGGCGGCGTTCGCGACGATCGACGCCCAGGTGCGGGAATTCCTGGGCGATCTGTATCGCAGCGGCGCTTTCCGGGGCCGCGGGCCGGACGATGCGTATTTCGTCGTCTGCGACGAGAGCCTGAACGCCGCGGCGCGCGGCCTGACGTTCCTCGTGGGCCTCGCGGCGGCGCGCGCGGGTGAATTCCATGCCTACCGAATCGTGCAGACGCCCGCGGGCGGCGACGCGCAACCGGTGACCGTGAATCGCTGGCGCGACGCACGCTTCACGCCCGAGCAGATCGAATGGGTCGATCGCCTCGCGAGCCGTCTCGAGGGCTGAGCGCGGTCGTTGCGGATGTCGCCGCGGGGAATCGATTCGATGACGCCGACCGCACGCACCGTGATCTTCTCGCACGGGAAGGAGAGCGGACCCTGGGGCGCGAAGATCACCGCGCTCGCGGCGGTCGTGCGCGACCTCGGGGACGCCGTCGAATCGGTCGACTACCGCGGGATCGAGGATCCGTGCGCTCGCGTCGCCCGGCTGATCGAGATCGGCCGTGGCCATGCCCCCCCGATCGTGCTCGTCGGGTCGAGCCTCGGCGGACACGTGTCGGCGGCCGCCGCGCGCGCGCTCGGCGCGCGCGGGCTGTTCCTGCTCGCGCCGGCGTTCTACATGCCCGGCTTCGAGGCCCATACGCCACGGGACTGCGGCTGTCCGGCCGCGATCGTGCACGGCTGGCGCGACGAGATCGTCCCGGTCGACCACAGCATCCGCTGGGCCCGAGAGCACCGCGCCGAGTTGCACCTGCTGGACTCCGATCATCGGCTGCAGGACCGGATTCCCGAGATCGGACGGCTGTTGCGGGCGTTCCTCGAGTCCCTCGGGCCGGGCTGAGGCGCTACGGGTTCGGCCGCGGCGGGTTCGGCGTCGATACCGCCGAGTCCTGCGCCTCGCTGCGCGCGATCTCCCGCCAGCTCTCGCCGATCCGCTCGCCGCAGCGACGGCTCATCGACCGATAGCCGGCCGTCAACGCGGCGATCGACGCGTTCACGTAGGTCTTTCCGGCAGGGGAATCGAAGAACGCCAGCATGCTGCGCAAATCCGCGTCACTGAGATCGCGATAGTCGTACGCGACGTACCGCTCGAGCGGAACCGCCAGGCTCTTCAGCAGATCCGCCGGCGGTGGCGTCTTCTTGCCGACGCTCGCGCGCGCCTCCTTCAGGTCGAGCCCGTAGCCCATCGCCTTGCCCACGGCGAGCGATCGGCCCATCGTCATGTACACCTCGGCCGCCGAATCGGTCGCGCGTGTCGTGGTCGCGATCCGCTGAAAGAGTGCTGCGCGCTGCGGCGTCGCCGCCGCGGCGAGCTTGCCGTTCGCGATCGCGTCGGTCGCTGCCGGGTCGAGCTTCGCGAGCGCGACGTCGGCGGCGACCATGCGTCGGCCGGTCGGGCTTGCGAGGAACGCGAGCGCCTGCTGGACCGCCGCCGGATCGAGGTGCGCGGCGAACGCGGCGAGCGCGGACGGCTCGAACACGTCGATCCGGAACGTGCGCTTCGCGGCCGCGGTCACCGCCTCGAGGCGCGCGGCGTCGAGCTTGCCGTGCGACTCGGACAGGAACATCCGACGCAACCTCTCGGGCATCCCGTCGAGCGATGCGGAGACCTGCTCCCGCAAGCCGGCGGCGAGATAGACCCGCCCCGCCATGTCGATGCTGACGGTGGACGGCGCCGCGAGCGCGGTCGCCGACAGGCCGAATAACAGGAGGAATGACAGGGTCCTGGCCATCGTGATCTCCGGGTGACGCTGGGAGCGGGGCGATTGTACACTCTGCGCTCGGCGGGCTGACCGAACCGAGGAGTGAGCGAGCTTGCGTTCTCCGTGGGGCCTCGGCCGGGCCTGGCAATGGCTGGTGCGCAAGATCCTGGTCGCGTGGGTCAAGGTCGCGGTGAAGCCGGATTCCGCGGCCGCCGCGCTCGCGGCGGCCGATCGTCCGGTGTGCTACGTGCTCGAGCGCGACGCTCAGAGCGACCTGGCGGTGCTCGGACTGGTTTGCGGCCGATTGAACCTGCCGCGGCCGAGTCGCCGGCTCCTGGTCGGCGGGATCCGGACCGAACAGGCGCACTTCGAGCTCGAGCGCCGCGTCGGGCTGCTGCGCGGCCGCGTCGACCGCCGGCCGCCCCGCACCCTGGTGCACCTGATGAGCGCGGTCGCCGCCGATCCGGCGTTCGACGTCGATCTCGTGCCCGTCGCGGTGTTCTGGGGGCGCGCGGCCGCGAAGGAATCGAGCTGGTGGCGGCTGCCGTTCACCGAGACCTGGAGTCTCGTCGGGCGCGTCCGCCGGCTCCTCACGATCCTGTTCAACGGCCGCAACACGCTGCTGCACGTCGGCGAGCCGGTGTCGCTGCGCGCAGCGATGCAAGGCGAGGCGGAGAGCGCCGCCGTCGCGCGACGCATCGTGCGGTCGCTGCGCACGGCGCTGCGCGCGCAACGCACCTCGACGATCGGCCCGGACCTGTCGCATCGGCGCACGATCGTCGCGCGGGTGCTCGCGGCGCGCGCGGTGCGGGTCGCGATCCGCGCCGAGGCGCGTGCGCGTGGCCTCTCGCGGCGGGCAGCGATCCTCGCCGCCAAGCGCTGTGTGGACGAGATCGCCGCGAACTACTCGCAGACGTTCGTCGGCTTCATGTCGCTGGTGCTCGGCTGGCTCTGGAATCGTCTGTACGACGGCGTCACGTTCCGTCACGTGGAGCGCTTGCAGGAGATCGGCGACGGCACCGAGATCGTCTACGTTCCCTGTCATCGCAGCCATATGGACTATCTGCTGCTCTCCTACGTGATCTACCACAAGGGGTTCGCGGTTCCGCACATTGCGGCCGGCGTGAACCTGGACATGCCGGTCGTCGGCCGATTCCTGCGCAAGGGGGGTGCGTTCTTCCTGAGGCGCTCGTTCAAGGGCGACGCCCTGTACGCGTCGGTGTTCAAGCAGTACCTCGGCCTGATGCTGTCGCGCGGGCATCCGCTCGAATATTTCATCGAAGGAGGGCGTAGCCGCACCGGACGGCTCCTGCCGCCACGCACCGGCATGCTGTCGATGACGGTGCAGGGCTACCTGCAGGATCCGCGGCGTCCGGTGGCCTTCGTCCCCGTGTACTTCGGGTACGAGCGCATCGTCGAGGGGGAGACCTACCTCAGCGAACTCGCGGGACGCCCGAAGCGCAAGGAGAGCGTCGCCAGCCTGTTGAAGGCCGTGCCGGCGCTACGCCAGCGCTTCGGCGAGGTTCACGTGAATCTCGGCGAGCCGATTGCGCTCGAGGCCGTGCTGAACGCCCACGACCCGCGCTGGCGGGAGCGTGCGGCCGGCGGCGAGGAGCCGCGATTCGAAGGGCTCGGTGCCGCGGTCGGTGAGCTCGCGCGGCGCATCGTGACCGGGATCAACGCCGCCGCGGCCGTGACGCCGATCAACCTGGTCGCGACCGCGCTGCTCGCGACGCCGCGCCAGGCGTCCGCGGAAGCCGACCTCGCCGCGCAACTCGATCTGTACCGGCAGTTGTTGCGCGATGCGCCGTATGGGGCGATGGTCACGGTGACCGCGGCGAGCGGCGCGCAGATGATCGCGTACGCCGAGGAGTTCGGGCTGCTCGAGCGGCGCAGCCATCCTCTCGGCGACATCCTGTCGATGACGTCCGACCGGGCGCTGCTCGCGACCTATTACCGCAACAACACCCTGCATCTGCTCGCGGTCCCGTCGCTGCTCGCCTGCTGTTTCCTCGGCAACGCGAGCATGCGGACCACGGACATCCTGCGGCTGTTGTCGCGGATCTATCCGTATATCGCCGCGGAACTGTTCCTGCGGTGGAGCGAGGACGATGTCGGCGACTACGCGCTGCGCGTGCTCGAGGTGCTGGCCGGGCTCGGCCTGCTGAGCGCGACGCCCGACCGCGACGAGTGGCACCGGCCGGCGCCGGCGACCGCCGAAGCGGTGCGCCTGTCGTGGCTCGCGGCCGCGACGATCCAGACGGTCGAGCGCTACTATCTCGCGATCGCGTTGCTGCTGCGCGCCGGGAGCGGCCGCATCGGTCAGCAGGCGCTCGAGGAGCGGTGCCGCTTGACCGCGCAGCGCATGACCCTGCTCTACGGGCTCGAGTCGCCGGAGTTCTTCGACAAGGCGATGTTCCGCAACTTCCTCGAGCTGCTGCGCCGGCGCGGCGTCGTGCGGACGGGCGAGGATGGCACGCTGCATTTCGACGAGGCGCTCACCGCGGTCGCGGTCGACGCGCAGATCGTGCTCTCGGAACAGATCCGGCACAGCATCCTGCAGGTCACTTCGGGCTGAGGCCGCGCGCCGCCGGCCCGGTGGCGCGCGGCTCAGTCCC
The DNA here is from genome assembly GCA_028870355.1 of Gammaproteobacteria bacterium. Taxonomy (GTDB): domain Bacteria; phylum Pseudomonadota; class Gammaproteobacteria; order Steroidobacterales; family Steroidobacteraceae; genus Bog-1198. Next base: position 3,801 of record JAGWPU010000102.1, on the reverse strand, counting down.
AGGCGCCGCCGGTGCGGTCGCGCTTCGAGGCGCCCTGCCGCCGCTTCGCCTCGAGCCGCCGTTCCTTCGACGCCCGGGTCGGCTGGGTTCGACGCCGCGGCTTCGGCTCGATCCGCGCGCGGTCGACGAGATCCTCGAGCCGCTCGAGGGCTGCGCGGCGATTGCGTTCCTGGCTGCGTTCGCCGCGCGCGATGATCACGATGCTGCCGTCATCGGTGAGCCGCCGGCCTGCGAGGCGCCGCAGCCGTTGCTTCACCTCGGGCGGGAGCGTCGCGTTCGTCGCGAGCAGGAAGCGCAGCTGCGCGGTGCTCGCGACCTTGTTCACGTTCTGCCCGCCCGGCCCGCAGGAGCGGACGAAGGTCCATTCGATATCGCGTTCCGGGATCGTCGAGCGGCTCATGCGTTCAGATCGGGGATCAGCTGGCTCTCGAGCCGCGCGATCTGATCCTTCAGCATCAGTTTGCGCTTCTTCAGCCGCTTCATTTGCAACTCGTCCACCCGGAAGTCGAGCGTCAGGCGCGAGATCACGTCATCGAGATCGCGGTGCTCGATGCGCAACTGGCGCAAGCGCTCGATGTTCCTGAACAGGTCGGTGTCGACGTTGTCGTCGTCTTCGCTCACGGGCGCTCAACCGTCCTCGTCGTCGCCGATTCCGCGACCTCGCCACGCCGGGATCACACCGTCCGGTAGCTTAGCCAAGCGGCCGAGGGGATTCCACGGCATGCGCGGCCCGTGGAAATCCGAGCCGACGGTGGCGTCGAGCCCGTATCGTCGGGCGAGTGCGGCGCAGGCGTCGAGGTGATGCGCCGCATTACCGCCGCAGCCGATCTCGAGCGCGCGGCCGCCGGCGTCACGAAAGTCGGTGAGCAGTCGATTCCGTGCAGTCGCCGACAACGGGTACCGGGTCGGGTGCGCGAGCGACGCCGTCCCGCCGGCGGCAACGATCCAGCCGACGATCTCGGTGAGCGTCGGCCAGTCGGCGGCCACATGGGCCGCCCGCCCGCGTCCGAGATGGACCCGGAACGCATCGCGCGGCTCGCGCACGCAGCCGGCCTCGACCAGCGCATCGGCGAGGTGCGCCCGGGTCGGCAGGGTCGCGCGTGCCTCGACCATCGCGAGCAGACGATCCCCGGGCAGGCCCTTGTGCGTCAGGCGCTCGCAGATCGCACGGATCCGGCGCCGGCGGCGGTCGAGCTGAGCGGCGACCGCGGTGCGCAGCACCGCGGCGTCGGGATCGATCCACAGCCCGAGCACGTGGATCGACTGAGATCGCCAGGCCGCGGAGAATTCGATCCCGGGGACGAGCCGGATCCGGTGCGTGCGCGCGGCCGCGGCCGCCTCCTCGAGGCCTGCGGTCGTGTCGTGGTCGGTCAGCGCGAGCGCCCGCAGGCCGGCCGCGGCCGCGCGTTCGAGGAGCTGCGCCGGTGGCAACGCGCCGTCGGAGCAGGTCGAATGACTGTGCAGGTCGATCATCGGGGCACTGTACGGCAAACGGGGCCGCTCCGGCCGCCGGTTGCGGGCCGGGCCTGGATATTTTGCCGGGGCGTCCCCATGTCGGCTTCGTACCGGAATCATCTGAACCCTCGGAGGGGCCTCGAGCATGCCGAACGACCATCGAACCGATCTCGCCGTGCGGGTCGATCCGATCGAGATGCTGCAGTACGTCCAAACGCTGATGGTCGCCCGCGCCGACGCCACCGCCGCCGACAGCGGTGCGGCGAGGTTGGCGAACGGAGCCGCCAGCGACTCGCCCGTCGCCCGGGCAGCCGAGCTGCGCTGGACTGCGCTCAATCGGGCCTTCGGCGACGCGCGGGTCGATCGCTGGACCGGCCGGCGCAGGGATCAGATCCATCTGCCGGTCGCGTTGATCGCGGCCGCCGGGGTCGCCCCGCTGACCATGGCCGACGACGAGGTCGTATTCGACATCCCGGCCCTGCTCGACGCGACCCTGCAGTTCTGCGAGCCGGCGGGCAACGCCTGAGGCTGCCGGCCTCAGGCCGGCGGGAGCACCGCCGGATCGCTGAATGCGAGGAAATCCCCGTTCAGCAAGGACTCGCGGCAGTTGTAGCGCAGTCGATGGCCGTCCGGCCGCGTGACGTGGCCGCCGGCCGCCTCCAGCACGGCCTGGCCGGCCGCCGTGTCCCATTCGCTGGTCGGACCGAAACGCGGGTACAGGTCGGCCGCGCCTTCGGCGACGACGCAGAATTTCAGGGAGCTGCCGATCGCGGTCAGGTCGTAACTCGGGAAGCGCTGCAGATAGGCGTCCGTCTGCGGGGTCGAATGCGAGCGGCTGCCGACGATGCGGATCGGGACGTGTCGCGGAGCCACGTGAATCCGCGCCGCGGCGTCGTTGCCGCGCGCGCGGAAGGCGCCGAGTCCGACCGCACCCCAGTAGGTGAGGCCGAGCGCCGGTGCGGCGACGATGCCGAGCACGGGTTCGTGCTCGACGACGAGCGCGACGTTGACCGTGAACTCGCCGTTGCGCTTCACGAATTCGCGCGTGCCGTCGAGGGGATCGACGAGCCAGCATTCGGGCCACCGGCTGCGCTCGGACCAGGCCGCGTGAGCGGCTTCCTCCGAGAGTACCGGTACGCCGGGGCTGAGCCGCGACAGGCCCTCGAGCAGGACGCGCTGCGATTCCAGGTCGGCCAGGGTCAGCGGCGTATCGTCGGCCTTCCGGCGCACCGCGAAATCGCCGTCGTACACACGCATGATCGCCGCGCCGGCCTCGGCGACGACCGGTCGCAAGGCGGCGGCGAGCGCGGATAAGTCGTTCATCGCCGCTATGATAGCCGCAATGCCGACCGCTGCCGCAGTCGATTGGGTCTCGATCGAGACCGTGTTCCTCGACATGGACGGGACCTTGCTGGACCTTGCGTTCGACGAATGGTTCTGGCGCGAGCTGATCCCGCGGCACTACGCGGTTCGGCACGGTCTGACCGAATCCGCGTCCTGTGCACTGCTCGAGCCGAAATTCCGCGCGGTTGCCGGGACGATGGACTGGTACTGCATCGATCACTGGACGCGCGCGCTCGATCTGGACGTGCGCGCGCTCAAGCGCGCGGTCGCCGACGAGGTTCGCTACCTGCCGGGCGCCGAAGAATTCCTGTCGCGGCTCCGCGCCCTCGGCAAGCGCGTCGTGCTCGTCACCAACGCGCACCCCGAGACGCTCGCGATCAAGGACGAGCGCGTCGCGCTGACGCGCCACTTCCACGCGGTGTATTCCTCGCACCCGGTCGGCGCGCCGAAGGAGCATGCACAGTTCTGGGCGCGGCTCGGCCGGTTCGAGCCTTTCGATGCGTCGCGGACACTGTTCGTGGACGACAGCCTGCCGGTGCTCGAGAGCGCTCGCCGCCATGGTATTGGCTGCCTGCGCGCGGTGCGCCGGCCGGACACGCGCCGCGGTCCGAAGGACACCGGGCCGTTCACCGGCATCGATCGCGTGCTCGACCTGCTGTGAGCCGAGCGTCAGGTGTCCGGCGGGGTCGCCTCGGGCGTCGCGTCGGGGGACGTCGCGTCGGGGGCCTGCGAACGGCCGCCCCGGCCTCGCCCGCGGCGGCGCCGTCGACGCCGCGGTGATTCCCCGGCGGCGCTCGCAGCCGGGGATCCGTCGGCCGGTGCGGGTGCGGGTGCGGGTGCGGGTGAGGGTGAGGGTGAGGGCGCGCCGCTCGCACGGGCGTCGGGCGACTCCGCGGCGGCTGGCCCGCGGGCGCTACGGGGGGGCGCGGCGTCGGATCGCCGTTCACCGTGCGCGGACGGCGGGCGCCGCTCGCGTCGATGACCGCCGCCACCGCCACCGCT
>JAGWPU010000012.1 GCA_028870355.1 Gammaproteobacteria bacterium | reverse complement strand
GACGCCGCGGGTCGGGCGGCGCCGGCGGGCGCGATCGCACCCGCGCCGGCACGCCAACCCACCGCGAAGCCGTTCGCGTAGCGCATGTCGACGTACTCGACGTCGCTCAAGCGCGGGATCACGATCCGCGACGCCGTGTCGACGAAGCGCCGGATGCGCTGCGCGACGTGGTGGCGCCCGAGGCGAACGGCCAGGCCGTTCGTGAAATCCATCTCCCAGGCGCCGCGGGCATCGAGCTTGAGCGCGGCGATCCGCAGCCCCGCGGCGCCGACCAGCGGTACCGATGCGAAGTAGCGCTTCGCGACGTCGCCCTCGGTGCCCTCGGGTCCGCTGAGCAGCGGCAGTGCCGCGGGCGGATCGTTCGCATCGCTGAGGAACAGGTCCCCGCGCGGATTGATCAGGCCGCTCCCGTTCCAGCGCGCCGCCGCGGTCTGCTCGACGACCGTGACCTCGAGACCCATCGGCCAGCGCCGTTGCACGCGCACGCGGTCGACCCACGGAATCGCCTGGACCGCGCCGCGGATCGCGTCGATGTTCACCGACATGAAGCCGGCCGACAGGTACGGGGCGACCGCCTGCTCGATCTCGGCCGCCGATACGCGCTGGAAGCTGCCGTCGATCGAGACCGCGCGCAGCGGCCGGTTCAGCCCCCAGGCGAGTGCGCCGAGCCCGGCGACGACCAGCACGAGCGGTCCGACGTAGTGCGCGACCTCGCGCCAGTCGACCTGCGAACGCAGACGGCGCCAGGAGAAACCGGCGCCGTCCGGTCGCTTGTATCGGTTGCGACGCTGCAGCACGCCCGCGATCATCGCGCCTCCCGCGCAAAGCTCGTTTCCAGCACCTGCCACACCAGATCCTCGAAGTCGATTCCGGCGCTCCGCGCGGCCTTCGGCACGAGGCTGTGATCGGTCATGCCCGGCGTCGTGTTGATCTCGATGAATTGGAAGCGGCCGTCGCGCGGGTCGCGCACGAAGTCGACCCGTCCCCAGCCCTGGCAGCCGGTCGCCGCGAACGCGGCGAGCGCCGCGGCGCCGAGCGCCGCCTCCTCGCGCTCGTCGAGCCCGCTCGGGCATCGATAGACCGTGTCATCGCGGAAATATTTCGCTTCGTAGTCGTAGAACTCGGTCGCCGGCTCGATGCGGATCGACGGCAGGGCCCGATCTTTCAGTATCCCGACGGTGTACTCCCCGCCGCCGATGAACGCTTCGGCGAACACCAGTCGCTCGACCGCGCGGGCCGCCGCGAACGCCCGCGGCAGGTCCGCGGCCGCCTTGACCTTGCTGATCCCGACGCTCGAGCCCTGCGACGCGGGCTTCACCATCACCGGCAGGCCGAGCGAGGCGACCGCACGCGCCAGGTCCGCCTCGCTGTCCAGGCGCACGAACGCCGGCACCTCGAGTCCGGCGCCGGCGACGACGAGCTTGGTCTTCAGCTTGTCCATCGTCAGCGCGGAGGCGAGCACCCCGCTGCCGGTGTAAGGGACGCCGAGCCACTCGAGCGCACCCTGGATCAGGCCGTCCTCGCCACCGGGGCCGTGCAGGATGATCCACGCCCGATCGAATTCCGCGGCGATCTCCGCAACGGGCCGTTCGCTCGGATCGAACGCGCGCGCATCGATTCCGCGGCGGCGCAGCGCGTCGAGCACCGCGTTGCCCGATCGCAGCGAGATCTCGCGCTCCGCCGAATCGCCGCCCATCAGCACGGCGACCCGGCCGAAATCCCGAGGATCCTCGATCCGGCACGGCGTCTCGCGGATTCGCAGGCGGCTCACGCGGGCTCTCCGACGATGCGCACTTCCGGCGTCAAGGTCACGCCGAACTTCGCGGCGACGGTGGCGCGCACGTGCTCGATCAGCGCCTCGATGTCCGCGGCGCGCGCACCACCGCGGTTCACGATGAAGTTCGCGTGTTTCCCGGACACGCAGGCCTCGCCGATGCAGGTCGACTTCAGTCCGGCCGCCTCGATCAGCCGCGCGGCGTGATCGCCCGGCGGATTCGTGAACACCGAGCCGCAGCTGCGCTCGCCGACCGGCTGGGTGCGTTTGCGCCGCTCGAGCAGCTCGCGGATCGCATCGCCGCCGCCTTGGTGGCCCGGCGTGAACCGCAGGCGCGCGGCGACGAACCACTCGCCCTCGGGTCCCTGCACGCTGCGATAGCCGATCCGATACTCCTCGGGAGTGCGCGTGCGCACGCCGCCGCGCCGATCGATCGTGTCGACCTCGACAACGTGCCGCCAGGTCTCCCCGCCCCAGGCGCCGGCGTTCATCGCTAGCGCACCGCCGAGCGTGCCCGGAATGCCGGCGAAGAACTCGGCCGGCCCGAGGTTCCACTGCGCGCACTGGCGCGCGATGCGTGCGCAGGGCACGCCGACCTCGGCATGCACGGTCGATTCGTTGACCCGCGCGATCGCACCGAGCGCGCCGTGCGTACCGATCACCGCGCCGCGGAAGCCCCCGTCCCGGATCAGGAGGTTGCTGCCGAGACCGATCCACAACACCGGCAGCTGCGGCGGGAGCTGCCGCAGGAATGCGCCGAGATCGCGCAGGTCCCGCGGCACGAAGTACAGGTCCGCCGGGCCGCCGACCCGCCACGAGGTATGCGGCGCGAGCGACGCGTCGCGCAGCACCCGGGACTCGAATTCCGGCGCGAGCGCGCCCACGGCGACGCCGGCCATCATGCGCCACCTCCCGCGGCGAGACGCTGCCGCAGGTCGTGCGCGACCGCGCCGATGTTGCCCGCACCCATCGTGAGCACGAGATCGCCATCGCGCAGCACGCCGCGCAGCGCGTCGGCGAGCTCCTCGACGCGCTCGACGAACACCGGCTCGACGACGCCGCGGCTGCGGATCGCGCGGCAGATCGCCCGCCCGTCGGCACCGGCGATCGGCGCTTCGCCCGCGGCGTAGACTTCGGTGACCAGCAGCACGTCCGCCTCGCCGAGCACGCGCGCGAAGTCATCGAGCAGGTCCCGCGTCCGCGTATAGCGGTGCGGCTGGAACGCGAGCACCAGTCGCCGCTCCGGCCAGCCCTGGCGCACCGCCTCCAGCGTCGCGGCGATCTCGGTCGGATGGTGACCGTAGTCGTCGACCAGCAGCGCGCGGCCGCCCGCCCAGCGCAGCTCGCCGAGCGACTGCAGGCGCCGATCGATGCCCTGGAAGTTCTCGAGCGCGCGCTGGATCGCCGCATCCGGGATCTCCAGGTCGGTCGCGACCGCGATCGCGGCGAGCGCGTTCTGCACGTTGTGCCGCCCCGGCAGATTCAGCCGGATCGGCAGCGGACCGCGGCCCGCCCGCAGCGCGTCGAAGCGCGATTGCAGCCGTTCGCGGTGCACGCCGGTCGCACGCACGTCGGCGGCCGCGTCGAACCCGTAGGTGAGGCAGGGGCGCGCGACCGAATCGCGGATCGCGCGCACCTCGGGATCATCGAGGCACAGCACCGCGAGGCCGTAGAACGGCAGGTTGTGCAGGAAGTCGACGAAGCTCTGACGCAGGCGCGCGAAATCCCCTTCGTGGGTCGCGAGGTGATCGTTGTCGATGTTCGTGACGATCGCGATCATCGGCTGCAGATGCATGAACGAGGCGTCGCTCTCGTCCGCCTCCGCGACCAGGTATTCGCCCGCGCCGAGGCGCGCGTTGCTGTCGGCGCTCTTCAGGCGCCCGCCGATCACGAAGGTCGGATCGAGCCCGGCCTCGGCGAGCACGCTTGCGACCAGACTCGTCGTCGTGGTCTTGCCGTGCGTGCCCGCGACCGCGATCGAATAACGGAAGCGCATCAACTCGCCGAGCATCTCGGCGCGCGGCACGACCGGGATGCGCCGCGCGATCGCCGCGGCGACCTCCGGGTTCTGGCGCTGCACGGCGCTCGAGACCACGACGACGTCCGCGTCGCCGAGGTGCTCCGCCGCATGCCCGGCGAACACCGTCGCACCGAGCCGTGCGAGCCGCTCGGTGACCGCGCTCGCGCGCGCGTCCGACCCCTGGATCGCGTAACCGAGGTTGAGCAGCACCTCGGCGATGCCGCCCATCCCGCTGCCGCCGATACCGACGAAGTGGATCCGCTGGATGCGCCGCATGCGGTCGCTCATCGCGCCCTCCCCGCGGCGATGCACAGGTCCGCGAGCCTCGCCGCCGCATCCGTGATGCCGCCGGCGCGCGCCGCCTCGGCCATTGCCTGCCGCCGCGCCGGATCGGCCGAGAGCGCGGTGATCGAATCGGCGAGCCGCGCCGCGTCGAGACTGGCCTCCGGGGCGAGCACCGCGGCGCCGGCGCGCACCAGGACCTCGGCATTGCGCGTCTGGTGATCGTCAACCGCCGCGGGGAACGGCACCAGGATCGCGCCGAGGCCGGCCGCCTGGAGCTCCGCGATCGTGAGCGCCCCGGCGCGGCAGATCGCGAAGTCCGCCCAGGCGTAGGCGTCGGCCATGTCGTCGATGAACGCACGGATCACGGCGTCGACGCCGGCACGCGCGTACGCGGCCTGGGTCGCCTCGAGGTGACGCGCACCGGTCTGATGCAGGACCTCGGGTCGGGACGCCGGCGCGAGGCGCGCGAGCGCGGCCGGCACGAGTTCGTTCAGGCGCCGTGCGCCCTGGCTGCCACCGATCACGAGCATGCGGGCCCGTCCGGAGCGGCCGGCCAGACGCACGCCGGGCGGCGCGAGCGCCGCGATGTCGGCGCGCACCGGATTGCCGATGCAGCGGGCGTGCACGCCCGGACCGAAGCTGCCGGGGAACGCCTCGAGCACCACGCGTGCGAGCCGCGCGAGCCAGCGATTGGTGAGGCCGGCGACCGCGTTCTGCTCGTGGATCAACAACGGGATCCGCAGCAGCCACGCGGCGATCCCGCCCGGGCCGCTGACGAACCCGCCGGCGCCGAGGACGACGCCCGGGCGACGGCGGCGCATCACGCCGATCGCGTCGGCGACGGCGCGCGCGAGCCGCAACGGCGCGAGCAGCCACGCGCCCGCGCCCTTGCCGCGGATCCCGGCGACCCGTACCCATTCGATCGCGAAGCCGTTCGCGGGCACGAGGCGCGCCTCCATGCCGCCGGCGGTGCCGAGCCACACGACCGCGACCCCGCGCTCGCGCAGCGCGCGCGCGACCGCGAGCGCCGGGAATACGTGCCCGCCGGTGCCGCCGGCCGCGATCAGCACGGGACCGCCGATCATCGCTCGCCTCCGACCGGACGCATCACGGCGGCGCGCGACGCGCACTTGACCTCGTGATGGATCCGCAGCAGCACCCCGATCCACGCGAGCGTGACCAGGAGACTGCTGCGTCCGTAGCTGATCAGCGGCAGCGTGAGCCCTTTGGTCGGCAGCACGCCCATGTCGACGCCCATGTTGATCGCCGCCTGCAGGCCGACCCAGACGCCGAAGGACAGTGCGAGATACGCCTGGTAGTGCAATCCGGCGCGCGCGGCCATCCGCGAGACCACGACCGCGCGCCACACCAGCGCGACGAACAACGCGATCACTCCGAACACGCCGACGAGACCGAGTTCCTCGGCGAGCACGGCGAACACGAAGTCGGTATGCGCTTCGGGCAGGTAGAACAGCTTCTGCACGCTGTTGCCGAGGCCGACCCCGAACAGCGAACCGCGCCCGAACGCGATCAGCGACTGGGTGAGCTGGAAGCCGCTGTTGAACGGGTCGTTCCACGGGTGGAGGAACACGGTGAGCCGCTTCAGGCGGTACGCCGAGGTCAGCGCGAGCACCGCGAGCGCGGCCGTACCCACGAGGAGCAGCAGCAGCACGTACCGCAGGCGTGCGCCGGCGACGAACAGCACCGCGAGACCGGTCACGAACAGCACCGCGGTCGCGCCGAAGTCCGGTTCCGCGAGCAGCAGCACGGAGGCCACCCCGATCACCGCGATCGGCTTCGCGATGCCGATCAGCGTCTCCTCGAGCTCGGCGCGCTTGCGCACGCAGTAGCCGCAGACCCAGTTCACGATCAGCACCCGCGCGAGCTCGGAGACCTGAAAGCTCGCAGGACCGAGCCGCAGCCAGCGTCGCGAACCGTTGATCTTCACCCCGACCCCCGGGATCAACACGACGAACAGCACCGCGAGACCGGCGAGCAGCAGCACCGTGCTGTAGCGCTCCCACAGCCGCGTCGGCAGCCGCGAGACGACCCACGCGAACCCGATCCCGAGGAAGCCGTAGACGAATTGCCGTTCGAGGAAGTAGAACGGGTTGCCGTAGTCGCGGCCGGCGATCGACATCGATGCCGACGTGACCATGATCAGGCCGACGAGGAACAGCGCGGCCGCGATGCCGAGCGCGATCGGATCCCATGCGTAGGGCATCCGGTCGCGGATCCGCAGGCCCTGGGTCAGGGTCGGGCTGCTCATGCGGACTCCCGCCGGAGCGAGCGGACCGCGGTCGCGAACACCTCGCCGCGCTCGGCGTAGTCGCGGAACATGTCGAGGCTCGCACAGGCAGGCGACAGCAGCACCGCGTCGCCGGCCCTCGCGAGCCGCGCGGCCGCGGCGACCGCTTCGGGCATCGAGCCGGCGCGCTCGACCGGACAGAGACAGCCGATCGCCGCGGCGATCGCCGGCGCATCACGGCCGATCAGTACCGCGGCCCGGACCCGTCCGCGGAACGCAGCCGCGAGCGGCGCGAAATTCTGTCCCTTGCCGTCGCCGCCGAGGATCATCACGAGCGGTCGATCGCTCCCCTCGACCGCGGCGAGGGTCGCACCGACGTTCGTGCCCTTCGAGTCGTCGAGGTAACGCACCCCGTCGATGTCCGCGATCCACTCGGACCGGTGCGCAAGGCCCGGAAAGGTTTCGAGCGCGCGGGCCATCGCGTCGAGTTCGAGGCCGGCCGCCTCGCCGAGCGCGAGCGCGGCGAGCGCATTCGCCGCATTGTGGCGTCCCGCGATCTTCAGCTGCGATTGCGCGAGCACGGGTACGCCGCGGCGCAGGAGCCGGTCGCCGGCGAGCGCGAAGTCGGCGTCGGTCCGGCGGACCGAGAACGTCGTCACGGCCGCGCGTTCGGGTCGCATCGCGAGCACGCGCGGATCGTCCGCATTGAGCACCGCCGCCGCGGCGTGCCGGAAGATCCGCGCCTTCGCCGCCCCGTACGCATCGATCGACGGGTAGCGGTCGAGGTGATCCGGGCTCAGGTTGAGCACCGTCGCCGCGCGCAGCTCGAGCGATGAGGTCGTCTCCAGCTGAAAACTCGACAGCTCGAGCACGTACAGCTCGGGCACCGGCCGCGCGAGCAGATCGAGCGCCGGTTCGCCGAGGTTGCCGCCGGCGAGCACGCGCCGTCCCGCGGCCTCGGCCAGGTGCGCGACCAGGCTCGTCACGGTGCTCTTGCCGTTGGTGCCGGTGATGCCGATCGTCGACGCGCGCGCCTCGCGTGCGAACAGCTCCACGTCGCCGACGATCTCGATGCCCCGGCGGCGCGCAGCACGCGCGATCGGCTCGTCGAGGGACACGCCCGGCGAGATCAGCACCTGGCTCGCGCCGTCGAGGATCGACTCGTCGAATCCCCCGAGACGCAGGTCGACGCGCGCGGCGAGATCCCCGAGCGCGGCGAGGCCTGGGGGCGCGGATCGCGAATCGGTCACGCGCACCGCGACGCCGCGCCGCGCCAGGTGGCGCACGCAGGAAAGTCCCGTCTTGCCGAGGCCGATCACGACGACGCTCATCGGATTTTCAATGTCGCCAATCCCGCCAGTACCAGGACGAAGCTGATGATCCAGAAGCGCACGATCACCTTCGGCTCCGCCCAACCTTTCAACTCGAAGTGGTGATGGATCGGCGCCATCCGGAACAGCCGCTTGCCGGTCAGCTTGAACGACGCGACCTGCAGCATCACCGAGACGGTCTCGAGGACGAACACGCCCCCCATCACGAACAGCACGATTTCCTGGCGCACGATCACCGCCGCGGTACCGAGGCTGGCGCCGATCGCGAGTGCGCCGACGTCGCCCATGAACACCTGCGCCGGATAGGCGTTGAACCACAGGAAGCCGAGGCCCGCGCCGACCAGTGTCGCGCTGAAGACCAGCACCTCGCCGGCGCCGGGGATGTACGGAATGTGCAGGTAGGCCGCGAACTTGAAGTTGCCGGTCGCGTACGCGAACACGCCGAGCGCCGCCGCGACCATCACCGCGGGCATGATCGCGAGCCCGTCGAGGCCGTCGGTCAGGTTCACCGCGTTGCTGGTGCCGACGATGACGAAGTACGAGAGCGCGACGAACCCGAGCGCCCCCATCGGCACCGCAACCGTCTTGAAGAACGGCACGTACAGCGAGGTCTCGTCGGGCGATTGATGGAAATGGTACAGCGCGTACGCCGCGCCGATGCCCGCGACCGACTGCGCGAGGTACTTGTAGCGCGCCGCGAGGCCGCGCGAGTCGCCGACGACGAGCTTCAGGTAATCGTCGTAGAAGCCGATCGAGCCGAACACCAGCGTCGTCGCGAGCAGCACCCAGACGAACCGGTTCGCGAGGTCCGACCACAGGAGGGTGCCGAGCGCGATCGCGACGAGGATCAGCCCGCCGCCCATCGTCGGGGTTCCCGCTTTCGGCAGGTGCGACTTCGGCCCATCGCTGCGCACGCGTTGACCGATCTGGTAGCGCGACAAGGCCGCGATCATTCGCGGGCCGACGAACAGCGCGATCGCGAGCGCGGTGATCGCCGCGAGGATCGCCCGCAACGTCAGGTACTGGAACACGCGGAACGCCGCATGCGTGCGCATCAGATATTCGGCGAGATAGAGCAGCATCGCGGTTCAGCCCTCCCTCGCGATCGAGCCCACGGAGGCCGCCGCGAGCGCCGCGACCACGCGTTCCAGCCGATTCACGCGCGAACCCTTGACGAGCACCGTCACGGCCGGCCCGATCTGCGCCCGCAGGCGGCGCACGAGCGCGTCGACGTCCTCGAACCACTCGCCGCCCGGACCGAACGCGTCGACCGCGCGCACCGAGAGCGGCCCGAACCCGAACAGGCGCTCGACGCCTCCGGACCGCGCGTACGCACCGACCTCCGCGTGGCGCTCCGGGCCGCCGGGGCCGAGCTCGGCCATGTCGCCGAGCACCAGCCACTTCGTGCCCGGGAGAGCGCCGAGCACGTCGATCCCGGCGCGCACCGAGCTTGGGTTGGCGTTGTACGAATCGTCGATGATCCAGCTGCCGCGCGCGCCGGGCTTGAGCTGCAGCCGCCCCGCAACCGGCCGGAAGTCCGCGAGGCCCGCCCCGATCGCATCGATCGAGGCGCCGGCCGCATAGGCCGCGGCGGCGGCCGCGGCGGCGTTGCGCACGTTGTGCATGCCGCCGGCGTGCACCAGCATCGGTTCGCGCCCGAGCGGGCAGTCGAGATCGAAACGCATCGCAAACTCGCCATCCTCGATCCCGAGCACCGGATCGACCGCGCGGAACTCGGCGCTTGCGTCGAGGGCGAAGTGCAGCACGCGGCGTGCCCCGGCGAGGCCACGCCAGTAATCGGCGTAGCGGTCGTCCGCGTTGATCACCGCGGTTGCATCCGGCTCGAGACCGCCGATCGCCTCGCCCTCGCCGCGCGCGACGCCGTCGAGGTCGCCGAACCCTTCCAGGTGCTCTGCGCCCGCGTTCGTGACGAGGCCGACGGTCGGCCGGACGATCGCCATCAGCGCGGCCACGTCGCCGATGCGGTTCGCACCGATCTCGACGACCGCCGCGTGGTGTTCGTTCTCGAGTCGCAGCAACGTGAGCGGCACGCCGATGTGGTTGTTGAAGTTTCCCCGGGTCGCGAGGCACGGGCCGCGCCGCGCGAGGATCGCGGCGATCATCTCCTTCGTCGTGGTCTTGCCGTTGCTGCCCGCGACCGCGACGATCGGCATCCGGAACGCGTCGCGCCAGGCCTTCGCGAGCCGCTGCAGCGCCAGCAGCGCGTCGCCGACGAGGATCTGCGGCAGCGCGCCCGGCGCGCGGCGTTCGACGATCGCACCGGCCGCGCCCGCGGCGGCGGCCGCCTCGACGAAGTCCGCGCCATCGAAGTTCGGGCCGCGCAGCGCGACGAACAGCGCGCCCGCCTCGAGGGTGCGGGTATCGGTCGACACCGAGGTGTAGGGCCGATCCGCACCGACCAGTTGTCCGCCGACCGCGGCGGCCACCTCGCCGAGGAAGCGTCTCATGCCGCCTCCCCGAGCGCGCGCCGCGCCTCGACGAGATCGCTGAACTCGCGGCGCCGGTCGCCGTAGATCTGGTAGTCCTCGTGCCCCTTGCCCGCGATCAGCACGACGTCGCCGGGCGAGGCCTTCGCGAGCGCTTCCCCGATCGCCCGCGCGCGATCGTGGATCACCTGCGCCGGGTGGGTCTCGACCCCCGAGACGATCGCGGCGGTGATCGCTGCCGGGTCCTCGGAGCGAGGGTTGTCGTCGGTGACGATCAGGTGATCCGCGAGGCCGTCGGCGACCGCGCCCATCAGCGGGCGCTTGCCGGCATCTCGGTCGCCGCCGCAGCCGAACACGCACCACAATTCGCCGCGGCAGTGCTCGCGCAGGGCGCCGAGTGCCTTGGCGAGCGCATCCGGCGTATGCGCGTAGTCGATCACCGCGAGCGGTCGGTCGGCGCGATCGGTCGGGACCACCTGCATGCGCCCTGGCGGTGGCTCGACCGCCGCCAGCACGGCCGCCGTCTCGACGAGCGCGGCGCCGGCGGCCGCCGCGATCCCGAGCACGAGCACGGCGTTCTCGGCGTTGAACCGCCCGATCAGCGGCGCACGGACGGTCGTCGCGCCGAACGTGCCGTCGAGTTCGAGGCGCAGACCCCGCGGTTCCGGCGCGACGCGGCGGGCCTGCAAGCGTTGCTCCGCGGGCACAGTGACGTCGGCGGCGCCGACCCACACCGCGGTCCGCGGCGCTCGCCCCGCATGCCGGCGCAGCAACTCGCGCCCGAAGGCGTCGCCGGCGTTGATCACGATGCGCCGCAGTCCGTCGGCCTCGAACAGCCGCGACTTCGCGTCACCGTAGGCCTGCATCGTCCCGTGATAGTCGAGATGATCGCGAGTCAGGTTCGTGAACGCGGCGCTCGCGAAGCGCACGCCATCGACGCGTCCCTGATCGAGCGCGTGCGAGGACACCTCGACCGCGACCTCACGGATCCCGGCATCGCGCATCGCGGCGAGCCGCCGGTGGATGGTGACGGCGTCCGGGGTCGTGTGGCCCTGCGGCTGCAGCGCCCCGATCGCTCCCCAGCCGAGCGTACCGAGGTAGCCGGCACGCGAACCGAGCCGCGTGAAGGCCTGCGCGAGCAGGTACGCGCTGGTCGTCTTGCCGTTCGTGCCGGTGATCCCGTGCACGCCGAGCGAGGACGACGGTCGACCGAAGAATCGATCCGCGATTGCGCCGGCGTGCCGCGACAGCGCGTCGATGGGCGCCGCGAACACCGACGGCGGGAGCGATGGCGGGCGGTCGATCCCCGCGCTCTCCCAGAGCACCGCGACGGCACCGCGGCGCACCGCCTCGTCGACGTGCGCAAGGCCGTGGTCGCCGCGGCCGCGCACCGCGAGGAACAGGCCGCCCGGCTGGATCTCACGGCTGTCGAGCGCGAGATCGCGAATCCCGACCCCGGCCGCCGCCACGGCGGGAATCGGCGCGATCCCGTCGAGCAGACCGGCGAGCCCGACGGTGCCTGGGGTGCCGCTCACGGCGCTCATGGCGCCTCGTCGAGACGAACCAGCGTCGTCGCCGGCATCGCCTGCAGGTCGTCCGGCGGCACGTCGAGCAAGCGCATCGCGCCGGTCATCACGCTCGAGAACACGGGTGCGGCGACTTCACCGCCGTAATAGAGCGGTCCGCTCGGCTTGTCGATCACGACGACGGTCGCGAGACGCGGATCGGACGCGGGCACGAGGCCCGCGAACACCGCGCGGTACTGATGGGTCGAGTAGCCGCCGTCGTCCGAGATCCACGCCGTCCCGGTCTTGCCGGCGACCTTGTAGCCGACGACCGCGGCGGCGGGCGCGGTGCCCCCGGCGGACACGACGTCGCGCATCAGGCCGATCAGCGAACGCGCGACGCTCGCTCGCAGCACGCGCACGCCCGGCACGGGACCATGGACCCGCACGAAGCTGATCGGCCGCTCGAGACCATACGCGCCGATCGTCGCATACGCGTGCGCGAGCTGCAGCGCGGTCACCGAGATCCCGTAACCATGCGAGAGCGTCGCGATCCGGATCGGGCGCCACTGCGTGTAATTCGTGAGAATGCCGGACGATTCCCCGGGAAAGTCGCTCCCGGTGACCTGCCCGAACCCAAGATTCGTCAAGGTCTTCCAGATGAGTTCCGGCGGCAGCGACAGCGCGACCTTCGCGGCGCCGACGTTGCTCGATTTCTCGAGGATCGTCGACAGGTTGATCGGACCGTAGTCCTGCTCGTCCCTGAACACCTTGTCGTCGACCTTCAGGTACCCCGGGGACGTGTCGACGATGCTGCCCGGGCGGTACTCGCCCGACGTGAGCGCGGCCGCGATGATGAACGGCTTCATGCTCGAGCCCGGCTCGAACATGTCGGTCGCGGCGCGGTTGCGGTAGAGGTTCGGCTGGTACTGGCTGCGGTCGTTCGGATTGAACGAGGGCTGATCGGCCATCGCGAGCACTTCGCCGGTGCGGCAGTCGATCACGGTCACCGATCCGGCCTCCGCGTGATAGCGCTGCACCGCCGCCTTCAGTGCGCGGTAGGCGAGATACTGGATCCGCAGGTCGATGCTGGTCACCAGGTCGCGACCCGGGCGCGGCGGTCGAATGTTGTCGACGTCCTGGACGTAGTCGCCGTACATGTCCTGCAGCACGCGTTCGGCGCCGTCGACGCCGGTGAGCACGGGGTCGTAGCTGAGCTCGAGTCCGTCCTGACCGCGATCGTCGATCGTCGTGAACCCGACGACATGTCCGGTGACCTCTCCGGCCGGGTAGAAGCGCTGGTACTCGCGCATCAGGTACACGCCCGGGATGTCGAGCGCCTTGACCCGTGCGGCCTGGTCCGGCGGCAGGTGGCGGGCCACGTAGAGGAACTGCCGGTCGAGATGTCCGGTGATCTGGCGCGCGAGCGCATGGCCGCTCTCCCGCAGCGCCCGCGCGAGCCGCGGCAGCTCGTCGAGGTTGCGGTCGACGACCTGGGGATTCACCCACACGCTGTCGACCGGCGTGCTGATCGCGAGCGGCTCGCCGTTGCGGTCGAGGATCTCGCCGCGGTGAGCTGGAATGGTGATCACGCGCAGCGCCCGTTCGTCGCCCTGCTGCAGCAGGAACCGGTGATCGACGAGCTGCAGGTCCACCGCACGCGCGGCGAGCAGCGCCGCCCCCACGACCACGAGCGCGAGCACGAGCGCGGAACGCCACCGGTACCTGCCGTAGCGCGCGTCGTGTTCTGCCGAGCGCGGCTTCACGGGCGCACGATCCGCACGTCGGCGGGCGGCGGCATCAGCATGTGCAGCTTCGCGCTCGCGGCCTTCTCGACCAGCGCGTTCGACGACCACGTGCTCTGCTCGAGCTCGAGACGGCCGAGCTCGGTATCGAGCGCGTCGCGCTGCGCGTTCAGCTTCTCGAGCCGCGCGAACAGCACGCGCGCCTCGTATCGCTCGTAGACGACCGCGGTCGCGCTTGCGAGCACCGCGAACCACAGCGCAGGCAGCACGAGGAAGAGGATGCGCCGCGCGCTCATGCCGCGAGATCCGTCGGCAGCCGCTCGGCGACGCGCAGGCGGGCGCTGCGTGCGCGCGGATTGCGCGCGATCTCCGCATCGCTCGGCACCGTCGGCTTGCCGACCAGGCGCAACCGCGGGCGCGCGTGCGCGGGGATCTGCGGCAGGCCGGCGTAGAGCGGATCGGGCGACGCATGCTGGCGCAGGAACCGCTTCACGATCCGATCCTCGAGCGAATGGAAGCTGATCACGGCGAGCCGGCCGTGCGGTTCGAGCCGCTCGAGTGCCGCGGCGAGCGCGGACTCGATCTCGCCGAGCTCGTTGTTCACGTGGATCCGCAGCGCCTGGAACACCCGGGTCGCCGGGTGCTTGTGACGTTCGCGGGTCGGGCTCACGCGTGCGATCATCTCGGCGAGCTGCAGCGTGCGTTGGAACGGCGCGGTCTTGCGGTCGGTGACGATCGCGCGCGCGATCCGCAGCGCGAATCGCTCCTCGCCGAACTCGCGGAAGATCCGCGCGAGTTCGTCCGCAGCCGCGGTGTTCACGACGTCCGCGGCACTCGGTCCCGTGCCGCGATCCATGCGCATGTCGAGCGGCCCGTCCTGCAGGAAGCTGAAGCCGCGCGCCGGCTCGTCGAGTTGCGGTGAGGACACGCCGAGATCGAACAGGATCCCGTCGAATCGCAGGCCGGGTCGGACCCGGTCCGCGCAGGCCGCGAGCTCGGAGAACCGCGCGAGGAAGATCGCGACCCGCGGGTCCGCGCCGAAGCGCGCGCGAGCCGCGGCGACCGCGTCAGGGTCCCGGTCGAGACACAGCAGCCTGCCGCCGGGACCGACCTGCTCGAGGATCGCTTGCGCATGGCCACCGCGGCCGAAGGTTGCGTCCAGGTAGACTCCGTCCGGCTTCAGGTTCAGCGCGGCGACGGCCTCCACCCGCAGCACCGGCCAATGCGTTCCGTTCGCGTATTCTTCGCCGCTCATCGAAGCCCCACGCTCTCGCGCCGCTCGCGACCGATCAGAGCGTCAACGTGTCGAGTTCTGCCGGCAGATCGCTCGCCGAGTCCTCGCCTGCCAGCCATTCCTCGCGTCGCGCCTCCCAATGCGCTTCATCCCACAACTCGAACCGCGTCCCCTGCCCGATCAGCACCGCGTCTCGGGTCAGCAGCGCGAACTCGCGCAGCTTCGGCGGCAGCAACAGCCGGCCGTGTCCGTCGAGTTCGACCTCGGTCGCGTGGCCGACCATCAAGCGCTGCAGGCGTCGCGCCTGGGGATGCAAGGTCGGCAGCTGCATGAGCTTGCGTTCGATCGATTCCCAGTCGGGCAGTGGGTAGATCAGCAGGCACCGGTCCTTGTCGACCGTGATCACGAGGCGGCCCCCGCAGATTTCCTGCAGCCGCTCGCGATAGCGGGTGGGCATCACGACCCGACCTTTGGCGTCGAGAGTCAACTTGTTGGCGCCGCGAAACATCGGTGAATGGGCCGGAAGACCCATTATTCCCCACTTTTTCCCACCTGCTGCCACTATAGGGATCGGTACCGCGGACTGTCAACGCCTTGGGACAAAAAAAATCCCGTAACGACAGTCACTTAGCCGACGTTCTCGACGGCCGGCGGAGCTGGGCGTCAAGCCCTTAATTAATTCAAATTGTTAGCGGTTCTTTTTGGAATCGGCCGAAGGTATCGGCCGCGCCGCGGTGGGTTCAGAGAGTCGGCCGGTAAGCCGGGTTCTGTCGTGGACAGTCATTCCTCTGGGATGCGCGTCGCCGCGCACCTCGAGCAGCCTACCCGGAAGCGCCTGTGGGCCACAGGTCGCGGCCGCAGGCACCGCTAGCTTCCCTATTTGGCCTTGCTCCAGGTGGGGTTTGCCGTGCCACCCTCGTTGCCGAGGGCGCGGTGCGCTCTTACCGCACCATTTCACCCTTGCCAGCGCCTTGCGGCGCTTCGGCGGTATCTTTCTGTTGCACTTTCCGTGGGCTCACGCCCCCCAGGTGTTACCTGGCACCTTGCCCGTCGGAGCCCGGACTTTCCTCCATGCGCATCGCGCACAGCGACTGTCTGGCCGACTCTCTGAGTGCCTAGATTAACAAAAACCGCCCGCGGACTTCGCACGATGCGAGCGGTTCCCCACCCGGCGACACGCGGGCGCGATCGGCCTTGCGCGCCACGCGTCAGGTCGCCGGGTGGTCGGAGGCGGCATCCGCGGCGCGCAGCGCGAGCGCGCGGCGATACGCCTCGTTGTCGCGCGCGCCGACGAGCCGCGCCGCGAGCCGCGCCGCCTGCGCGAGCGGCAATTCGCCGAGCAGCACCCGCAGCACGCGGTCGAGTTCCGCCGCAGCCGGGTCGTCCGCAGCAGCCCCGGCGGCAGCCCCCTCGATCGCGATGACGAGCTCCCCGCGCGCGAGCGACGACTCCTGCGTCGCGAGCGCGGCGAGCTCGCCGAGTTCGCCACGCCGGACCTGCTCGTGCACTTTCGTCAGCTCCCGGGCGATTGCCGCCCGGCGCTCCCGCCCGAGGGTCGCCGCGCAGTCCTCGAGCATCTCGCGCAAGCGGTGCGGCGCCTCGTAGAACACCAGGGTCCGGGATTCCGGCGCGAGCTCGCCGAGGCGCCGGCGGCGCGCGCCACGGCGCGACGGCAGAAAGCCTTCGAACGCGAACGCCGCGGTCGGCAAACCCGCGATCGACAGCGCCGCGATCGCGGCGCACGGGCCCGGCACCGCGACGATCTCGATTCCCGCGGCGGCGGCGGCCTGCACCAGCGTCTGGCCCGGATCACTGATCGCCGGCGTGCCGGCGTCGCTGATCAGCGCGAGGTGCTCGCCCGCCGCGAGCCGGGCGAGCAGCGCCGGCGTGCGCTCGCGCTCGTTGTGTCCGTGCAGCGACACCAGCGGCGTGGTGATCCCGAAGTGGCGCAGCAGCACCGCGCTGTGGCGGGTATCTTCCGCCGCGATCAGTGCGCAGCCCGCGAGCGTCTCGCGCGCCCGCGGACTGAGATCCCCCAGGTTGCCGATCGGCGTCGCGACCACGTACAGCCTGCCGGGAGCAGCGTTTCCCACTATAATTCGCGCCTCGAATCCGGGTACGGCAACAGGGTACACAGCCTATGGCAGCGTTCCGACGACGTCCATCGAGATCGATCTGGGCGATCGCGATCGCGAGTGCTGCGCTCGCCGGCTGCAGTCTCGTCCGGCCCGTCGAGGCGCCCCTCGCCGGCGGCACCGCGAGCGCGGCCGCACTCGCCGGACAGGGCCGCCACGTGCAGGCCGCGCAGGCCTATGCGGCGCTTGCGGCGAGCCAGCCCGCGGACCGCGACTACTACGAACTGAAGAGCGCGCAGCAGTGGCTCGCGTCCGGCAATCCGAGCGCCGCGCACCAGGCGCTCGCCACCGTATCGCCCGCTGCGAGCGTCCGATACCCGGTGCTACGCGCCCTCGTTGGCGCGTCCGTCGGCGTCGCCAGCCGCAATGGCGAGGCCGCTTTGCGCGACCTTGCCCGCATCCAGCCGCCGCAGGCGGCCGGCGCCGCCATCCAGTACTGGGCTTTGCGAGGCCAGGCGGAATTCCTGGTCGGCGACGTGGCCGCCGGCGTGCGCGCATACCTCGAGCGCGAGCGCTGGCTCGCCGATCCCGCCGCGGTCCGCGCGAATCGCGATCAGCTGTTCGGGCAGATCCGCGCCGCCGCGGCTCGCGGCGCGTCGTTCGCGCTGCCGCCCCGCAGTGGTCCGGTCGTCGCCGGGTGGCTCGCGCTCGGACCGGTCGCGCGGGACTTCGATCGCAATCCGATGGGCGTCACCGCGGCGCTCGCGGCCTGGCGGGCCCGGTTCCCGGATCATCCGGCGGACGCGACCGTCGCCGCCGCCGAGCACCAGGAGTTGCGCGAGGTCACGCGGTTCCCGCAACGGATCGCGTTGCTGCTGCCGCTGTCGGGTCCGGCCGGAGCCGCCGGGGTCGCGGTGCGGGACGGGTTCCTCGCAGCCTACTTCCAGCAGGACGCCGCGTCACGGCCGCGGGTACGCATCTACAACGTCGCGGCGACGCCGGTCGCAACCGTGTATTCGCGGGCGGTCGCGGATGGGGCGGACTTCATCGTCGGTCCGCTGACCAAGCAGGACGTCGCAGCCATCGCGCCGCTCGCGTCCGGGCGCATCCCGATCCTCGCACTGAACTTCCTCGCGAACTCGATTGCGGCGCCCCGCAATTTCTATCAGTTCGCGCTGCGCCCGGAGGACGAGGCACGCACCGTCGCTCGGCGACTGATCGCGGACGGCCGTTTGCACGGTGTCGCGATCGTCCCCCAGGGCGAGTGGGGTGAGCGCGTCGCCGACGCGTTCCGGGCCGAGCTCGAGCGGCATGGCGGCAGCGTGCTCGCGCTCGGCCGCTACGCGGCCGGACAGATCAACTTCTCCGGCATCATTCGCTCGACCCTCGAGATCGGCGCGACGCCGGGCGAGCCCGAGGGCCATCGCGGCGATGCGACCTTCGTGTTCGTCGCGGGCCCGCCGAGCATCACCCGGCTCGTGATGCCGCAACTGAAGTTCAATTACGCCGGCGACATCCCCGTCTATGCGATGCCCGACGGCTACGCGCCGGGACCGGTCGCGAACTCCGACGTCGACGGCATGCGTTTCCCGGACATGCCGTGGATGATCTCCTCGGATCCCGTGACCGCGAAGATCCGCGCGTCGGTCGATGCCGCGTGGCCGAACCAGACCGCGCGCTGGGGCCCGCTGTACGCGTTCGGCTTCGACGCTTATCGCCTGGTCCCGGCCTTGCGCTCGGGGTACCTCGCCGGAGGCACGGAGCTTGCCGGCGTGACCGGCCAGCTTCGGCTCGACGATCTGGGTCGAATCCGGCGCGGACTCGACTGGGCAGTGATTCGCGACGGAGTCCCGAGTCCGCTCTGATCGCGGCGCCCGTCGGCGCCGCCGTCATTTGTCGCCAATCTGGCCAGAAAGGCGCGAAGACCCGCGCGGCGGTCGCGCGCGATACTGCGTGCATGCACGACTCGGCCGGTCACTCCTCGGCGCGCGCCGCCGCCGGCGCGGCCGCCGAGCAACTCGCGGCGCGCTTTCTCGAGTCGCAAGGGCTGGCCCTGATCGCGCGTAACGTCCGGTGCCGACTCGGCGAGATCGATCTGATCTGCGAAGAGCGTGGAACGCTCGTGATCGTCGAGGTGCGTCAGCGCGGCGGAGCGGATTTCGGGGGCTCGCTGCATTCCGTGACGATCGCGAAGCAGCGGCGCATCGCGCGGGCGACCGCGCGGTTCCTGCTGATCGAGCGCCGCTGGCGCGATGCGCGAGTGCGCTTCGACGTGGTCGGCATCGACGGGCCGCCGGACGACCGGGGCCGGCTGACCTGGGTCCGGGATGCGTTCCGCTGCGTCTGACGCACCGCGCCGCCCGAGGGCAGGACCGGGCGCCCTGCCGGCCGGCAGGCCCGATTACTTCACCACCTGAAGCTTCGGACGCTTGCCCGACTTGCCGCCCTTGCCAGCCGGCACCGCAGGCTCACCCGCGCTCGCCGCCGGGCTCGGCGGACTGGGCGAATCGCCGGGATCGGGGTCGGCATCGCCCTCGGAGAAGATCATCCCCTGCCCCGACTCGCGCGAATAGATCCCGAGCACCGCACGCACCGGAACGTACACCGAGAAGCTCGCGCCACCGAATCGCGCATCGAACGACAGCGCATCGTTGCCCAGTTGTAGGCCTCGGGTCGCGCTCAGGCTGACGTTCAGCACGATCTTGCCATCCTTCACGTAGGGCCGCGGCACGACCACGCCGTCGACTCCCGCGTCGACGACGACGTGCGGCGTCTCGCCGCTGTCACCGATCCATTCGTGCAGCGCCCGCAGGAGGTATGGCCGGCGAGGCTTCACGCGCGCATGCCCCGCTCGGCTTCGGTCAACGACGCCCGGAACGACGGACGCGAGAAGATCCCGTGCATGTACTTCACGATCGGCTGGGCCTGGGCGGACAGTTCGATGCCGAAGGCTGGCAGGCGCCACAGGATCGGCGCGATGCTCGCATCGACCAGGGAGAACTCGTCGCTCAGGAAGAACGGCTTCGCCCGGAAGACCTCGGCACTCGCGCTGATCGCTTCACCGAGGATCTTGCGCGCCTGTGCCGCGGCTTTGCCCTGAGGATCCGACTGGATGTCTCCGGCCATTCCGTACCAGTCGCGCTCCACCCGGTACAAAGCGACCCGGAACTGCGCCCGGGTCACCGGATCGATCGGCATCAGCGGCGGATGCGGATAGCGCTCGTCGAGGTAGTCGATGATGACCCGGGAGTCGTAGAGCACCAGGTCTCGATCGACCAGGGTCGGCAGGCTGTGGTACGGGTTCAGCTCCAGCAAGTCCTCCGGCAACTTGCCGACCTCGGCGTTGACGATGTCGATCGCGATGCCCTTTTCGGCGAGCACCAGCCGGACCCGGTGGCTCCACGGGTCGGTGGGCCCTGAAAACAGCGTCATTACAGCGCGGCGAGGCACGAACGCCGTCTCCCGATCACGCCGGCCGCGGCCAGCCGCCGCGGCCGCGCGTTCAATGAACGTCCTTCCAGTATTCCTTCTTCAGCAGATAGGTGAGCACGAAGAACAGCGCGAGGAACAGCATCACGTACACGCCGAGCGACCGGCGCTCCGCCTTGATCGGCTCCGCCGTGTAGTTCAGGAAGTTGGTGATGTCCGTGACGAACTCATCGTACTGCGCAGGCGTCATCGAACCGCCCGTCCCCGGCGCGACGCCGACCAGCTGCATGCTGGTGTGCCCGGATGCGTCGGTCACACTCTTGTAGACCGGCTTCTGTACGCCCTGGAGCGTCGCGAGGACGAATGGCATCGCGACGTTCGGCTTGTAGAGGTTGTTCACCCCCCAGAGCCGCGTCTTGTCCGCGTAGAAGCCCTTCAGGAACGAATAGATGTAGTCCTTGCCCATGTAGCGGGCCATCAGCGTGAGGTCCGGGGGTTCGACGCCGAACCATTTGACCGCGTCATTCGACGGCATCGCCGAGAGGATGTGATCGAGCGGCTTCTTCGAGGTCAGCATCAGATTCTTCTTGAGCAACGGCAGCGGGATCTGCAGGTCCTTCGCCATGCGCTCGTAGCGCAGGTAGCGCAACGAATGGCAGCCCGAACAGTAGCTCATGAAGTCGCGCGCCCCACGCTGCAACGACTGGACGTCGTTGATGTTCGTGTGCACGTGCTGCAGCGGGAAATCCGCCTCCTGGGCGAGCGCCGCACCAAACGGAACGACAATCGCCGCAATCAACAACAGTCGCTTAAGCATGTCCCGTCACCCTCTCCGGCACCGGCTTCACACGATCGATCTTCGTATACCAGGGCATCAGCAAAAAGAATGCGAAATACATGGCGGTCCCGGCTCTCGCGAGCAGCGGATAGATTCCCGCGGGAGGATGCATCCCGCAATCGCCGAGCGTGACGAACGCGACGACGAAGAGTGCCAGCGCGATCTTGTAGATCGGACCCTTGTAGCGGATCGACTTCACCGGTGATCGGTCGAGCCAGGGCACGAAGAACAGCACCACGATCGCCGAGCCCATCACCAGCACGCCCCAGACCTGGGTGCCCGCGAACGACGGCACCGCGCGGAGCATCGCGTAGAACGGCGTGAAGTACCACACCGGGGTGATGTCGGGCGGCGTCTGCAACGGATTCGCCGGCGTGAAATTCGCGCTCTCGAGGAAGAATCCGTGGAAAGTCGGCTCGAAGAAGATCACCGCGCAGAAGATCAGCAGAAAGCCGGCGACGCCGACCATGTCCTTGACCGTGTAGTACGGGTGGAACGGGATCCCGTCGAGCGGGTGCCCGTCCGGACCTTTGAGCTTCTTGATCTCGATGCCGTCGGGATTGTTCGAACCCACTTCGTGCAGCGCCATCACGTGCGCGATCACGAGGAAGATCAGCGCGAGCGGCAGGGCCGCGACGTGCAGCGCGAAAAAGCGGTTCAGGGTGGCGTCGGCGATCACGTAGTCGCCGCGGATCCACTGCAGCAGGCTCGCGCCGATCACCGGCAGGCTGCCGAACAGCGAGGTGATCACCTGCGCTCCCCAGAAGCTCATGTTACCCCACGGCAACACGTAGCCCATGAACGCCTCGGCCATCAGCAGGACGAAGATCAGGCAGCCGAAGATCCAGATCAGTTCGCGAGGCTTGCGTGCCGACCCGTACATCAGTCCGCGGAACATGTGCAGGTACACGACGATGAAGAACGCCGAGGCGCCGGTCGTGTGCATGTAGCGGATCAGCCAGCCCCACTCGACGTCGTTCAT
>JAGWPU010000101.1 GCA_028870355.1 Gammaproteobacteria bacterium | reverse complement strand
CGTTCGGGGCCACGCGCGCGAAGTTCGCGCGGCTGGTCGATCGGGTCGCGCGGCTCGCCGCGGTCGTCGCGGCCGG
This sequence comes from Gammaproteobacteria bacterium, assembly GCA_028870355.1. Classification (GTDB taxonomy): domain Bacteria; phylum Pseudomonadota; class Gammaproteobacteria; order Steroidobacterales; family Steroidobacteraceae; genus Bog-1198. The sequence continues at coordinate 13,531 of JAGWPU010000101.1, read as the reverse complement.
CGATGCGGCGCCGCCGGTGCCGGCCGGCGTCGACGTCGCTGCGTTCCTCGACCGCCGGCCCGCGGCCCTCGCGACGCTGCGTGCGCAGGCCTCGGGGTCCTCGCCGGTCGCGCGGTACGCGCTGCGGCTCACGCTCGCGATGCTGCTCGGCTATGGGGTCACGCTCGCGTTGCCGCACGGGGTCCACGGCGGCTGGGTGCTGCTCACGATCGCGCTGATCATGCGCGGCAGCTACGCGGTCACGCGGCAGCGGCGCAACGACCGTCTCGTCGGCACCCTCGCCGGCTGTGGGGTCATGGCCCTGCTGCTGCCGATCATGCCCGATCGGGCGGTCGTCGCCGGTGTGATCGTCGCGGTCGGCGTGAGCCATGCGTACGCGAACGTGAACTACCGGATCACCTCGTTCGCGGCGTCGGCGGCGGCGCTGATGTTCCTGCACTTCCTCGAGCCCGGGGCGCGTTTCATCGCGCAGCGGATCCTCGACACCGCGATCGGCGCGGGGATCTCGGGGGCGTTCGCGTTCGTGCTGCCGAACTGGGAATGGCGCGACGTGCCGCGCCTCGTCGAGGCCTTGCTCGCGGCGGATCTGCGCTATGCGCGGCTCGCGCTCGAACGGGCGCCGCCCGAGCAGGCGTACCGGATCGCGCGAAAGAGGGCGCTGGATGCGTTCTCGGCGCTGGTGGCGACCACGCGACGGCTGTCGAGCGAACCGAAGCGGACCGCGGGGGACCTGGCGGCCTTGAACCGCCTGCTCGCGGCGAACTACCTGTTCGCGTCGGATCTGGCGTCCGTGCAGAGCCTGTTGCGCGCGGCGCGAGGGGCGATCGATGCGTCCGAGGCCGGGCGCGCGCTGCGCGCGACGAGCGACCGCGTGATCGAGACCTTCGGCCTCTCGCCCGCCGATCTCGCCGCCGACGGCGTGCCCGCCACGGCGCTGCGCCGGCGCGGCTGGGCGGACCTTGCCGAGACCCGGCCGGTCGTCTATCTGCGCCGGCGGCTCCTGCACATCGAGTTCAGCGCCCGGCGGCTCGTCGCCGAGGCGACGCGGGTGCGGGGCTCCGGGCGCTCGCGAGCGTCCGGCTGATCGGCGTCGGCCGGATCACCGGCGAGGCCTTGCCGTCCTTCGCGTGCTCGCCGACCTCGCGCAGGCGCGCGTCGGCGAGCGGTCGGATCCGCGCGTCGAGATCGCGATACGCGGCGATCAGGGACGCGCCGAACTCGGTCAGTTCGGCACCGCCGCCGCCGCGGCCGCCGGTCGTCGTCGTGACCACGCGTCGATCGAAGCTCGAATTCAGGTCCTCGAGCAGCAACCACGCGCGGCGATAGCTCATCCGCAACGCCCGTGCGGCCTGCGACAGCGATCCGGTGTGCGCGATCGCCTCGAGCAGCTCGATCTTGCCGATCCCGACCGAACAGCGCTTGCCGAAGTCGATCCGGAAGCGCACGGTCGGCTGGGCCGACGATCGGTCACGTGTGGCGCGCGGTGCGGTCGATCGGGTCACGCGAGTCTCCGGCTCTGGGGTGGGATCGACGCCTATTCTGCGCCCGCCCGGGATCGCGACGCCACCGGCGGCCCCGGAGGACGGTGCCACGCCGCCGCGTCAGCCGCCGCCGCCGAACGCGTCGGAGATCCCGAAGAACAACCCGCGCCGCGGCCCGTACTGCGGTGCGCCGACACCGACGCCGGTGCCGTTGCGGATCTGGTAGCGCGCGTCGAACAGGTTGATCACGTCCACTCGCGCGGTGAGTTCGCCGAGACCGCGGATCGCGAAGCCGTGGCTCACGCCGACGTTGACCTGGGTGTAGTAGGGCAGATGCGCGCCGTTCGGGATGCCGGTCCCCCCGTAGGGCGTGGTCACGCCGGGCGGCAGCGCGAGGTCGGCGCGCAATCCCGATCCCCACAGGAAGTCGAGGCTCGCGCGCGTGTGCCGCCATCCGTAGGACACGCCACCGGAGCCGGTCCAACGCTGCTCATGATCGAGGTCGATGTCGTGATGGGCGATGTACGCGAGGTCCGCACTGGAGAAGTTGAACTGCGCCGAGTCGATCTGCTTGCCGATCGCGCGCTGGGCCGCGAAGTTCAGGTACGCCTGCAGCGCGGGGCCGGTGTAGCTCGCGCTGAGCTCGGCGCCGTATTGCTTGCCGTAGCGGTAGTTGAACGGCGTCAGGATGATCGGAGCACCGAACTGCCCCTCGTCGATCAGGTTCACCGACTGCTTGTAATACGTGTCGATGGCGACGCGCACGCGCCGGGTCACGGCGCGGGAGGCGCCGACGTCGTAGTCGTTCGCGCGCTCCGCCTGCGGCAGGGCGTCCCCCGCGGAGAGCGGCGCCGCGGTCGTGTTCGCGAACGGCGCGAGGTCGCTCGCGCCGACGAGCTCGAACGGCGGCGGCGAGAAGTACCGGGCGTAGCCGGCGTGCAGGGTGGTCTTCGGCGACACCCGCCACACGAGATTCGCGCGCGGACTGACCTGGTTGCCGCTCGCGTAGGCGGTGAACCGGTCGTAACGCAGGCCGTAGTTCAGCGTCAGCCGCGTCAGGAGCCGCCATTCGTCCTGGACGTAGAGACTCTCGATCCGCTCGGTCTTGGCGCCGTTGGCGACGATCGACAGCGGTACGTCGCCGAGCGGCGCACCGGCCGCGTCGGTCGGCAGCACGAGCGAGGTGGTGTCGCTCGTGGACCGGTCGTCCTGCACGAACAGCCCGGCGCGCAGGGTGTGCACCCGGTCGAGCCGGATCGTCGCGTCCGACTGCAGCGCGTAGGCGACGTTGCGCTTGTACGCGCTCTGCGCGATTCCGTCGTAGAGCAGGTCGCCGACCGGATCGGGCCCGAAGGTCAGGCTCGAGTAGCGCGCGACCAGCGAGGTGCGCAAGCGCAGCCGTCCGGCGCGGTGCAGCCAGCTCAACGCGCCGAAGTGGGTGATCTCGCGCTGGTTCTCGTTCAACGCGGCGCTCGGGAAGGTGGTGCGGCCGTAGACGTCGAGTCCAAGGGAGGGTTGTTCGCCGTCCAGGTTCGGGATCTGGAACTTGCCGATCGAGCTGCCGATCAGCAGTGCGACCCGGTCGTGGCCGTCGAGCGCGTCCTCGAAATAGCCGAAACCGTGATATTGAGTCGTGTGATCGTGGAGCGGATTCGAGCGGCCGTCCGGGGATTCGATCCCGAGGTCGTTGCGCAGCATGTCGCCGGCGACGAAGTAGCTGAGCGAACCCACGCTGCCGGCGGCGTCGATGCTCGGTTGCACGGTGCCGTGGCTGCCGCCGTAGAGCGACACGGCGCCGCCGCGAACCTGCGCGCCGCGCTTCGTCCGGATGTCGATGATGCCGGCGGTGTCGAGCCCGTACTGCGCCGGCAAGGTGCCCGTGATCAGACTGACCGAGGAGATCAGCCGCGGGTCGAGCACCTGGCCGAACGCGCTGACGCCCTCCGGCAGCACGATCCCGTTGATCCGGTACTGCACGCCGTTGTGCTCGCCGCGGACGTGGAACTGGCCGAAGGAGTCCTGGGTCACGTCCGGCGCCTGCAGGATCACCTGGTTCAACTGGGCGTTGTCCCCGCCGGGGGCTCCGGCGATCGCCCGTGAGTCGAACGTGTAGCTGGATGCGCCGATGCGCGTCGAGATGCGCGCGCGGTCGGGGCCGAGATGGGTCGCGGTCACGACGACCACGTTCAGTTCCGGGGGCGATCCGGCCGCCGCCGCTCGGGCGGGGGTCCGGAACGAGGTGCAGACGATCGCGGCGAGACCGCAGGCCGCGACCGCACGGGAATGGCGGTGCATCGAAGACACTCCTGGCGACGGTTGACGGCGGGACGCGGCCGCGCGTGCGCACGGCGGCCTCCCGCGAGGGACGTTCGTGGAACGAGGGTCAGCCGAAGGCGGGGGGGTCGCGGCTCCGGGGTCGCGGTGCGGCCGCGCCGGCGGTCGCGGGTTCGGGTTCGGCCGCCCGTTCGGGGGTCGCGTGCGCGAGCGGCGGGTTCGGGTACGCGTGGCCGCACGCCGGGGTGACCGCCTGGGCGTAGACCGGGCACAACGCGCAGGGCTTCCCGGCCCGATGGGCCGGGCCGACCTGGGTCGCCGCGCGCAGCCACGCGGTCACGTGGCCGAGCTCGTGCACGATCGCGCCCTGCTGCGCGAACAGCAGCAGGGACAGCAGGGCGAGCGATCGGAACGTGGCCTTCATGCGGTCGCGGTCGGTCTGGCGGTCGGCGGGACCGCGGACTATACCAAAACCGCCTGCGCCTGCGCCGCGCCGCAGCGTCACTACGGAATTCGCCGATGGATTTTTGCCAGGCTCTTTCAGTAGGATCCTCGGTCATGATGCGCGCGCTGACTTTTCGCCTGAACGGCGCCGAGCGAACCCTCGAAGTCGACGATGCGCGCTCGCTCCTCGTGGTGCTGCGCGACGATCTGGGCTTGACCGGCGCCAAATACGGTTGCGGCGTCGGCTACTGCGCGGTGTGCACCGTGTTGCTCGACGATGCGCCGATCCGCTCCTGCGTGACGCCGGTCGGCGCGATCGACGGCCACACGGTGACCACCGTCGAAGGGCTCGCGAGCGGCGGCGTGCTGCACCCGTTGCAGCAGGCGTTCATCGATCACGGCGCGTTCCAGTGCGGCTACTGCACTTCCGGGATGCTGCTCGGTGCGGTCGCGCTGTTGCGTTCGACTCCGCATCCGACGCGCGAGCAGATGGTCCAGGCGCTCGACGGGCACCTGTGCCGCTGTGGCGCGCATCAGCGCATCCTCGCGGCGATCGAGTCGGTCGCCGCGCAGGGCGCCGCAGCCGGGGAGGCCCGATGAGCGACGATCCGGGCGAGCGCGCGGGGTTCGATCGGCGCCGGTTCCTGCTGCTCGCGGGCGGCGGCGTCGTGGTCGCGCTGGTCGGGCTCGGCGCCCGGTTCGCGCTGAAGCGCGATCGGGAATTCGCGTATCCCGAGGACTTGAACGCGTACCTGCGGATCGGCAAGGACGGCCGCGTGACGGTGTTCTCCGGCAAGATCGAGATGGGTCAGGGCGTGATGACCTCGCTCGCCCAGATGCTCGCCGAGGAGCTCGGCGTTGCGGTCGCGTCGGTCGACCTGGTGATGGGGGACACGAAGGAGTGCCCGCCGGACGCGGGCACGTTCGGTTCCCTGACCACCCGGGTGTTCGGTCCGGCGCTGCGCGAGGCGGGCGCGAAGGCGCGATCCGCGCTCCTCGGACTCGCCGCGAAGCGCCTCGGGGTCCCGCGGACCGCGCTCGCGGTGGACGACGGGGTCGTGTCGGTCATCGGTTCGCCGGCGCGGCGCGTGACCTACGGGGATCTCGCGGGTGGCGCGAAGATCCTGCGCGTCGTCGACCGGCGGGTCACGCTGCGCACGGCGAAGGAATTCACGGTGATCGGGCAGTCGGTCGAGCGGCTCGACGGCCCGGCGAAGGTCACCGGCGCGGCGAAGTACACCGGCGACCTGCGCCGGCCCGGGATGCTGTATGCGCGGCTCCTGCGGCCGCCGATGCACGGCGCGATGATGGTGAGCCTCGACACCTCGGCCGCCGAGCGAGTTCCCGGCGCGCGGATCGTGCAGCACCAGGGACTGATCGCGGTGCTGCATGCGGATCCGCAAGGCGCCGAGGCCGCGGTCCGCGCGATCCGCTCGTCCTGGTCGGAGCCCGCGACCACGGTCGATTCGGAGAGCATCTTCGACCACCTGGTCGCAGTCGGCGGCGAGCCGAACGAGATCGCGAGGCATGGCGACGTCGAGGCCGCGAAGGCTCGCGCGCCGCACCTCGTGAAATCGGTGTTTCACAAGGGCTACGTCGCCCACGCGCCGATGGAGCCGCACACCGCACTCGCCGAGATCAAGGACGGGCACGCGACGATCTGGGCCTCGACCCAGACGCCGTTTCCGACCCGCGATCGCGTCGCCAAGATGCTCGGGATGCGGCGCGATGCGGTCCGGGTGATCACGCCGTTCGTCGGCGGCGGTTTCGGCGGGAAGAGCGCGGGCCAACAGGTGCTCGAGGCGGCCCGGCTCGCGCAGCTGACCGGGCATCCGGTGATGGTCGAGTGGACCCGCGACGAGGAGTTCTTCTACGACACGTTCGATCCGGCCGCGGTCGTCGAGGTCGCCTCGGCCGCCGACCCGTCCGGGCGGCTCGCGCTGTGGGACTATGCGGTGTTCGGCGCGGGCCCGCGGGGGGCCGAGCCGATCTACGCGAGCCCGGCGCAGCGGATCGTGTCCGCGTCGAGCGGCCCCGAGATCCACCCGTTCGCGGTCGGCCCGTGGCGCGCGCCGGGCGCGAACATGAACGTCTGGGCGCGCGAGTCGCAAATCGACCTGATGGCCGCGGCGCTCGGACAGGATCCGCTCGAATTCCGCCTGCGCAATGTCGTCGAGCCGCGTCTGCGCCGCGCGCTCGAGGCGGTCGCGACCGCGTTCGGCTGGCAGAGCGGACCCGCGCCGAGCCGGCGCGGCCAGGGGATCGCGTGCAACATCGACGCGGGGACCTGCGTCGCGACCGCGGCCGCGGTCCGGGTGGATGCCGCGACGGGCCGCGTGATCGTCGATCGCATCGTGTGCGCGCAGGACATGGGCATCGTCGTGAACCCCGAGGGCGCGAAGATGCAGATCGAAGGCGGGCTCACGATGGGGCTCGGGTACACGCTCGCGGAGGAGTTGCACTTCCGCGGCGGCGACATCCTCGACCGGAACTTCGGCACGTACCAGATCCCGCGGTTCTCGTGGGTCCCGCGGATCGAGGCGATCCTGCTGCGCAACGACGCGCTCGCGCCGCAGGGCGGCGGCGAGCCTGCGATCACGACGACCGGCGCCGTGGTCGCGAACGCGGTGTTCGATGCGATCGGGGTGCGCTTCTACCGGCTGCCGATGACGGCGGTGCGGGTGAAGGACGCGCTCGCGGCGGCTACGAAAGCCTGATCGGCGCCGCGCAGCGCTGCCTCGAGCGCTGCGCGGCGGATCGCTCAGAACAACCCGACGACCTTGCCGTCCGGGCCGATGTCGATCTTGTCGGCCGACGGGACGCGCGGCAGGCCCGGCATCGTCATGATGTCGCCGCAGATCATCACGATGAACTCGGCGCCTGCGGACAGGCGAACCTCGCGCACCGTGATCGTGTGCCCGTTCGGGGCGCCGCGCAGCTTCGGATCGGTCGAGAACGAGTACTGCGTCTTCGCGACGCAGATCGGGTAGCGACCGTATCCCTCCTCCTCGAGGCGGCGGATGCGCTCGCGGACCTTCGAGTCGGCCTGCACTTCGGAAGCCCCGTAGATCTTGGTCGCGACCGCGGTCATCTTCTCCCAGAGGCTCGCTTCGTCGGGATAGACGAAGCGGAAGTTCGACGACCCCGACTCGGCCAGCTTCACGACGGTCTCCGCGAGATCCTTCGCGCCCTTGCCGCCCTCGGCCCAGTGACGCGCGAGCACGACCGACGCGCCGCGCTTCTCGATCGCCTTCTTCAGGAGCGCGACCTCCGCGTCGGTGTCGTTCGCGAAGTGGTTGATCGACACGACGCAGGGCAGGCCGTAGTGATTGCGGACGTTGTCGACGTGCCGCTCGAGGTTCACGAGGCCCGCCGCGAGCGCCTCGAGGTTCTCCTTGTTCAGTTCCTTCAGGTCGACGCCGCCGTGGTACTTCAGCGCGCGAATCGTCGCGACGACCACGACCGCATCCGGCCGCAGACCGCTCTTGCGGCACTTGATGTCGATGAACTTCTCGGCGCCGAGATCGGCACCGAAGCCGGCCTCGGTGACGACGTAATCGGCGAGCTTCAGCGCGGTCCGGGTCGCGATCACCGAATTGCAGCCGTGCGCGATGTTCGCGAACGGCCCGCCGTGGATCAGCGCGGGGTTGCCCTCGATCGTCTGCACGAGGTTCGGCTTGAGCGCATCCTTCAGCAGCACGGTCATCGCGCCATGCGCGTTCAGGTCGCGCGCGAGCACCGGCTTCTGCGCGCGGGTGTAGCCGACGACGATGTTCCCGAGCCGCGTCTTCAGGTCCTCGAGGTTGTTCGAGAGACAGAAGATCGCCATCACCTCGGAGGCGACGACGATGTCGAAGCCGTCCTGCCGCGGGAAGCCGTTGCCGGGCCCGCCGAGCGCGATCGCGATGTCGCGCAGCGCGCGGTCGTTCATGTCGACGACCCGGCGCCAGTGGATCCGCCGCACGTCGATGTCGAGCGCGTTGCCGTGGTAGATGTGGTTGTCGATCAGCGCGGCGAGCAGGTTGTTCGCGAGCGCGATCGCCGAGAAGTCGCCGGTGAAGTGCAGGTTGATGTCTTCCATCGGCACGACCTGGGCATAGCCGCCGCCGGCCGCTCCGCCCTTCATCCCGAACACCGGGCCGAGCGAGGGTTCGCGGATGCAGCACACCGCCTTCTTGCCGATGTGGTTGAGCGCGTCGTTGAGTCCGACCGTCGTCGTCGTCTTGCCCTCTCCGGCAGGCGTCGGCGAAATCGCGGTGACCAGGATCAACTTGCCGTTCTTGCGCCCGGACAGCGATTCGGCGAAATCGAGGCCGATCTTCGCCTTGTAGTGTCCGTACGGCTCGAGCGCCTGATCGGGGATGCCGAGTTTCGCGGCGATCTCCCCGATCCGCTTCAACGAAGCCCGCTGCGCAATTTCGATGTCGCTCAACATTCGTCGCTCTCCTTCAGGGTGCCAGTCGTTCGGAAACCGTTCGTAGTGCGGACTCGGCGAGCGGCATCCCTTCGGCCAGCATCGCGGAGGCGGCCTCACGCAGGCGCGCGGCCCGGGCCGCGTCGCGCAGCCCGTGCGAGTTCACGGACACGTTGGACGTGCAGATCCGCAGCGCCGATTGCAGCGCGATCACGCCGGCCGCGGCGTCGCCGGCGACGTTGCGGTGGCAGGCCTCGACGCAGCGCTTCGCGTGCCGCAAGCCCTCGACGCAGGCCGCCGCACCGTCGAGCGGCGACTGGATCGCGCCGGCCATCGCCTCGTCGATCGTCTCGGCGCGGCCGGGGGTGCCGGCCTGGAGCCGATAGGCGTCGATCAGTCGTCGGACCGCCGCGCCGTCGACGTCGACGAAATCGGCGATGCGCGTCCGCAGCGCCTCGCAGTCGACGAGCAGGGTCGACAGTTCCGCGCGCAGCGTCTCGTCGATGCGCTTCGCGAGCGTGTGCCGCAGCGCCATCGACTGCAGCGCGACGCCCATCGCGCCGGTCGCGGCGGCGACCGCGCCGCCGCCGGGCGCGGGATCCCCGTTCGCCAGGCGGTCGAGAAGGGTTCGCATTCGGTGGTCTCCAATCCCCCTGAAATCAAGCCGCCTATGATAGCAAGTCGCCGGGGCGACTGTCCGGCCCGCGTGCGCGCCCGGGGGTTACACCTGCAGGCGGTCGCCCTCGCGGGCGACCAGCGCGTACAGGACCGGCATCAGGAAGATGCTGAACGCGAGCCGGGACAGCATCCCGCTCACGATCACGAGCGCGAACGGCCGCTGGGAATCGGTGCCGACGCCGGTCGCCACCGCCGCCGGCAGCAGGCCGAGCGCGGCAACCAGCGCGGTCATCACGATCGGCCGCAACCGTTCGATCGCGCCCTGGCGGATCGCCGCGGCGAGCGCGACGCCGCCGCGGCGCAGCTCGTTCACGTAGGAGATGTACACGACCGCGGTGAGCACCGAGACGCCGAACAGCGCGAGGAAGCCGATCCCGGTCGACACCGAGAACGGGGTTGCGGTCAGCCAGAGCGCGACGAGGCCGCCGAACGGGGCCGACAGCAGCACGCCGATCACGGTGATCATCGGGAACTTGAAGTTGTTGTAGAGCGCGAACAGCAGCAGGAAGATCAGGAACAGGGTCACCGGCAGGATCACGTCCAGCTGATGACGGGATGCCGTGTAGTCGGAGTACTCGCCGCCCCAGTCGAGCCGGTAGCCTTGCGGCAGCGAGACCTGCCCTGCGACCTGGTGGATCGCGTCCCCGACCGCGCTCGCGAGGTCACGTCCCCGGACCGAGAATTGCACGCCGATGTAGCGCGAGCCGTTCTGCCGGTAGATGAACGAGGCGCCGTCGGTGATTCGCAGGCGGGCGAGCTCGCGCAGCGGGATCTGCTGGCCGCCGGGCGTCGCGACGGGGATCGCGCCGATCTCGGCGGGATCGTCGCGGAAGCGCTTCTGCAGGCGCACGACCAGATCGAACTGCTTCTCTCCCTGCACGATCTCGGTCGCGACGTCGCCGCCGATCGCGGTCTGGATCAGCGCATTCACGTCGGCGACGTCGAGCCCGTAGCGGGCGAGCGTCGCGCGGTCGATCGAGATCGTGAGACTCGGCTGGCCGAGCTCCTGCACCAGGGTCACGTCGCGGATCCCGCGGACGTGCTCGAGCACCTGCTTGATCTGCTTGCCCTTCGTCTGCAGCACCTGCAGGCTCGGCCCGAAGATCTTGACCGCGAGCGCGCTCTTCAGGCCCGTCTCGGCCTCGTCGACCGCGTCTTCGGCGGGCTGCGTGTAGTTGAACACGATCCCGGGGAACTGCCGGAGCTTGCGGTCCATCGCGGCGATCAGCTGGGGCTTGGTCCGGTAGGGCCCGCGCCATTCGGCATACGGCTTCAAGCCGACGAAGAACTCGACGTTGAAGAATCCGGTCGAGTCGGTGCCGTCGTCGGGACGCCCGAGCTCCGAGGTCACGGTCGTCACCTGCGCAAAGGAGCTCAGCACCGCGCGGATCTGCGGCGTGATCTTCGCGGCCTCGTCGAAGGAGATCGTGTACGGCATCGTCGCCCGGACCCACAGCGCGCCCTCGTCGAGATGCGGCATGAACTCGGCGCCGATCCGCGGCACCAGCAGCAAGGACGCGGCGAGCGCGAGCGTGCAGGCGAGGGTCGTCGCCCAGGGCCGCGCGAGGCACCGATCGAGCGTGCGCGCGTACCAGCGCTGGAACGCCTCGAACGCGGCGTTGCGCCGCTCGCGGATTCCGCGACGCATCAGCAACGCGCACAGCACGGGCAGGAGCGTCAGCGTGACGATCAGCGAGCCGATCAGCGCGAAGATCATCGTGTCCGCCATCGGCTTGAACAGCGTCCCGGAGGGGCCGGTCAGCACGTAGATCGGCAGGAAGCCGGCGACGATCACCGCGACCGCATAGAACAGCGGCCGATCCACTTCCGCGGCAGCCGCCTCGATCACCTCGCGCACGTCGAACGGCGTGCCGCGTCGCGCCGCGATCTGCCGATAGACGTTCTCGACCATGAATATCGCGCCGTCGACCAGGATCCCGAAGTCCACCGCGCCGATCGACAGCAGGTTCGCGGACGCGTTCTGCAGGTCGAGGCAGACGAACGCGAACAGCAGCGCGAGCGGAATCGTCGTCGCGACGATCAGCCCGGCGCGCACGTCGAACAGGAAGAACACCAGCACGACGACCACGAGCAGCATGCCGCGCAGGAGGTTGCGCTCCACCACCTGCGTCGTCTGCGCGATCAGGTCGCTCAGGTCGTAGAACGGATGGACTTTCACGTCCTTCGGCAGGATCGAGCGATTCAGCTCGCGGGTCTTCGCCTCGACGCGCCTCAGCACGTTCTGCGTCTTCTCGCCGGTGCGCATCAGGATCACGCCCTCGACGGCGTCGTCGTGCTTCTCGTAGCCGAACTCCCCGAGCCTCGGCGCGATCCCGATCACGACCCGGCCGAGATCCTTCACCAGCACCGGCGTGCCGTGATGGACGGCGACGACGACGTTGCCGATGTCGCCGAGCGTCTTCAGGCGGCCCTTGCCGCGGACGTAATAGAACTGTCCCCCCTGGGAATAGAAGCCGCCGCCGGAGTTGCCGTTGTTCGCCGCGAGCGCGGCCTCGACCTGGGGTACGGAGAGCCCGGCCGCGGCGACCTTGGTCGGGTCGAGCAGCACCTGGTACTGCATCGTGCCGCCGCCGAATCCGGAGTCGTCGGCGACGCCGGGCACGGAGCGGAACTGCGGCTCGACGATCCAGTCCTCGATGGTCTTCAGCTGCATCGGCGAGCGATCGGGACTCTCGAGCACGTAGCGGTAGATCAGGCCCGACGGCGGCGACATCGGCGAGATCGACGGCGACACGCCGGGCGGCAGCGTCAGCGCGCCGAGGCGGTTGAACACGCGCTGGCGTGCGAAGTAGTCGCCGGTGCCGTTCGCGAAGGTGAGCGTGACGTCGGAGAGCCCGTAGAGCGAGATCGAACGGATCGTCTTGACCCGCGGAATCCCGTTCATCCCGCGCTCGATCGGCACCGTGAGCAGACGCTCGACTTCCTCGGCCGCGTGGCCCGGCCATTGCGTGATGATCTCGACCATCGGCGGCGACAGATCCGGGTACGCATCCATCGGCAGGCGCTTCAGCGACCACAGGCCCGCCGCGACCAGCAGCGCCGTCAGCAGGCCGACGAGGAGCCGCTGGCGCAGCGAGGAGGCGACGATGCGATTCATGATCGACCCGGCACCGGCGGGTCGCGCCGGCGACTCGGTGGCGGGATCGTCCGGGCGGGGCGTGCTCATTGATTCTGGATGAACTGCAGGAACAGCGCGCCGTCCGTGACGACGCGCTCGCCGGCACGCAGCCCGCCGTCGATCCGGTAGCGACCCGCGTCGCGTCCGCCGAGCTGCACCGCGTGGCGCGCAAAGCGGCCGTCGGCGACGAGCACGTACACGAATGGCAGGTTCTCGCTGTCACGCAGTACCGCCGAGACGGGGACCAGGAGGCTCTGGACGGCCCGTCGCGAGCGGATCCGGACGCGAACGTACTGGTGGCGTTTCAGCGCGTCGCCGGGATTCGGGACCGTGATCCGCGCGAGGACGCTGCGCGTCGCGGGGTCGACCTGGACGGCGACGTTCGTCACGGTGCCCCGGAGCGCGGTGCCCCCGGTGCCGGTGCGGATCCGCGCGGGATCGCCGACGTGGACCGCCGCGACGTCGGTACCGAAGATCTGCGCGTCGACCCATACCTGCGAGAGGTCCCCGACCGTGAAGCACGGGGTGCTGCCCGCCTGGAGGAGTTCACCCGGATGAATCCGGCGCTCGACGATCGTCCCGGCGATCGGGGCGCGAAGCACCGCGGCCGGGAGACTCGAGCGACCGCGACGGATCGCCGCGAGCGTCGCGGGATCGGCGCCGAGTGCGATCAGGGCCCGTCGCGCGGCATCGCGATCGGCCTCCGCGCCGATCGCGTCCGATTCGGCCTGATCGGCCTTGCGCTGCGAGATCCCGTGCTGCCGCAGCAGCCGGGCTTCGAGATCGGCGAGGCGGCGCGCGGTTGCCGCGGCGGCGACCGACTTGCGATAGGCGCTCGCCGCCGCCGCGAAGTCCGGCGAGTCGACGATCGCGAGCGCCTCGCCGCGCGTGACGTGCTCGCCGGTCGACACCAGGAGACGCTCGACCGGGCCGGAGAACGGCGCGAGCACCGGGGTCGAGCGATCGGCGTCGAGCGCGACGGTCCCGTCGGCGAGGATCGTCCGGTGGAACGCGCTCGGTGCGACGGTGTCGAGCGTGATGTGCCCGCGCTGGGCCGCGGTCAGCGTGACGTCGCGTGCGGTCGTCGCGGACGGGCGGCCG
>JAGWPU010000100.1 GCA_028870355.1 Gammaproteobacteria bacterium | reverse complement strand
GGCCGCCTCGCGGAGCCGGCGGCCGCCTCGTGACGGGCGCCGCGTCGCCGGCGGCCGCGGATCCGCCCGCCGGGACCGCGATCGAGCGACGCGAGCTGCGCGTCGGCGGAATGAGCTGCGCCGCGTGCGTGCAGCGGGTCGAGCGGGCGCTCGCGGCCGTGCCCGGCGTCGTCAGCGCGGAGGTGAATCTCGCGACCGAGCGCGCACTGGTCGCGGCGCGCGACGGTGAACTGCGCACCGCGGACCTGATCGAGGCGCTGCGTCGGGCCGGATACGACGCCGAGGTGATCACCGGCGATCTCGCGCGCGACCGGCAGATCGACGAGGCCGCGGCCCGCCGGTTGCGCTCCGAGGGGATGCGCGTCGCCGCGGCGGTCGGCTTGAGCGCGCCGCTGCTCCTGCCGATGCTCGGTGTTCCACTGCCCGGCGTGGCGCAGCTCGCGCTCGCGACGCCGGTCCAGTTCCTGTTCGGCGCACGCTTCTACGCCGGCGCGTGGAAGGCGCTGCGCGCGCGGGTCGGCAACATGGATCTGCTGGTCGCGCTCGGCACGTCGACCGCGTATTTCTACAGCCTCGCGTTGTGGATCGGCTCGCCGCGTCGCACCGACCTGTATTTCGACTCGGCGGCGGTGGTGATCGCGCTGGTGAGCGTGGGCAAGTGGCTCGAGGCGCGGGCGAAACGGTCCACGACCTCGCAGATTCGCGCGCTGATGTCCTTGCGTCCGGAGCGTGCGCGCGTCGAGCGGCCGGGCGGCGAGGTGGACGTGCCGGCGGGCGACGTCGCGGTCGGCGACGTCGTCGTCGTGCGTCCGGGGGAACGCGTGCCGGTCGACGGCCGCGTGGTCGCCGGCGCGAGCGAGGTCGACGAGAGCCTCGTGACCGGCGAGAGCCTTCCCGTCGCGAAGTCGCCGGGCGACGCGGTGACCGGCGGTTCGATCAACGGCGGCGGGTTGCTGCGCGTCGAGACCACGGCGGTCGGCGAGCGCTCGACGCTCGCGCGGATCATCGCGCTGGTCGACCGCGCGCAGGCGAAGAAGGCGCCGGTGCAGCGGCTCGTCGACCGGGTCGCGGCGGTCTTCGTGCCGGCGGTCCTCGGTGTCGCGACGCTCACGTTCCTCGCGTGGTGGCTCGTCGCCGGCAATCCCGCGGCCGGGGTGATCGCCGCGGTCTCGGTCCTCGTGATCGCGTGCCCCTGCGCGCTCGGGCTCGCGACCCCGACCGCGTTGATGGTCGGCACCGGCGCGGCCGCGCGCGCGGGGATCCTGATCCGCGACGTCGAGGCGCTCGAGCGCGCGCACCGCCTCGACACGATCGTCCTCGACAAGACCGGCACCGTGACCGCGGGACGGCCGGCGGTCACCGGGATCCTGGCCTTCGCCGGCACGGAGCGCGACCTGCTCGCGCTCGCGGCCGCCGCGCAGACCGGCAGCGAGCATCCGATCGCGCGCGCGGTGCTCGCGCGCGCCGAGGGTCTTGCGCTGCCGCCGCTCGAGGAGTTCCGCAGCCGCCCCGGCCTCGGGCTGCTCGCCCGGGTCGGCGGCCGGCGGATCGCGATCGGCAATCGTCGTCTGATGGCCGAGTGCGGCGCCTCGGTCGAGGCGTACGAGGCCCGTGGCGCGGCGCTCGAGACCGGCGGCGCGACGGTCGTGTGGGTCGCGACGCTCGATCCGGCGCCGGCGTGCACCGGCGCGATCGCGATCGCGGATCCGATCAAGCCGACCGCCGCCGCCGCGGTGCGCCGCCTGCAGGACATCGGCGTCGAGACCGTGCTGCTCTCCGGCGATCAGGAGCGCACCGTCGCCGCGGTCGCCGCGGCGCTCGGCATCCGCCAGGTGTTCGCCGGCGTCGTGCCCGCGGAGAAGGCCGAGCACGTGCGTCGCCTGCAGGCCGAGGGCCACCGCGTCGGCATGGTCGGCGACGGCGTGAACGACGCGCCGGCGCTCGCTGCGGCCGACGTCGGCATCGCGATCGGCACCGGCACGGACGTCGCGATGCAGACCGCCGGCGTGACGTTGATGCGCGGCGACCCGGTGCTGATCGCCGACGCGATCGACGTGAGCCGGGCGACGTATCGCAAGATCGTGCAGGGGCTGTTCTGGGCGTTCTTCTACAACGTGGTCGGAATGCCGGCGGCCGCGTTCGGGTGGCTGAACCCGATGGTCGCCGGCGCAGCGATGGCGCTGTCCTCGGTCACCGTGGTCTCGAACGCGCTCAGCCTGCGGCGCTGGCGCGCCACCGCCTCGATTGCGACCCCGGCGCCAGTTCGCTAAGCTCCAACGTTTCCCCCGTCCGGGAGTCTCGCATGATGAACCTCGTCGCCGGCACTCGATCCTCTCGCGCCTCGCGTTCGATCGCCGCGTCCGCGGCACTGCTCCTGGTCGCGCTCGGCGCGCGGGCGGCGCCGGCCCACGCATTCCTCGGCGGCAAGCTCGCCTGGCGCAGCATCGGTCCGAACATCGGCGGCCGCGTGGTCGCGGTCGCGGGCGTCGCGGGCGAGCCGAACCTCTTCTACATGGGGGCCGTCGACGGCGGCGTCTGGAAGAGCACCGACTACGGCGTCGTCTGGCGCAACATCAGCGACGGCAAGTTCCCATCGTCGAGCGACAGCATCGGCGCGATCGCGGTCGCGCCCTCGAATCCCCGCGTGCTCTACGTCGGGACCGGCGAAACCGACATCCGCAACGACATGATCGTCGGCGACGGGATGTACAAGTCGGTCGATGCGGGCAAGACCTGGACCTACGATGGACTCGGCGACACCCACACGATCGGCGCGATCGTCGTCGATCCGCGCAATCCCGACGTCGTCTATGCCGCGTCGATGGGCCACGTGTTCCAGCCGAACCCTGAGCGCGGCGTCTTCAAGTCGACCGATGGCGGGAAGACCTGGCACAAGGTGCTCTACGTCGACGCCAAGACCGGTGCGATCACCGTCGTGATGGATCCGCACGACCCGAACGTGCTCTACGCGGCGATGTGGCAAGCGCAGCGGATGCCCTGGGGCCTCGACGACGGCGGGCCGGGAAGCGGCCTGTACAAGAGCGTCGACGGCGGCGCGCACTGGACGAATCTCACGCGCAACCCCGGCCTGCCGCGCGGCACCCTCGGGCGGATCGGCGTCGCGGTCGCCGCGAGCGATCCGAACGTCGTGTACGCGATCATGCAGGCGAAGGGCGGCGGCGTGTTCCGCTCGTCCAACGGCGGCGGGACCTGGCGACGCGTGAACGGCAACTGGAGCCTGCGTCAGCGCGGCTTCTACTACACCAGCGTCTACGTCGATCCGACCGACCCGCAGACGGTCTACGTTCCGAACGTGGATGCCCTGTGGGTGTCCCACGACGGTGGCGCGTCGTTCGCGATGCTGCACACGCGGCACGGCGACAACCACATCGTATGGATCAATCCGAACGATCCGAAGATCCTGCTCGAGGGCAACGACGGCGGCGCGACGGTCTCGACCGACGGCGGCAAGACCTGGAGCACCGAGCGCAATCAGCCGACCGGCCAGTTCTATCACGTCGCGATCGACGACGCGTTTCCGTTCAACGTCTACGGCGCCCAGCAGGACGAAGGCTCCTTCGAGGGGCCGAGCGCCTCGACGAGTGGCGCGATCCCGACCGGCGCGTGGCATTCGGTCGCGCTCGGCGAGAGCACCTTCGTCGCGCCGGAACCGGGACACCCGGACGCGACCGTCGGCAGCGACTACTACACGCTGATGCAGCACTACAACCGGGTCACCGGCAGCCGGCGGGACGTGAGCCCCGAGCCGCAATACCTCGATGGCGTGTCGGCGGGGGAAATGCAGTACCGCCTCGGCTGGACCCATCCGATCTTCTTCGCGCCGAACGATCCGAAGGAACTCTACCTCGCGTCCCAGTACGTGATGAAGAGCGACGACGGCGGTCGGACCTGGAAGACGATCAGCCCGGATCTCACGCGTAACGATCCGTCCACCGAGAAGCCGAGCGGCGGGCCCGTCGACCTCGATCAGACCGGCGCGGAGGTCTTTCCGGACATCTCGGCGCTCGCGGTCTCGCCGATCGATCCGCGGGTGATCTGGGCGGGCTCGCAGGACGGCCTCGTGCACCTGACCACCGATGCCGGCAAGCACTGGCAGCTCGTGACGCCGCCCGCGCTCACCGAGTGGGCGGAGATCAGCTCGATCGAGCCGTCGCACGTCGCGGCCGGAACGGCGTACCTCACCGCGCAGCGCTACATGTGGGACGACGCGCGTCCGTACGTCTACGAGACCACGGACTTCGGTCGCCACTGGTCGCCGCTCACGAACGGGTTGCCGTCCGATGAATCGGTGTTCGTGATCCGACAGGATCCCACCGACGCGTCGCTGCTCTTCGCCGGCACCGCGAACGGCGTGTCGGTGAGCTTCGACGGCGGCGCGCACTGGCGCTCGCTCAGCAACAATCTGCCGCACGTGCAGGTGCGCGATCTGGCGATCGATCCGCGGGAGGGCGAGATCGTCGCCGCGACCCACGGGCGCTCGTTCTGGATCCTCGGCAACCTGCAGCTCCTCGAGCAGCTGTCGCACCAGCCCGGCATCGCGACCGACGCGGCGCGGCTGTTCGCGCCCGAGCACGCGTGGCTCACGAATGCGTACGGGATCGACAGCGATGCCGCGCACCGGGGCTCGTTCGGCCAGAATCCGCCGTTCGGGGCGACGGTGTTCTTCCACGTCCCGGCGAACTACACCGGCAAGACGCCGGTCAGTCTCGCGTTCCTCGACGCCAACGGCCATCTGGTGCGCCGCTTCGCGCTGCACCTGAAGGTCAAGAAGCCGAAGATGCCGGCGACGGTGCGCGACAACCTCCTGCCGTCGCAGGCGAAGGTCGTCGCCGAGCAGAAGCTCACCGCGATCGTGCCCGGGATGAATCGCTTCCAGTGGGATCTGCGCTACCCCGACGCGACCGACGTGAAGGGCTTCGAGCCGCCGGAGGAGAGCGACGGACAGGTCGCGGACGCTCGCGGGCCGCTCGTGAATCCGGGCCACTACACGGTCGTGCTGACCTACGGTGGCCAGTCGTTCCGCCAGCCGCTCGACGTGCGGCTCGATCCGCGCCTGCACACGACGCCGGCGGCGCTCGAGCAGCACCTCGCGTTGCAGCTCGCGCTGCACCGCGCGGTCGATCAGCTCGATCGCCGGATCAATGCCGCGATCGCGATTCGTGATCGGCTGGCGAAGGCGGTCGCGGCGCACCGGGTCGCGGCGTCGAAGGCGAGTCCGGCGCTCGATGCGCTGAATCATGCGATCGATGCGGTCGTGCAGCTCGAGGTGCGCTCGAGCGAGGGCGACGTGATGCACGAAATGCGCCTGCGGAGCTTCCTCGCGTACCTGCAGTCCGACATCGGCCTCGACTATCGGATGCCGAATCCCGCGCAGGTCGCGACCGCCAGCCGCCTCGAGCGGCAGGCGAAGGACGGCGAAGCGAAGCTGCAGGCGGCGACTTCCGCCGGCGAAACCCTGCTGTAGGCGGCGCTCAGCGCGCCGGGTCGACGATCTCGCGATTGTCGATCAGGCGCGTGCCGCCGAGCTTCGCGGCGCCGAGCGCGACCAACGGGGTGCCGGCGCGGGGCGCGCCGAGATCAGCGCCCCGCCGGATCGCGACGTAGTCGACCTGCCAGCCGTGCGCCGCGAGGTTCGCGGCGGCATCGGCCTCGAGTCGCGCCCAGTCGGTCGACCCGGAGCGGACCGACTGCTCGATGCGCTGGAGGACGGCGCTCAGCCGCGGCGCCTCCGCCCGCTCGCGCTCGTCGAGATAGGCATTGCGCGAGGAGAGCGCGAGACCCCCGCCTTCGCGGACCGTCTCGCCGGCGAGGATGTCGATCGGCAGCGCGAGCTGCGCAACCATGTCGCGAACGACCAGCAGCTGCTGGTAGTCCTTCTTGCCGAAGACCGCGACGCGCGGCTGCACCGCGTTGAACAGCTTCAGCACCACCGTGCAGACGCCGACGAAGAATCCAGGTCGGAAGCGGCCTTCCAGCGTGTCGGCGAGCGTGGCGCGCGGCTGCACGAAGCACACCTGCGGCTCGGGGTAGAGCTGCGACTCGGTCGGTGCGAACACGTAGTCGCAACCGGCGCCCTCGAGCAATTCGACGTCCCGCTCGAAGGTGCGCGGATACCGCTCGAAATCCTCGCTCGGTCCGAACTGCAGGCGGTTCACGAAGATGCTCGCGATCACCGGATGCCCGCGTTCGGCCGCGATCCGCACGAGCGACAGGTGTCCGGCGTGCAGGTTGCCCATCGTCGGTACGAGCGCGGCCGAGTCGTGCGGCGCCAGGGCCGCGCGCAGGTCCGCGATGCGCTCGATGACCTTCATCCCGCCGCCGTCAGTAGCCGTGCAGCGACTCGTCGGGATAGGCGCCGTTCTTCACGTCGCGCACGAAGCGCTGCACTGCTTCGCGAACGTCGGCCGAGCCCTCGACGAACCGGCGGACGAACCGCGGCAATTTCCCGGGCGTCACGCCGAGCATGTCGTGCATCACCAGGACCTGGCCGCTGCAGTCGCGGCCGGCGCCGATCCCGATCGTCGGGATCGGGAGCTCGGCGGTGAGCTCCCGCGCGAGCGTGCTCGGCACGAGCTCCAGCACGAGCATCTGCGCGCCGGCCTCGACGACTTCGTGCGCCTGACGGCGCAGCAGCGCGGCACCGTCCGAGTCGCGTCCCTGCACGCGGTAGCCGCCGAGCGCGTGCACCGTCTGCGGCGTGAACCCGAGGTGGGCGCACACCGGCATCCCGCGGTCGGTGAGCGCGCGGATCGTCGGCGCAGCCCAGGCGCCCTCCAGCTTGACCATCTGCGCGCCGGCCTGGAACAGCCGGCAGGCGTTCGCGATCGACTGCTCGGTCGAGGCGTGATAGCTGCCGAAGGGCATGTCCGCGATCACCCAGGCGCCGTGGTTGCCGCGGGCGACGCAGGCGGTGTGGTACGCGATCTCCTCGGTCGTCACGGGCAGGGTGTCGGTGCGGCCCTGCACGACCATCCCGAGGGAGTCGCCGACCAGCAGCGCGTCGACGCCGGCCTCGTCCATCAGTCGCGCGAAACTCGCGTCGTAGCAGGTCAGGACCGCGATCTTCTCGCGCTCCCGATGCATCTGCGCGAGGCGCAGCAGCGTGGTCGGCTTGCGGCGGGACGCCGCGACGTCGGCGGGGTCGGACATCGGGCCATTCTCGCACGACCCGGCCGGGGTCAAAAGCCCTTCGGCGGGACCGGCAGGCCCTTCTCCCGGTAGATCGGCGCCATGATCGCGCCGATTCGCGGCAGCTCGTGCGAGTACCACAGGGCCCCCGCGAGACAGGCGACCCCGCTCGCGGCGACCGTGAGCGGGGCCCCGATGCGATCGGACAGTGCGCCGGCGAGCAGGCTCCCGAACGGCGCCGCGCCGAAGAACGCCATCGTGTAGTAGCTCATCACGCGTGCCCGCATCCCGTCCGGCACCAGCGACTGCAGGATCGTGTTGCACACCGCGGCGCTCTGCATCAGGCCGAAGCCGGCGAGCACCACCGTCGCGAGCGACAGCCACAGCGCGTGCGACAGGCCGAACAGCACGAGCCCGGTGCCGAGCAGCGCGGTCGCGCTGCGCAGCGTGCGCGTCAATCCGACCACCGAACGGCGCATCGCGAGGGCGAGCGCCGACAGCAGCGCGCCGAAGCCCGAGGCGGCCGAGAGAGCGCCGAGGGTGTGCGCGTCGCCGTGCAGCACCCGTGCCGCGAACACCGGCAGCAGCACCATGTACGGCCAGCCGACGAGGCTCTGGAAGAAGAACAGCCACAGCACGGTACGGATCGGCCGGAACTCGCGCACGTAGTTCCAGCCTTCGCGGATCTGCTCGAACAGCGGACCTGCGGGCGCCGCGTGCGCCGACGCCGGCAACCGCATCATCGCGAGCGATGCGATCACCGCGAAGTAGCTGACCCCGTCGATCAGGAAGCACCAGCCGACGCCGAGCGCCGCGATCACCGCACCCGCGACCGCGGGCCCGATCAGCCGGGTCGCGTTCACGACGGAGGAATTCACCGCGATCGCGTTGCCGAGGTCGTGTGGGTCGTCGACCATCTGCACGAGGAAGGACTGGCGCGCAGGCATGTCGAATGCGGCGATCAAGCCCTGCAGCGCCGCGAGCGCGAGGATCTCTTCGAGGGTGATCCGGTGCGTCAGCGTGAGCGCGGCCATCGCGAGCGACTGCGCGGCGGCTGCGGCCTGCGTCCACAGCAGCAATGCCCGCCGGTCGAGCCGCTCGACCCACGCACCCGCGAACGGGCCGAGCGCGAGCGCGACGATCTGGCCGGCGAAGCTCACGACCCCGAGGAGCAGTGCCGAGTGGGTCATCCGGTAGACGAGCCAGCTCGTCGCGAGCCGGGTCATCCAGGTGCCGATCAGCGAGATGCCCTGTCCGACGAAATACAGCTGGAAGTTGCGGTGGCGCAGGGCGCGCCAGGCGTGCGAGATCGAGGACGGGCGCGCGACCGCGCGACTCTCGGGGGTCGGCGTCCCGCTCATCCGCCGCGCGGCGATTCGCCGCCGCCGAGCGCGAGGTAGAGGAGTGCCGTGTCCTGCAGTCGCTGCGCACGCGCGCGCACGAGATCGAGTTCCGACTGATTGAGCTGGCGCTCGGCGTCGAGCACGCTGAGCACGCCGACCGCGCCCTCCCGGTAGCTCGTGCGCATCAGTGCGAGCGCGTCGGCCGCGGTGCGCCGCGCCGCGAGCTGCGCGCGGACCTCCGCGTCGTCGTTCGCGAGCGCGCGCAGCACGTCGGCGACCTGCGTGAACGCCTCGAGCACCGTGCGCCGATAATCGGCGAGCGATGCGTGGTAGGCGTCGACCGCCTCGCGACGGCGCGCGCGCAGCGTGCCACCGTCGAACAGCGGCGCGGTCAGGCCGGCCGCCATCGCCCACGCATTCCCGCCGGCATCGAACAGTCCACCCGGCGAGAGCGCCTGCTGGGTCGTGTTCGCCGACAGCGTGATCTGCGGATACAGGTTCGCGGTCGCGATCCCGATCGCCGCGCTCGCCGCGTGCAGCTCGGACTCGGCCGCGAGGATGTCCGGACGCGATCGCACCAGGCGTGAGGGCAGTGCGAGCGGCAGGTCCTTCGGCAGGCGCCAGTCGCCGAGCGTCATCG
>JAGWPU010000099.1 GCA_028870355.1 Gammaproteobacteria bacterium | reverse complement strand
GTCGTCCCCGGGCGTCCCGGGTCCGCGCCCCGGCGCGTCCGTGCCGCCGCGCGGCGCCGCGTCGCCGGCACCGATTTCCACCTCAGTCCCCAAGGCAGTTTGAAGGGTCGCAATATTCATGGCCAAGCGTTCAGATCGTCAACTTCTCGTCGGGCTCGACATCGGTACGAGCAAGGTCGTCGCGATCGTCGGCGAACTCCAAGCGGACGGCACGATCGAGGTGATCGGCATCGGCAGCCACCCGTCGCGCGGGCTGAAGAAGGGCGTCGTCGTGAACATCGAATCGACGGTGCAATCGATCCAGCGCGCGGTCGAGGAGGCCGAGCTCATGGCCGGGTGCGAGATCCACTCGGTCTATGCCGGCATCGCCGGCAGCCACGTGCGCAGCCTCAACTCCCACGGCATCGTCGCGATCAAGGACAAGGAGGTCGTCCAGGGCGACGTCGACCGCGTGATCGACGCGGCGAAGGCCGTGGCGATTCCCGCGGACCAGAAGATCCTGCACGTGCTCCCGCAGGAATACATCATCGATTCGCAGGAGGGCATCCGCGACCCGATCGGGATGTCCGGCGTCCGGCTCGAAGCGAAGGTGCACATCGTGACCGGCGCGGACAGTGCCGCGCAGAACATCGTGAAGTGCGTGCAGCGCTGCGGGCTCGCGGTCGACGACATCGTGCTCGAGCAGCTCGCGTCGAGCTACGCCGTGCTCACCGAGGACGAGAAGGACCTCGGAGTCTGCCTCGTGGACATCGGTGGCGGAACGACCGACATCGCGGTGTTCGGCGGCGGCGCGATCCGCCACACCGCGGTGATCCCGATCGCCGGCGACCAGGTCACGAACGACATCGCGGTGTCGATGCGCACGCCGACGCAGTACGCCGAGGACATCAAGCTGAAGTACGCGTGCGCGCTGTCGCAGCTCGCGAACCCGGACGAGACGATCGAGGTGCCGAGCGTCGGCGACCGGCCGCCGCGCCGGCTCGCGCGGCAGACGCTCGCCGAGATCGTCGAGCCTCGCTACGAGGAGCTCTTCGTGCTGATCCGCGACGAGCTGCGCCGTTGCGGGCTCGAGGAGACCGTCGCGACCGGCGTCGTGCTCACCGGAGGCACCGCGAAGATGGAAGGGGCGATCGAGCTCGCCGAAGAGGTGTTCCACATGCCGGTGCGGCTCGGCGTTCCGCAGTACGTGACCGGCCTCACCGACGTCGTCGGCAATCCGATCCACGCGACCGGCGTCGGCCTGTTGCTGTACGCGAAGACCATGGCGGATCCGCAGCGGGCCGAGGGACCGCTGATCGGGAGCGGCGTGAAGAATCTGATGGAACGGATGAAGAACTGGTTTCAGGGGAATTTTTGATTCAACGGGTATCTCGATCCAACGAAGAATCTAGAAGGAGAATCGGAATGTTCGAACTGATGGATACGTTCAGCCAAAGTGCCGTAATCAAGGTGCTCGGCGTCGGCGGCGGCGGCGGCAACGCCGTGTCCCACATGGTCCAGGCGGGCCTCGAGGGCGTCGACTTCATCTGCATCAACACCGACGCGCAGGCGCTCAAGCACTCGAAGGTGCGCACCGCGCTGCAAATCGGTTGCAACATCACCAAGGGCCTCGGCGCCGGCGCCGACCCGGAGGTCGGCCGGCAGGCCGCGATGGAGGACCGGGACCGGATCATCGAGTTGATCGACGGCTGCGACATGCTGTTCATCACCGCCGGCATGGGCGGCGGCACCGGCACCGGCGCCGCGCCGGTCGTCGCGCAGGTCGCGAAGGAGCTCGGGATCCTCACCGTCGCGGTCGTCACCAAGCCGTTCGAGATGGAGGGCAACAAGCGCTCGCGCGTCGCCGACAACGGGATGCTCGAGCTCAGCAAGTACGTCGATTCGCTGATCACGATACCGAATCAGAAGCTCCTGTCGGTGCTCGGCAGCGAAACCACCTTGCTCGATGCGTTCAAGGCGGCGAACACCGTGCTGCAGGGCGCGGTGCAAGGCATCGCCGAACTGATCACGCGACCGGGTCTGATCAACGTCGACTTCGCGGACGTGCGCACCGTGATGTCCGAGACCGGGATGGCGATGATGGGATCGGGCAGCGCCTCGGGCGAGGATCGGGCGCGCGAAGCGGCGGAATCGGCGATCTCGAGCCCCTTGCTCGAGGACATCAATCTCGCGGGCGCGCAGGGGATCCTGGTGAACGTGACCGCGGGCATGGACCTGTCGATCGGGGAGTTCCAGGAGGTCGGCAACGTGATCAAGCAGTTCGCCTCGGACGAGGCGACCGTCGTCGTCGGCACGGTGATCGATCCGGAGATGGCCAACCAGATCCGGGTGACCGTCGTCGCGACGGGCCTCGGCCGCCCGACCGCGAAGCCGGCCCGCGAGGCCGCGCCCGCGGCTGCGGTGCCGCCCGCGCCGACGATCCGCATGGTCCGGCCGACGGCCGCGGCCGCGACTCGCCCCGGGCCGGTGGACTACACGAGGCTCGAGATACCGACCGCGGTTCGCAAGCAGGCGGTCGGCGACGATCTGCACGGGTCGGCCGTAACCGAGGATTTCCTGGATATTCCGGCGTTCCTGCGCCGGCAGGCGGACTGACGCGCGAGGCGCTCGAGAGAACATTCCGACACCATTTGGCGCCCGCCGGGCCGTCCCTAGCCGGGACGGCGACCGAGGGCGCCGGTCTTTCTCGCCCGAGAGGCGCGACGCGCGCTGTGGTACCTTTGGCGGATACCATTGGCAGTCCTGAACCCGCATGCTCCATCAAAGAACGCTGAAGAATTCGATCCGCGCGTCCGGGATCGGATTGCACACCGGCCAGAAGGTGCTCATGACCCTGCGGCCGGCGCCGCCGGACACCGGGATCGTGTTCCGCCGGACCGACCTGCCCGAACCGGTCGACATCAAGGCCCGGGCGGAGAACGTCGGCGACACGATGCTCGGCACGACCTTGCATCGGGGCGAGGCCAAGATCGCGACCGTCGAACACCTGCTGTCCGCGCTCGCGGGTCTCGGGATCGACAATGCGCTCGTCGAAGTGAGCGCCGCCGAAGTGCCGATCATGGACGGCAGCGCGGGACCGTTCGTGTTCCTGCTGCAGTCGGCCGGCATCGAGGAGCAAAAGGCGCCGAAGCGCTTCATCCGCATCCTCGAGAGCGTTCGCGTCGAGGACGGCGACAAGTGGGCCCGATTCGATCCTTACGACGGCTTCAAGGTGAATTTCGAGATCGAGTTCGACCATCCGACTTTCAAGAAGCACGCCCAGGTCGCCTCGATGGATTTCTCGACGACCTCGTTCCTGCGCGAAGTCAGCCGCGCACGCACCTTCGGCTTCATGCGCGACCTGGAGACGCTGCGCGCCCGCAACCTCGCGCTCGGCGGCAACATGGACAACGCCATCGTCCTCGACGATTACCGCGTCCTCAACGAGGACGGTCTGCGCTACGAGGACGAGTTCGTGAAGCACAAGATCCTCGACGCCATCGGCGACCTGTACCTGCTCGGTCACAGCCTGATCGGCGAGTTCAGCGGCTACAAGTCCGGCCACGGACTCAACAACAAGCTCTTGCGCACGCTCATCGCCCGCCGCAGCGCCTGGGAAGAGGTCACCTTCGAGAGTCTGAAGGACGCCCCGATCTCGTACGTGGAGGCGGCTGCCGCACGCGCCTGAGCGGCGCACGGTGCGCGCCGCCGCTCAGCCGGCGGTGGGCAGTACGCGAATCCGCACCCGCTGGATCGGCTCGCCGCGGGCCGACCCGAGTCCGGCGCGCAACTCCTCGGCCCGGAATCGCAGTCGCGATGCCCAGCCGGCTCCCCGCACACCAATGGCGAGTTCGCCCCGCTCGAGGCCCGCCGTGATCACCTGTGC
>JAGWPU010000098.1 GCA_028870355.1 Gammaproteobacteria bacterium | reverse complement strand
GCCGGTCGGCTGGTCGGCGCACGGCGCGCTGCTGATCGCGCAGCGCGTCGCGGGAAGGACCCGGCTCGCACTCGTTCGGGCGCCCGGCGCGGCACCGCAGCCAGCGCCCGCCCACCCCGATCCGCTGCCGCCGCACGTCGGTGCGCACTCGGCAGTTTGGTCCGAGGACGGTCATTGGGTCGCGTTCGCGCGACGCGCGACCGATGGCGAGGGCGACGAGATCGACGTGCTCGACCCGTCCGCGCCCGGCGTCGCACGCGTGGTCGTGACCGGTCACGGCGACTACCCCGTGCCGCTCGACTGGTCGGCGCACGATCGGCGACTGCTCGTGCGCACCACGCGGCCGAGCGGCGCGCAGCGTCTGGCGGCGATCGACCTCACGGATGGCCACCGCGAGCCGATCGGACCGCAGCCGGCACGCGGCACGATCGGACAGGCACGGTTCGCGCGCGATCGCGACGGCGTCTACTGGATCACGAACGACGGCAGCGACTATCGCGAGCTGCGGGTGTTCGATCGAGCGACCGGCCGGACTCGGCGCCTCTCCGACGCCGGCGGCGACGTCCGGGCGTTCGCGCGGTCGCGCGACGGCCATTTTCTCGCGTACACCCAGGACGAGGGCCGCGGCGAGCGGCTGCACCTCGTCGACCTCGTCCACGACCGGGAGCTCGCGATTCCGGCGCTGCCGGCGCCGGGAATCATCGACTCGCTGCACTTCGACCCGACGCGGGAGCGCCTCGCGTTCGCGTACCAGTCGAGCCTCGCGGCGCGCGCCGCGTACGTGCTCGACCTCGCCCACGGAACGCTCACGGCGTGGACGCGGAACGCAGCGGCAGGCGCTGCGCGCTGGCCGCCGGTGATTCCCCGGCGGCTGTATTTCCCGACCTTCGATCGGGTCGGCGGCGCTGAGCGGCGGCTGTCGCTCGAGCTGTACGAGCCCACGACCGGCACCCGCCATCCGGTGCTGATCGTGTTTCATTCGGGGGTGCACGGACGCGTCGAACCGCGCTTCGATCCCTGGATCCGGTTCGTCGTCGACCGGCTCGGCTATGCGGTCCTCGCCCCGAACCTGCGCGGCTCGTCGGGCGCGGGCCGGGCCTTCGAGGCGCTCGGCGACGGCCGGTTGCGCGGGGACGTGGTGAAGGACGTCGGTGCGCTGCTCGTCTGGCTCGAATCCCGCCCCGATCTCGACCCCGCGCGCGTCGTCGTCGCCGGCCGCGGCTACGGGGGGTATCTCGCGCTGATGAGCGCGGTCTATTACTCGCCGCGCCTGCGCGGCGTGGTCGACGTCGACGGGATCGCGGACCTGCCGACCTACCTCGACGGCTTACCGCCGCGGATGCGCCCGGCGATGCGCGCGGCGTTCGGCGACGAGCGCGACCCCGGCACCCGGGCGTTCCTGCGGATGTTGTCGCCGCTCGCGCTCGCGGACCGGATCACGGTGCCGGTGCTGATCGTGCAGGGCGGCGCCGACCGGCGCGTCCCGCTCGCGCAGTCGCAGACCCTCGCGAGCCTGCTGCGGGTTCACCACGTACCCGTGTGGACGCTGATCGCCGCGCGCGAAGGCCACCGCTTCGTGCGGCCCCGCGACCGCACCGCGCTCTATTCGGCGGTTGCCGAGTTCCTTCGCCGACGCGCGCTCGCCGGCACGCACTGAGCCGCCGGCGGCCGGCTCGTCGACGCTTAGCGGCTGTCCGTCGTCGCGGTCGCGAGCGGCGAGTGCTGGGTCGCGAACCAGTGCGCGACGATCCGCACGTCGGCCTCGGTCTTCAGCGACGCGGCCATGCCCATCATGATCGGATTCTCGCGGACGTAGTCCTCGGGACTCATCCCCGGGTGCACGCGCCGGCCGGCACGGTACTCGTTCAGCGCCTGGATCAGATAGTCCTCGTGCTGGCCCGCGAGGATCGGCGGCTTCGGCACGAGCGGCGCGGCGACGCCGGTGCCGTTCGCACCATGGCAGGCGGCGCAGACCTGGGCCTGCGGGGGCATCTTGCCGACCATCGTGGTGGTCGGCTGGATCGGCTCCGGCCCCTGCAGGTAGGCGGCGATGTCCTCCATGTCCTGCTCGGACAGGGAGATCGCCTGGGCGTGCATCGTCGGGTGCGAACGCGTGCCGGCCTGGTATTGCTGGAGTGCCGAGATGATGTAGGCGGCGTGCTGATGACGCAGCTTCGGCACGCGATAGTCCGGATAGGCGTTACGGTAGTTCGGCACGCCGTGACAGCCATAACAGGTATAGAACTTCTTTTTGCCGAGCGCCGCGTTCCCCGCAGCGTGAGCCGCGAGTGACACGCTCAGCCCTGCGAGGAGCGAGACGAG
This sequence comes from Gammaproteobacteria bacterium, assembly GCA_028870355.1. Lineage (GTDB taxonomy): Bacteria > Pseudomonadota > Gammaproteobacteria > Steroidobacterales > Steroidobacteraceae > Bog-1198. The sequence goes on along the minus strand of JAGWPU010000098.1, from coordinate 11,491 downwards.
GAGCCAAGGCCGGCCAAAGGATCCAATTCGCATCAGGTTCTCCGAGCCACCGGGTTCGACGACGCCCGCCGATGGTAAAGTGCGTCTTCGCAAAAAGCCACCACCCGGCGCGGCTCGCAGCCCCCGATCATCGGCGAGCGGTGCGGCGAATCCGCAGATCCTTGTCGTAGACCACGTCGAGCGCGTTCGCGTGCCAGCCCCGCACGCCGGAGGCGACGAGGTGCTTCGCGACGTAGTCGAATAGCGGGATCACCGGCTGATCGTGGAGCATCACGGCTTCGGCGCGCGCGAGCCGCCGTGCACGCCGCGCCGGATCGTCGGTGGCCGCGGCGCGCCGCAGGAGCGCGTCGTACGCCGCGCTCGCGTAGCGCGGCGGATCGATCCCGGAGCCGCCGTCGAGCAGTCCGAGAAAGCTGATCGGATCCTCGTAGTCGGCGACCCAGCTCGCGCGGAACACCTGCGTGACCTGCGCGCGATTCACGTCGTGCACCAGCACCTTGTAGTCCTCGGCGTGCAGCAGCGTGTCGACGCCGAGCGCACGCTTCCACATCGCCGCGACCGCGACCGCGATCCGGTCGTTCAAGCCGTCCGGGTTGTAGCGGATCTCGACGCGCAGCGGGCGGCCCGCGTACCCGGCCGCCGCGATCGCCGCGCGCGCGCGCGCGATCCGCTCGCGCATCGGCCAGTGCGCGTAGCGCGGCAGCGGGGGGACGTAGCCCGGGATGCCCGGCGGCACGAAGGTGTACGCAGGCCGTTCGCCACCACCGGTGACCGATTCGACGAGACGCTCGCGGTCGATCACCATCGCGAGCGCGCGCCGCAGCCCCGCGGCGTGCGCGAACGGCGGGCGGATCAGGTTGTAGCCGAGGTAGTAGACCGCGAGCTCCGGCGACACCCGCAGACGGTTCGGCAGGTGCGCTTCGACCCAGCGGTCGCTGTCCGGCGGGATGGTCGCGGTCACGTCGAGATCGCCGGCCCGGAACGCGCGCAACTGCGCCGCCGGATCGCTCGACGTGAAGTACTCGATGCGCTCGATGCGCGTCGCCGCGGCGTTCCAGTAATACGGGTTGCGCACCGCGACCAGGTGCGAGCCGAACATCCAGCGCTCGAGCACGTACGCCCCGTTCGAGACCATCACCCCCGGCCGCACGAAGCGCGAGCCGTCGTGCGCGAGCGAGCGCGGGTCTACGGGGAATGTCGCCGGATGCGCGACCAGGGACAGCAGGTACGGGGTCGGATGCGCGAGCCGGACCACCAGGGTGCGCGGTCCGGTCGCCCGCACCCCGAGCGACGCGTCCGGAGCCCGGCCCGCGGCGATCGCCCGCGCGTTCACGACCGGCGCGAGCAGGCCCGCGTATTGCGCGGCGGTCGCCGGGTCGACCAGGCGCCGCCACGCCGCGACGAAATCCGCGGCAAGGACCGGCGCGCCGTTCGACCAGCGGGCGTCGCGCCGCAGGTGAAACGTGTAGCGCAGGCCGTTCGCGGAGACCGCGACGCGATCCGCGGCCGCCAGTCTCGGCCGGCCGTCCGGAGCGATCGTCGTCAAGCCCTCGTCGAGGTCGCGCAGCACCGTGAGCGCCGCCTCGGAGCGCGCCGCGGCCGGGTCGAGGCTCTCCGGCTCGCCGCCGATCGCCCGGCGCAGCACGCTCGGGGCCGGACGCGCCGGACGTCGCGGCGACCGGGCGCGTTCGAGGCGGTAGCCGCCGACCGCGAGTGCAGCGCCGAGCGCGGCCAGGATCCCGATCCGCGCCCTCAGCGCCACGCGCCGCGTCCGCGACGCTCAGGCCGCGCGATCACGCTTCTTCAGGTGCACGAGCAGCAGCGCGACCGCCGCCGGCGTGAGGCCGGGAATGCGTGCGGCCTGGCCGATCGTCTCGGGCCGCACTTCCGCGAGCCGCTGCCGGGCCTCGTTCGACAGCCCGTGCACCGCGGCGTAATCGATGTCCGGCGGCAAGCGCCGCTGCTCGTGGCGCCGATGGCGCTCGACCTCCTCGTGCTGGCGCTTCAGGTAGCCGGCGTATTTCGCCTGCACCTCGAGCTGCGCGCCGACCTGCTCGGCGAGCGCCGGCTCGGCGCGCCAGGAAACGTCGCAGGCCGCCTCCGGATCGGCGAGCGCCGGCAAGGCCTCGAGATCCGCGTGCGACACCGGCGGCCGGCGCAGCAGGTCGATCGCGCGGGTGTCGCGCGCGAGCGGCGCGCCGAGCTTCGCCGCGAGCGCCGCCCCGACGTCGGCCGGGCGGACCAGCGTGCGCTCGAGCCGAGCGAGCTCGGCCTCGATCGCGTCGCGCTTGCGCGCGAAGAACGCCCAGCGAACCTCGTCGACGAGTCCGAGCTCGCGCCCGCGCGCGGTGAGCCGCAGGTCCGCGTTGTCCTCCCGCAGCGACAGCCGGTACTCGGCCCGGCTGGTGAACATGCGGTACGGCTCGGGCGCGCCGCGCGTGACCAGGTCGTCGATCATCACGCCGAGGTAGGCCTCCGCGCGCGCCGGCCACCACGGCTCACGGTCGCGCGCGGCGCGCGCCGCGTTCAGCCCGGCGAGGAGCCCCTGGGCGGCCGCCTCCTCGTAGCCGGTCGTCCCGTTGATCTGGCCCGCGAGATAGAGGCCGGCGACGGCCTTGCTCTCGAGGCTGTGGCGCAGGTCGCGCGGATCGAAGAAGTCGTACTCGATCGCATAGCCCGGCCGTGTGAGGTGCGCGTGCTCGAGCCCGCGGATCGTGCGCACGAAGTCGAGCTGCACGTCGAACGGCAGGCTCGTCGAGATCCCGTTCGGGTAGACCTCGAGCGACTCGAGTCCTTCGGGCTCGAGGAAGATCTGATGCGATTCCTTGTCCGCGTACCGCGCGACCTTGTCCTCGACCGACGGGCAATACCGCGGGCCCGGTCCTTCGATGCGGCCGGTGAACATCGGCGATCGATCGCTCGCCGCGCGGATGATCGCGTGCGTGCGCTCGTTGGTCGCGGTGAGGTGGCAGGCGACCTGACGGGGGTGGTGCGCGCGGTCGCCGAGATAGGAGAATACCGGCCGCGGCTCGTCGCCGGGCTGCGCGGCGAGCGCGCCGTAGTCGATCGATCGTCGATCGATCCGCGGCGGCGTGCCGGTCTTCAGCCGCCCGACGCGCGGGGCGATCTCGCGCAGACGCGACGCGAGCCGATTCGACGGCGGATCCCCCGCCCGGCCGCCGGGGTGGCTCTCGAGGCCGACGTGGATCCGGCCGGCGAGGAAGGTCCCGACGGTGAGCACGAGCGCGCGGGCGCGAAATTCGATGCCGCCTTGCGTGACGCAGCCCCGCGCCCGGCCGCCTTCGATCACGAGATCGGCCGCTTCCTGCTGGAAGAGCTGCAGGTTCGGCTCGCTCTCGAGGCGGCGGCGGATCGCCCGCTTGTACAGTGCGCGATCCGCCTGGGCGCGCGTCGCACGCACCGCCGGACCCTTGCTCGCGTTCAGCGTGCGGAACTGGATCCCGGCGGCATCGGCGGCGAGCGCCATCGCGCCACCGAGCGCATCGATCTCCTTGACGAGGTGTCCCTTGCCGATCCCGCCGATCGCCGGATTGCAGCTCATCTGACCGAGGGTCTCGACGTTGTGCGTGAGCAGCAAGGTCCGCGCGCCGGTGCGCGCGGCCGCGAGCGCGGCCTCGGTGCCGGCGTGGCCGCCGCCGACCACGATCACGTCGAATTCAGGCGTGTAGCGCATCGTCTTACTGCGCGACGATCGGGAAGCCCGCGAACTCGCCGCGCCAGCGCTGCGGGCCCTCGGCGTGCACCGATTCGCCGTCGCTCGTGACCGCGACGGTGACCGGCATGTCGCGAACCTCGAATTCGTACACCGCCTCCATCCCGAGCTCCGCGAACGCGACCACGCGGCTCGAGCGAATCGCGTTCGCGACCAGGAAGGCGGCGCCGCCAACCGCGATCAGGTAGGCCGAGCGATGCTTCTTGATCGCATCGATCGCCTGCGGGCCCCGTTCGGCCTTGCCGACCATCGCGAGCAGCCCGCCCCGGCCGAGCATCGTCTCGGTGAAGCGATCCATGCGAGTCGCGGTCGTCGGGCCCGCGGGCCCGACGACCTCCCGGCCGACCGGATCGACCGGACCGACGTAATAGATCACCCGACCGTGGAAATCGAGCCCCTCGGGCAGCGGCTTGCCCGCCTCCAGCAACGCGCAGATCCGCTTGTGCGCGGCATCGCGGCCGGTCAGGAGCTTCCCCGACAACAGCAGTCGATCGCCGGCCCTCCAGCTCGCGACCGTCTCGCGCGTGAGCCCGTCGAGATCGACCTTCTTCGCGGACGCGTCCGCGGTCCAGGCGACGTCCGGCCACAGCGCGAGATCCGGCGGCTCGAGCCGCGCGGGACCGGAGCCGTCGAGCGTGAAGTGCAGATGCCGGGTCGCGGCGCAGTTCGGGATCACCGCGACCGGTAGCGACGCCGCGTGCGTCGGATAGTCGAGCACCTTGACGTCGAGCACCGTCGAGAGGCCGCCGAGGCCCTGCGCGCCGATACCGAGCTCGTTCACCCGGCGGTAGATCTCGAGACGCAGCTCTTCGAGCTTGGTGCGCGGCCCGCGCGCAACGAGATCGGCGATGTCGATCGGCTCCATCAGCGCCTGCTTCGCGAGCAGCAAGGCCTTCTCCGCGCTGCCGCCGATGCCGATCCCGAGCATGCCGGGCGGGCACCAGCCCGCCCCCATCTCCGGGACGCGCTCGACGACCCAGTCGGCGACGTCGTCGGAGGGGTTCAGCATCTCGAACATCGCCTTGTTCTCCGAGCCCCCGCCCTTCGCCGCAACCGTGATCTCGACCCGGTCGCCGGGCACGATCTCGGTATGGATCACCGCGGGCGTGTTGTCGCGCGTATTCACGCGGGTGAACGCCGGATCCGCGACGATCGAGGCGCGCAGCGGGTTGTCGCGGTTGCGGTACGCGCGCCGCACGCCCTCGTTGATCATCGCCTCGGGGGACCGCGAGCCCTCCCAGCGCACGTCCATGCCGACGCGCAGGAACACGACGACGATGCCGGTGTCCTGGCAGATCGGGCGGTGGCCGAGCGCGCACAGCCGCGAGTTCGTGAGGATCTGCGCGATTGCGTCGCGCGCCGCCGGGCCCTTCTCGAGCGTGTAGGCTCGGCCCATCGCACGGATGAAGTCCGGCGAGTGGTAGTAAGAGATGTACTGCAGCGCATCGGCCACGCTGTCGATCACGTCGTCTTCGCGGATCACGGTCATGAGGACTCCCGCCGGAGAAGCAGAACTGGCTCGCAAATCTACCAATTCGCGACGGTTCGTGCGAAGCGGGTCGTTACACTAGCGGCCGGGAGTGCCCGCCCTCGCGGCCGATCCGTCGGAGTCCAGGCATGCGCATCGCGCTCGCGGCCCTGTTGCTTGCCGCTTCGATCACCGCAGCGCACGCGGCGCGCGCCGACGATGCGCTGCGGCCATGCCGGCTCCTGAATCCCCTCGGCACGAGTTCGCTGCCGGCGCACTGCGGTCAGCTGATCGTGCCGGAGAACCCGGCTGCCCCGACCGGCCCGCGCCTGCGCTTGCGCTACGCGGTCGTGCGCGCGCTCGACGACCGGCGCGCAACCCCGTTGTTCGTGCTCGCCGGCGGCCCGGGACAGGCGGCGACCGCGCTGTACGCGAGCGCCGCGCCCGCGTTCGCGTGGATTCACCGGCACCGCGACATCGTGCTGCTCGATCAGCGGGGCACCGGCGGGTCGTCGCCGCTCGACTGCCGCTATCCGGACGATTTCGACGTCGGTGCGGCCGCGCTCGCCGAGGCGCAGCAGGCCACCCGCGCCTGCCTCGCGAAATACGGGGATCGGGTGCGGTTCTTCACCACCGACGCCGCGATCGGCGATCTCGACGCGCTGCGGCGCCGGCTGGGACTCGCGCGGATCGATCTGTACGGCGCGTCCTACGGGACCCGCGTCGCGATCGAGTACATGCGCCTGCACCCGGGTGCGGTGCGGGCCGCGATCCTCGACGGCGTGCTCGATCCGACCCAGCCGATCGGCCCCTCGACCCCGCTCGACGGCGAACGCGCGCTGCAGCGGATCATCGCCCGCTGCGAGCGCACGCCCCGCTGTGCCGCCGCGTTCCCGCAGCTCGCGACGGACCTGGCGACGCTGCGCCGGCGGTTCGGGCCGCGCACGGTGCCGGTCACGATCACCGACCCGCGCAGCGGCGCCCCGCTCACCGTGCCATTCACGCGGGCCGTGCTCGCGACGGCCTTCCGGTTCCTGTCGTACGACGCCGCCGAGGCCTCGCTCCTGCCGCTGCTGATCCACGAGGGTGCGGCCGGCAACCTCGGGCCGCTCGCCGCCCAGGCGGTGCTGACGACCCGCCGCGTCGAGGGGCAGATCGCGATCGGCATGCAGAACAGCGTCGTGTGCAGCGAGGACGTCCCGGACTACGACCCGCGGGTGTTCGACTCCGCGCGGCTCACCGAGACTTACCAGGGGACCGACGCGCTCGATCAGCTGCGGTCGGTCTGCGCACGGTGGCCGCGCGGACCGGTCGATCCGGCGCTGCATGCGCCGTTGCACAGCGCGATCCCGACCCTGCTGCTCGCCGGCGAGGACGATCCGGTGACCCCACCGGCGCAAGCCCGCGCGGTCGCGGCCGGCCTGAGCGATCACCGGCTGATCGTGCTCGCGGGCGAAGGCCACGGACAGCTCGCGACCGGTTGCGTGCCCCGGCTGATGGAGCGCTTCCTCGCAACGCACGCGCCGCGCCGCCTGGATACGTCGTGCCTCTGGGCGCTGCGGCCGTCGCCGTTCTTCCTGAGTCCGGCGGGACCCGCGCCGTGATCGAGGCGCGGGGACTTTGCAAGCGGTTCGGCGCGATCGACGCGGTGCGCGAGATCTCGTTCGTCGCGGGCGACGGACGGATCACCGGGCTCCTCGGCCCGAACGGCGCCGGGAAATCGACTTGCCTGCGGCTGATCGGCGGCGTGCTCGCGCCGGATCGCGGCGAGGCCCGCATCGACGGCATCGACGTCGGCGGCGAAGCGTCCGCGGCACGGGCGCGGCTCGGCGCGTTGCCGCACGCCGCCGGCCTGTACGGCCACCTCACCGGACGCGAGAACATCGCGTACTTCGGCGCGCTGCACCGGATCCCGGCGGCGCGGATCGGACGCGAGATCGACCGCTGGCGGGAGCGGCTCGGCATGGCGGACTTCCTCGATCGCCCCGCAAAATCGTATTCGCAGGGCCAGCGGGTCAAGGTCGCGCTCGCCCGTGCGCTGGTGCACGAGCCGCGCAATCTCGTGCTCGACGAGCCGACCAACGGACTCGACGTGATGGCGATCCGGGCGCTGCGCGGGGTGCTCGCGGAACTGCGGACCGAAGGCCGGTGCATCCTGTTCTCCTCGCACGTGATGCAGGAGGTGTCGGCGCTCTGCGACCGGATCGTGATCATCGGCGGCGGCCGCGTGCTCGCCGACGACACGCCGGCGGCCTTGCGGGTGCGCAGCGGCACGACGACGCTCGAGGAGGCGTTCCTGCGGATCCTCGCCGACGGCGAGCGCGAGGACGAAGCACCGCTCGGCGAGGGAGCCGCCTAGCGATGCGCGCGCTGTGGACGGTGTTCCGCAAGGAACTGCTCGAGAACGCCCGCGATCGGCGCACGCTGTTCTCGGCGCTGGTGTTCGGGCCGCTGCTCGGGCCGCTGCTGTTCGGCGTGATGGTCTCGCGCATCGTCGCCGAGGACGCGGGCAGCGCGCGCCAGAGCGTCTCGCTCGCGGTCGTGCACGGCGAGCGCGCGCCGGATCTGCTCGCGTACCTGACCGCGGCGGGGGCACGGCTGCAGCGCGCGCCGTTCGGCGAGCGGGCCGCCCGCAGCGCGGTCGAGCGCGGCCGCGCCGGCGTCGTGCTGATCGTGCCGCGCGACTATCCGCGGCGATTCGAGCACGGGGAGCCGGCGCGCGTGCTGCTGGTCGCCGACAGCGCCGACAACGCCACCCGGGGCGACGCAGCACGGGCGGGCGCGATGCTGCAGGCCTACGCGAGCGCGATCGCGCAGCTGCGGCTGCAGGTGCGCGGGGTCGACCCGCTGATCGCGGCGCCGGTCACGATCGATTCCATCGACGTCGCGAGTGCGTCGGCGCGCGCGGTGTCGCTGATCGGCCTGATGACCTACTTCGTGCTGTTCGCGGTGCTGATGGGGGGGCTGTATTTCGCGATCGACGCGACCGCCGGCGAGCGCGAGCGCGGGTCGCTCGAGGCCCTGCTGATGGTACCGATCGCGCGCGGCGCGCTGGTCGGCGGCAAGATCCTCGCGACCTCGGCCTCGATGGCCGCCTCCCTCGCGATCTGCCTCGCGGCGTTCCTCGGCGTGCTGCACCTCCTGCCGCTCGAGCGGCTCGGGATGCGCAGCGATTTCGGGCCGCTGATGGCGCTCGAGTTCTTCGCGATCTGCGTGCCGTTCGTGCCGGTCGGCGCGGCGTTGATGACCTTCGTCGCCTCGTTCACGCGCAGCTATCGCGAAGCGCAGAGCTACGTCGCGGCGGTGCTGCTGGTGCCGACGCTGCCGATCGCGTTCGCGAGCATCTACTCGCTGCGGGCGAGCCCGGCGTGGATGGTCGTGCCTTCGCTGAGCCAGCATCTGCTGATGACGAGTCTGCTCGAAAGCCGGCCGATCGGCGCGCTCGACCTGGTGGTGTCCGCCGCCTCCTCGCTCCTCCTCGCGCTCGTGCTGTTCGTGTTCACCCAGCGCCAGTGGCGCCGCGAGACGATGCTCGGTTGAAACGGCCGCCGCGCGGCGCCCGGCCGCGACCCGGGCAGCCTTCGGGGAAACCATGAAACGCGACGCCGACCGGCCGCGCGGGCTGGGCAAGCGCCGCGAAGCTTGCTATAACATGACATAAATCTAATAACTGTGATGAACCTGGCATTTCGAGGATGTCGGGATGATGGGGATGTGGAGATGCGCGAACCGGTACTATCGCGGATCCGCCTGAGCTTCGGCCTCACCGTGATCACGGCCTCCGCCGCGGTCATGCTGTGGCTGCTGTGGCGTTATCCGCTCGAGACGGCGCTCGCCGCGGTCGCTCTGGTGGGCTTGCTCGGAGTGCTCGCCCGCCTCGCGAAGTGCGGCGAAGGCGATCCGTTGCCGAACGTTCCGACCGGCGACTGACCGGTCGGCGGGAGGCCGCAGGGCAACCGGCCTCGACCGCCGGGGAGCGAGTGTCGCGCCGTCGTACCCGCGCCGGGAAGCCCACGGCTCGGGATCAAGCCCCGCCGTGGCCGCTCGAGACTATTTCCCGATGCAGAAGCTGCGGAAGATCTCGCCGAGCAGATCGTCGCTGGTGAACTCGCCGGTGATCTCGCCGAGCGCGGCTTGCGCGCAGCGCAGCTCCTCGGCGACGAGCTCCGGCGCGCCGGTGTCGCGCCGCACGCGCTCCGCCTCGTCGAGATGCGCACCGGCGCGGCCGAGCGCGTCGAGGTGGCGGCGCCGCGCACTCACGACGGAGACCTCCGCCGATTGCTCGCCGGCGCTCGCACGCAGCCGCGCGCGCAGCCGGTCGACGCCGGCGCCGGTGCGGGCGCTCAGTGCGATCACACCCGGAGGGTCGGTCGCGGTCGGCAGGTCGTCGTGCGCTTCGGCGGCGAGCAAGTCGATCTTGTTGAGCACGATCGCGACCGGCACGCCGGGCGCGATCGCCGCCATCTCGGTGCCGATCGCGCCAACCTCCGCTCGCTCGCGCGCCGCGTCGACGACGTAGAGCACGAGGTCGGCGCGCGCGATCGCCGCGCGCGCGCGGCGAATCCCTTCGGCCTCGATCGCATCGCCCGCGACCCGCAAGCCGGCCGTGTCCACGAGGTGCAGCGGGATCCCGTCCTCGAGCACCGAATGGCGCAGCAGATCCCGGGTCGTCCCGGGCAGATCGGTCACGATCGCGACTTCGTCCCCGGCGAGTCGGTTGAGCAGGCTCGATTTGCCGGCGTTCGGCTTGCCGGCGATCACGACGGTGAGGCCTTCGACGAGGCGCACACCGCGGTGCGCCTCGTCGCGCAACGCGACGAGCGATCCGCGCAGCGCGGCGAGCCGGGTCGCGACCTCGCCGTCGTCGAGCAGCGGCACCTCCTCGTCCGGAAAGTCGATCGCACCCTCGAGCCGGACGCGCAGCGCGGTGAGTTCGGCTTGCAACGCGTGCACCCGCGCGGAGAGCTCGCCCTGCATCGACCGCGCCGCGGCGCGGGCCGCCGCGCTCGACGCGGCGTCGATCAGGTCGGCGACGCCTTCGGCCTGCGCGACGTCGATCTTGCCGTTGAGGAACGCCCGCTCGCTGAATTCCCCGGGTCGGGCCGCCCGGCAACCGAGCGCGAGGCAACGCCGTACGAGCGCATCCAGCACGACCGGGCCGCCGTGACCGTGCAGCTCGAGCGAGTCCTCGCCGGTGAACGACTGCGGTCCCGGGAAATAGAGCGCGAGTCCCTGGTCGATCGCGCCGCCGTCGGCCTCGCGGAACGTCGCGAGCGTCGCGGTTCGCGGCGGCGGGCAGCGGCGGAGCAGCGTGGCGGCGATCCGCGCGGTGGCCGGGCCGCTGATCCGAACGATGCCGATCGCGCCCCGCCCGGGCGGCGTCGCGATCGCGACGATCGTGTCGAGCGCGCTCATCGGCCGAGCCGCCGCGAACGCTCGCGCCGCGGAACGGGCCGCCGGCTCACTCGCGCTTGCGCGACTCGCGCTGCACGATCTGGTTGATCCGCCACTGCTGCGCGATCGACAACAAGGTGTTCGTGAGCCAGTAGAGCACGAGGCCCGAGGGGAACCAGGCCATCGTCGCGGTCATCACCAGCGGCATGAACTGCATCACCTTCGCCTGGGTCGGATCCGGTGGCGCAGGGTTCAGCTTGAACTGCGCGAACATCGCGCCGCCGAGGAACAGCGGCAGCACGAAGTACGGGTCGCGCACCGACAGATCGTTGATCCAGAACATGAACGGCGCCTGGCGCATCTCGACGCTCTCGACCAGCACCCAGTAGAAGGAGATGAAGAACGGGATCTGCACGACCATCGGCAGGCAGCCGGCGAGCGGATTCACCTTCTCCTTCTTGTACAGCTCCATCATCGCGCGGCCGAGCTTCTCGCGATCGTCCTTGTAGGTCTCCTGGATCTGCTTCATCCGTGGCGCGACGTTGCGCATCTTCGCCATCGACCGGCCGCTCGCCTGGGAGAGCGGATAGAAGATCAGCTTGATCAGCGCGGTGACGAGGATGATCGACCAGCCCCAGTTGCCGGTGATCCCGTGCACCCAGCTCAGCACGTGGAACAGCGGCTCGGCGAGCACGGTCACCTTGCCGTAGTCGACCGCGAGCTGCAGCTTCGGGCCGGTCGCGGCGAGCTGGGATTGCAGCTTCGGGCCGACGAACGCCCTCTCGGCGAAGCTCGCGGTCGCGCCGGGCGCGACGGTCTGCATCGGGCCGGTCGCGCGCAGCAGGAATTGATGGCCGTGCACGAGCAGCTGATAGTCGAACGGTTCGCCGGCGGTC
>JAGWPU010000097.1 GCA_028870355.1 Gammaproteobacteria bacterium | reverse complement strand
GCGGATCGAGCACGCGGCGCGCGACCTCGGCGCCGAGCGCGGTCGCGAGCGCGACCCCGCGGCCGTTGTAGCCGAGCGCGATCAGGACCCCCTCCGCGGGCTCGTGCAAGTGCGGGTAATGGTCGATCGTCATCGCGATCCGCCCGCCCCAGGCGTGGGTCCATGCGGTCTCGCCGAGCGCGGGCCACAGCCGGCGGGCATAGGCGAGGAGATGTCCGAGCTCGTGCGGCGCGCCGACCTCGCGCAACGGCCCGCGCCCACCGATCAACAGGCGTCCGCCCGCATCGATCCGGTAGTACACCGTCACGAGGCCGCTTTCGTAGAGCACCGACCGGCCGGGCAGGATCCGCGCCGCGAGCGCGTCCGGGAGCGGCGCGGTCGCGGCGATCTGGCTGAACACCGGAACCACCGAGCGCCGCAACCGCGGCCACAGCCCGTCGCTGTAGCCGTTGGTCGCGATCACCACGCGGTTCGCGACGACCTCGCCGCGCGCAGCCCGCGCGCGCCAGCCGCCGGCCACCCGCGCGAGCGACGCGATCCGGGTGCCTTCGTGGATCCGCGCGCCCGCATCGATCGCCGCGCGCGCGAGTCCCCGCGCGTAGGACAAGGGGTTGAGGTCGCCACCCCGCCGGTCGAGCATCGCGCCGCGATAGCGCTCGCACCCCGTCGCCACCGCAACCGCATCGCGATCGAGGAATTCGACCGGCGCGCCGCGCGCCGCCCACTGCGCCGCGGTGCGTTCGACCCCGGCGAGATGCGCGGCGTGCGCGGCCGCGCGCAGCGTGCCGTTGCGCCGGGCCTCGCAGCGGATCCCGAGGCGCTCGATCAGGGAGAACACGAAGGACGGCGCGCCGCCGGCCAGATCGTTCATCGCGCGCCCGCGCTCGGCGCCGAACCGCCGTTCGACCTCGTCGGGATCGGGCTTCAGGCCCGGATTGACCTGGCCGCCATTGCGCCCGGACGCACCGAACCCGATCGACTCGGCATCGACGACGATCACGGCGACGCCGCGCTCCGCGAGTTGCAGCGCGGTGGAGAGCCCCGTGAATCCGGCGCCGACGACCAGGACGTCGCCGCGCGCGCTGCCCTCGAGGGGCGGCGCGCGCGGCGCGCGCTCAGCCGTTTCCGTATAGAGGTTCGTTCAGAACCTCTGACCGAACTTCACGCCGATGGTGCGCGGCTGGTTCGGCACGGAATAGATCGCGACGCTCCCGCAGGTCGCAACGTCGCACTGCGCAAAGCGGTCGAGCACCGCCCGCTTGTCGAACACGTTGTTCACGTAGAGCCCCGCGTGCCAGTTGCCCTTGTCGATCCCGAACGACAGGTCCGCGAGCGTATACGCGGGCTCCCGGCCGAGGTCGTTGCGCGCGACCATCCGCAGGTCCGCCCAGCGCGGTCCGACGTACACCGCCGAGCCCTGCACGTTGGCGTGCAGCGAGCCCAGCATGAACGTGTAGCGCGCGGTCACGTCGCCCTTGACCTTCGGCGTGACCGGGAGCTGCTGGCCGTTCGGCGCGTACTGCTCGTAGGTGGTGCCGGCGTAGCAGTCCTGCGCGGGGGTATCGCCGGGCTTCGGCGCGCAATACTCCCGGGTCAGCTTCGCGTCGAGATAGGCGATCCCGCTCGTCAGGGTGAGCGCGCGGGTCGCGCGCCATGCGACATTGGTCTCGATGCCCTTCACGTCCGCCGCACCGGCGTTCGCGATGATCGTGAGCGCGTTCGGCCCCAGATAAGCGAACTGGAAGTCCTTCCACTTGTCGAAGAACACCGCGCCGTTCCAGCGGAAGCGGTTGTCGTCCCACTGCGTCTTCCAGCCGAACTCCCAGTTGATCAGGTAGTCCGGCTTGTACGGCGGGATCTTGCCGCCGCCGTTGCGGTTCACGCCGCCCGGCCGGAAGCCCTTCGAGTAGGTCGCGTAGATCAGCTTGTTCGAGGAGATCTTGTAGGTCAGGTTGAGCTTCGGCGTGATCCCGGACCCGGTGCTGCGGCCATTGAGATCCGAGCACGGCGCGTTGCGCCACGGCAGGTTCGGGGACGGGCAGGTTGCGACGCCTTCGTGCGAACTGAAGTTCGCCGAGAACCCGTAGAACCCGTCGAGCGTGTTGTCGAAGGTGTAGTAGCGCGCACCCGCGGTCCCGGTCAACCTCGGGGTGAACCGGTACGAGAACTCGCTGAACAAGGCCTGGTCGCGGTCGACGCGTTCCTGGTCGGTGAGCCACAGCGTGCCCGGCCAGCCCGGGACCGACAGGCTCGTCGCGAGCGGCTGATTGTTGTTGTCGATCACGTAGTTCTGCAGGATCTCGTGGACCTGCCGTTCCGCGAACACGCCCGCGGTGAAGTAGAACGGCTCGCTCTTCGGCGACACGATCCGCAGCTCATTGCTGAGCTTGGTGTAATGGTCGTTCCCGTAGATCTGCTGCGCCGGGTTGATCGTGTTGCCGGCATTGTCGACGAAGTACGCGCCGTACCCGGCGAAGCTGTACGCGAGATCGTAGGCGAGCGAATAATCCGCGTAATCGCTGTGCTCGTGGGTGTTGCGCGTGAGCCAGGCGCCCGCGTAGACGAGGTCGAACCCGTGGATCTTGCCCTTCACGGTGAGCGCCGACTGCGTCCAGGTGTCGTGCACCGTGTCGGGCGAGAAGTGCGCGACCTTCAGGTCGCCGAGCGCCGGGTTGTACGCGAAATTGCCGTTGGTGTCGGCCACCTGCCCCATCACGGTCGGCAGGATCGTCCAGTGGTCGTTCAGGTCGATCGCGAACTCCGCGCGCCCGCCCTTGGTGACCACGTCGTTGTAGTGGCGCTTGACCTGGCTCGCGTTGTCGAACGGGATCGTCGTGCCATTCGGCCCTTGGAAATTGATCGTCTGGTGCACGTTGTCGATGAAGCCGGCGTCCTTCTCGTACCAGCCGACCAGGCGCACCGCCGCGATGTCGGCGATCGGCAGGTTCACGAAGCCTTCGGCCGTGTAGCCGATGCCGCCGTGGTCGACCGAGTTGCCGTCGAGATCGTAGCCGGCCTCGAATTTGTGCACGTCCGGCTTGTTGGTGATGATGCGGATCGTGCCCGCCTCCGAGCTCGCGCCGTACAGCGTGCCCTGCGGACCCGCGAGCGACTCCACGCGCTGGATGTCGTAGATGTGGATGTTGAGGTTGCCGTCGATCGTCGTGACCGGCTGCTCGTCGAGGTACATGCCGACCGACGGGAGCGATCCGGAGTGGTTGCCGTCGCCGCCGCTCGCGACGCCGCGCATGTAGGTGTGTTCGAACGAGGGACCCTCGGCCTCCTGGAACGACACGGTCGGCAGGTACTTCACGTACTGGTTGAAGTCGGTCACGTGCAGCCGCTGCAGGTCGCGCGTGTCGAACGCCTGGATGCTGAGCGGCACGTTCTGCAGGTTCTGCGCGCGCTTCTCGGCGGTCACGACGATCTCGGCGAGCGCCCCGCCGTTGCCGTTGTCGCTCGCCGCGCTCGCGCCGTTCGCATCGGCCGCGCTGGCCGTGTGCATGCACAGGAGTAGCGCCGACGCCACAGGCGCGGAGGCCACCGCGAGCGCGCCGTTCCGGACCGCGCGGATCGAATCAATTCTCTGATTTCGCTTGAGTTTTCGTTGCCGGCTACGGGTCATGTCGAAAGTTCCCCTGTCGCAAATACGCACTAAAGCCGGCGATTATGCCATAAAACCGCAAAATCAAAATTCCGGCGTCGCCGGATAGGCGGCGAGCACGGGTCCGAGCGCGCGTTTCAGCGGATCGAGCCAGGGCTCGTAGTGGCGCCATTGGTCGAGCCCGGCGCGATAGATCGGCTGGCGGACCTGCTGCGCGCTCGCGGTGCGCACCGCGCGCTCGGTCTCGTAGAAGCGCAAGGTGCCCGTCTCGAACGGCAGGCCGAGATACGCGAGCAGGCGCCGCACCTCGCCCTCGGTGTCCTCGATCATCCGCTCGTAGTGCACCCGGTGCACCCGCCCGGGCAGCACCGCGTCGAAGTGCGCCATCAGCTCGACGTAGTCGTGGTAGTAGCGCCCGAGGTCGGTCAGATCGTAGGTGAACCCCTGGCCGCGCGCGAAGTGCTGCTTGAAGCACGAGAAGCAGCAGCCGAGCGGATGCCGCCGCGCATCGATGATCTTTGCGTTCGGCAGCGCGAGGTGGATCAGGCCGAGGTGCACGAAGTTGTTCGGCAGCTTGTCGACGAAGTACGGCGCGCCGCGACGCCGCTGGATCCGCGTCTGTTCGATGTAGCGCTCGCCGAGCGCCCGGCAGGCGTCGGCGTCGAGCGCCGCGAGCGCCTCGGGATATCCGGGCTCGCCGTCGCGCTGGCCGTAGAACGGCCGCGCGAGCGCCGGGATGTCGGGCAGCTCCATCGTGCCCTCGATCGCCGAGTGGCTCGAGAGGATCTGCTCGATCAGCGTCGAGCCCGCGCGCGGCAGGCCGACCACGAAGATCGGATCCGGCGCGGCGCAGCCGACCCCGCGACGCGCGGCGAAGAACTCCGCCGTGAACAGCCGCTTCGAACGGCGCACGTGCTCGCTGAGCTCCTCGGCCGAGTAGCGCAGCCCCGCCCGGCGCACGCGGTTCCCGGCCGCGTACTCGGCGAACGACTCGGCGTACTCGCCGGCGTCCTCGAGCGCCTTGCCGAGCGCGAAGTGCAGGTGGAACCGGTCCTCTTCGGCCAGATCCGCGCGCGCGAGCTGCGCGCGCATCGCGGCGATCTCGGTCGGCGCGAACTGCACGGTCTTCAGGTTCGCGAGGCTCCAGTACGCCTCGCCGAGGCCCGGCCGCAGCGCGACGCTGCGCCGGTACGCCGCCGCACTGTCCGCGTCGCGGCCGCCGGTCTTGAGCGCATGGCCGTAGCTCATCCAGATCTTCGGCAGGCCCGGATGCCGCGCGAGCAGCTCATCGTAGATCTCGATCGACTGGGTGACGTCGCCGAGCCGCACCAGGATCGCCGCCTGCAGGTTCCGGTAGCCCGGATTGTGCGGATCCTTCGCGAGCAGCGCATCGATCTGGCGCAGCGCCGCCGGCTCGTCGTTCTGTCGGTGGAGCACGAGCGCATACTGCTGTCGTGCCTCGTCGAAGCTCGGGTTGAGTTCGAGGCAGCGCTCGAGCAAGCGCGCCGAATCCCGGTAGCGCCGCAGCCGCGCGGCGACCTCGGCGAGCATCCGGATCGCGGCGACGTCGGTCGGGTAACGCTTCAGGTGGGCGCGCAGCAGAGCCTCGGCCCGCGGCACGTCGTTCGCGCACAGCGCCGCCGCGGGCGCGAGCAGGCGCGGATCCTCGGTCGCCGCCTGGATCTGCCGGGCATACGCCGCATCGGCGCCGGCCGCATCACCCCGCTCGAACAGCAGGTCGCCGAGCGTGCGCCACGCATCCACGAGGTTCGGCTGTTGCGCGACCGCGCGGCGCAGCGCGGCGATCGCCTCGTCGCGCCGACCCGCGGCGAGCAGCGACAGCGCGAGTTCGTGCTGCGCCGGACCCCAGTGCGCATGCGCCGCCGCGAGCGGCTCGTGGATCGCGAGCGCGCCGGCCAGATCGCCCGTCGCGCGCCGCGCCGCGCCGAGATACGCGAGCGCGAGCGGATGGTTCGGCGCGACGCGCAGCACCTCGCTCGCCTGTTCGGCCGCGAGGGTCGGATCCGTCGAGAGCAGGTGCGCGGTGTGCCGGAGCGCGGTGTCGACCGTGCCGACCGGGGCGGCGGGGGTCGCGCTCCGCGGGTCGCGGTCGGAAGCGTTTGGCATCCCGGGAAGAATACCCGCAACGCCGCCCGACCGGCTACACTCGATTCGAACGCAACCGACGGAGTCCGATCGCTCATGACCGCCCCCGACAATCGCCGCATCGTCCTCGCCGCGCGCCCGACCGGCGCCGCATCCGAGAGCGCGTTTCGCCTCGAGCGCGCGCCCGTGCCCGCGCCGGCCGCGGGCGAGGTGCTGCTGCGGAATCTGTGGCTCTCGCTCGACCCGTACATGCGCGGCCGGATGAGTGACGCGCCCTCCTACGCGCCACCGGTCGCGATCGGCGAGCCCATGGTCGGCGGCACGGTCGCGCGCGTCGCGGCCTCGCGCGATCCGCGTTTCCAGGCCGGCGATCTCGTGGTCGGCATGGGCGGCTGGCAGGACTACGCGGTCGCGGCCGGCGATGGCTTGCGCAAGCTTCCCGCGGGGTTCGCGCATCCCTCGTACGCGCTCGGCGTGCTCGGGATGCCGGGCTTCACCGCGTACATGGGCCTGCTCGAGATCGGCCGGCCACGCGCCGGCGAGACGGTCGTGGTCGGCGCCGCGACCGGCGCGGTCGGCTCGGTCGTCGGCCAGCTCGCGAAGCGCGAAGGCTGCCGCGTGGTCGGGATCGCGGGCGGCGCCGACAAGTGCCGCTGGGCGGTCGAGGGGCTGCGCTTCGACGCCTGCGTCGATCATCGCGATCCGGCGTTCCCCGAGCAACTCGCGGCCGCGTGCCCCGGCGGGATCGACGTGTACTTCGAGAACGTCGGCGGTGCGGTGCTGCGTGCGGTGCTGCCGCTGCTGAACTTGCATTCGCGGGTGCCGGTCTGCGGCCTGATCGCGCACTACCAGGACGAGACCCCGGCGCTCGGCGCGCAGTTCGCGCCCGCGCTGCTGCGCGCGATCCTGGTGAAGCGGATCATGATCCGCGGCTTCATCGTGTTCGACTTCTACGGCCCGCGTTACGAGGAGTTCCTCGAGCGCATGTCCGGGTGGCTGCGCGACGGCTCGGTGACCTACCGCGAGGACGTCGTCGACGGCCTCGAGCACGCGCCGCAAGCGTTCGTCGGACTGCTCGCGGGCCGCAACTTCGGCAAGGCGGTCGTGAAGATCGCCGACTGATCGGGACGGCGCGATGAGCGCGAGCGTCGACGCCTGGGGGATCGCGCTGTCGACGCACGGGCTCGCGGTCGCCGCGAGCGTGCTCACCTACGTGCTCACGACCCGCAGCGCGCAGACCCGCCGTCCCCCGTCGATCGCGATCGCGTGGGTGCTCGGCCTGATCGCGCTGCCGTACCTCGCGTTGCCGATCTACCTCCTGTTCGGACGGCGCAAGGTCGTGCGCCCGCGGCCGCAGGTTCATGCGCCGCGCGCGCCCGACGCGCGCCACTGGGCGCGCGCGCTGATCGAGAGCTTCGACCTGCCCGACGCCGCGCCCGCGCGCGTGCGGCTGCACCCGGACGGACGCGCCGCACGCGAAGCGCTCCTCGCGACGATCGGCGCGGCGCGCGACCGGCTCGAAGTCGGCACGTTCCTGATCGGCGACGACGAGCTCGGCCGGGCGCTCGCGTCGGCGCTGATCGAGCGGGCCCGCGCCGGCGTGCGCGTGC
>JAGWPU010000096.1 GCA_028870355.1 Gammaproteobacteria bacterium | reverse complement strand
CAGGCGTTCTACATGGTCGGCGCGATCGAGGAAGCGGTCGAGAAGGCCAAGACGCTCCAGTGAGCGCGAGGAACCAAGCCGTGCCGAACACGATTCACGTCGACATCGTCAGCGCCGAAGGCCAGATCTACGCCGGCGACGCGAGCATGGTGTTCGCGCCGGCGGTCGAGGGCGAGATCGGCATCGCGCCCCGGCACGCGCCGCTGCTGACCAACCTGAGGCCGGGCGAAGTGCGCGTGCAGGCGCCGGGCGAGCCGGAGGAGCTGTCGTTCTTCATCGGCGGCGGCGCGCTCGAAGTGCAGCCGCACCAGGTCACGGTGCTCGCCGACACCGCGGTCCGCGCGCGCGACCTCGATGAGGCGGCCGCGCTCGATGCGCGTCGCCGCGCCCAGGATGCGATGCAGGAGCGCACCGACAAGATCGAGCTCGCGGAGGCCCAGGCCGAGCTCGCGCGCGCCGCGGCGCAGCTGCGCGCGATCGAACGGCTGCGCAAGAAGCGCTGAGGCCGCCCGCGGCGCCGCGGTCATCGCGATGCAGCTCTCGGTCGTGATCCTCGCGGCGGGGCAGGGGCGGCGGATGAACTCCGACCTGCCGAAAGTCCTGCAGCCGCTCGCCGGCGCGCCGCTCCTGCGCCACGTCGTCGACGCCGTGCGCGCGCTCGCGCCGGCGGCGATCCACGTGGTGCACGGTCATGGCGGCGAGCGGGTGCGCGCGGCGCTCCCCGATCCCGATCTCGACTGGGTGCTGCAGGCCGAGCAGCTCGGCACCGGCCACGCGGTCCGCCAGGCGCTGCCGCACATCCCGGACGAGCATGGCGTACTGATCCTCTACGGCGACGTACCGCTGATCGAAGCGGCGACGCTGCGCCGGCTGGCCGTGCCCGCGGCGCGCGGATCGCTCGCGCTCCTCACCGCCGATGTCGCGGATCCCCGAGGCTATGGCCGCATCGTCCGCGATCCGCACGGCCGGATCGCGAAGATCGTCGAGGAGCGCGACGCCGACGCCGACCAGCGCGCGATCCGCGAGGTCAACACCGGACTGCTCGCGGCGCCGGCCGGGACCTTGCGCCGGCTGCTCGACGGGGTGCGCGCCGACAATGCGCAGCGCGAGTACTATCTCACCGACGTCGTCGGCCTCGCGGTCGCCGACGGGATCGTGGTCGATGCGATCGAGGCTCCTTCGACGGTCGAGGTCATGGGCGTGAACGACAAATGCCAGCTCGCCGAGGCCGAAGCGGCGCTGCGACAGCGCCGCGCGCGCGCGTTGATGGAGGCCGGCGCGACGCTCGCGGATCCGGCGCGCATCGACGTGCGCGGCGAAGTCCGCGTCGGCCGCGACGTATTCCTCGACGCGAACGTCGTGCTCGAAGGGCGGGTCACGCTCGGCGACCGGGTGCGCATCGGGCCGAACTGCTGCCTGCGGGACGTCACGCTCGGCGCCGATACCCAGGTGCACGCGAACTGCGTTCTCGAGGAGGCGATCGTCGGCGAGGATTGCCGGATCGGACCGTTCGCGCGCTTGCGCCCGGGTGCGCGGCTGCACGCGCGCGTGCACGTCGGCAATTTCGTCGAGGTGAAGAACAGCGAGCTCGGCGAGGGCAGCAAGGCGAATCACCTGACCTATCTCGGCGATGCGACGGTGGGGCGCGACGTGAACGTCGGCGCCGGCACGATCACCTGCAACTACGACGGCCAGAACAAGTGGCCGACGGTGATCGGCGATGCGGCGTTCATCGGTTCCGGCGCGATGCTGGTCGCGCCGGTGCGCATCGGCGCGGGTGCGACGATCGGCGCCGGCTCGACGATCACCGCGAACACGCCCGCGGGCCAGCTCGCGCTCGCCCGCGCGAAGCAGGTCAGCGTCGAGGGCTGGGAACGACCCGCCAAGGCGACGTCGGACGCGAAGGCCGCGCGGATCGCCGACTCGCTCGGGACGAACGCGGAGCCGCCGAAGAAGTAACCGGCGCGGGATTCGGCTACGTCGTGATGCCCGGCCGGCCCTTCACCGTAGCGTACGGCTTCGCGAGCCTCGGCACGAACATCGGCACCTGACGCCGATAACTTCGGTAGTCCTCGCCGAGGAATCGCTCGAGATCACGCTCCTCGTAACGGACCCCGATCCACAGGTAACCCGTCATCCCGACCGCGAACAGCAGATGCCCGAGCGTCATCCGCGGGGTCGACCAGATCCCGAGCAGCAGGCCGAGGTAGAGTGGATGACGGACGAACCGGTACAGGTAGGTGACCTGGAAAGGCGGGTGCCGATACGGCCGCCCGACCAGTTCGAGCCATGTCTGCCGCAGCCCGAACAGGTCGAAGTGATCGATCATGAAAGAACTCGCCAACACGATCCCGAAGCCGCCGAGCAGCACCGCCCAAAACGACTCCCGGCCGAGCGGCGACGCGACCGACCAGACGACCTGCGGCAGCGGTCGCCACAGCGCGTAGAGCACGATCAGCGCGAGACTCGCGGCGAGCACGAAGGTGCTGCGCTCGAGGCTCTCCGGCAGCACCCTCGCGAGGCGCTGCTTGAACGACGGTCGCGCCATCACCGAATGCTGCACCCCGAACAGCGCGATCAACGCGAGATCGATCGGCGCCGCCACACCGACCGCCGCGCTCGCGCCGCCGTCGATGCCCTTCGGCACCAGCGCGTTGGTGAGAAAACCGATCAGATAGACGAAGGCCGCGAAGAACACCGCATAGCAAGCGAGTCCGTACGCGAAACCGATCGCTCGTCGCATGGGGACTTCCTCCCTATTGTTTTCGTTATTCGGCGACCCCTGCCGGGGTCGCCCGCTGCCTGCCGTTCTGGCATCTACGCCGAGCCGTTACCCAGCGCAAGGCGCGGCGCAGCAGCGGCGGCGCGCGCCGCCGCGCAGCACCCGGTGATCGCCCACGGCGAGTGTGCGACGCCGCACGCGTCGTCGATCTCCGCGGCCGCGTTGCGCTGGATCTACGGACGACGCCGGCGAGCTGCGCCCTCGTCGATCGGACGGCTGAACACCGCGCCGTGCGGAATCGCGCTGCCCTGCCATCCATCCGGCCAGGCGCGCGTGAAGTCGATCGACGCGCGTTCGAGGTGGAGCCGGCCGGTGCGCCGATCGATCGTCGCGAATCGCACGTGGGTCGCGAGCGCCCCGTAGCCGGTGATCGCCAGACGATCGCCGTCCGGCTCGAGCGCGAGCCAGTGCGGATACTCGTCCGGCGGCAGCAGCAGGCGGCTGACCTCGCGCGGATGCGCCGGATCGTGCAGGTCGAGACTCACGATCGCATGGCCGCTCTCCATCGTCTCGACGAGGTAATGGCCGGCCACGACCGGCACCTCGCAGATCCGATAGCCGAAGTCGTAGATGTGCTCGAGCGTCGGGTTCGGGCCCGCGAGTTTGCGCACCAGGAACAGCCCGCAGTTGAACGTCGGCACGACGATCGTCTTGCCGTCCGCGAGCACGCGCGGCTCGGACGCATCGGCCGCCGGGTCCACGTAATAGGCCGGCGGCGCCGGCAGCACCATCGTCTTCAGCAACTTCAGATCCGACAGCCGCCAGACCTGCACGACGTGGCTGACCTGCGCGCCCATCATGTCGGCGCTGCCGGTGACGACGCGGTCGAGGCGCTCGGAGACCGCAAGGCTGTAGGGCCGGACGTTCGGGTGTCCGGGCACCGCGGCGGACGCCTGTCTGACCACGCGCCCCTGCGGATCGAATTCCACCAGTCCGCCCGGCGCGTGGTTGTAGCCGCCGGAATACTGGAACGTCACCAGGGTATCGCCGTTCGCGAGGTGCACGAAGGAGTGCGGATAACCGAAAGCGCCGACGCTGCCGAATTGCCGCACGAGCCGCGGATCGCGCGGGTCGCGCAGATCGAACACGCTGGTGCGATTGCCGAGCCAGTCGTTCGCGTACAGCCTCCCGTCCGACGGCTCCGCGTAACTCGTGTGGTGGGCCATCACCGCCTCGCCGGCCGGCCGCATCGCGACCAGCCGACCGAACGTCGCGCCCGGACGCACGTCGAAGACGGCGAGGAAGTCCTTGCCGAGTCCTTGGTCGCGACGCCAGGCGCCGAGGTCCGGCGCACCGTGATCCAGCATCGGCATCGCATCGTGATACCGGCTCGCCTCCATCGCCCAGACGAACAGATAATGGCTCGGTGCCGATCCGGCGAGTGCGAACGGCGGCGCGGCCGCGAGCAGAGCGAACAGTGTGCGCAGGGCGATCGAGCGGAGCTGGCGGCGTTCCATCATCCGAGTTTCCTGGAATCGCTTCCGGGGAGTCTACCCTCGGTCGCCCCCGCCCGGCGCGCGTTCCGACGCACCCCTACTCGGACCTCAAATGGATACCGACCCGGCCGGTGGCGGGCTCGCGAGCAGCCAGCCGAGATGCATCAGCACCAGGAGCGTCGCCACCGAGATCAGGGTGGCGACGATCGCGACGCCGACCGCGCCGAGGAACGAGGTGCCGAGCATCGCCCGGATCGCGAGCAGATACCCGAGTGCCCAGGCGAGGGTTCCACCGATCAGTCCGCCGAGGAACAGCGCGCCGAGCAGGCCGCCGAGCGCCGCGACGAACGCGGTGAAGCCGCAGCGGATCAAGCCCCGGTGTTCGGCCTTCACCAGATGCGCGCCGATCTTGATCGGCAACGCGACCAGGAGCGTCAGCACGATCAGGCCGAGCAGCGGCCCGCCCCAAAATGGACTCGTCATCGTGGCTCCCTGAATGGCCGGACGATCGCCGCTCGACGCACGACGTCGCGCCAGTGTATCAATCTGCCGTCCATCGCGGCGACGCTCCCGACAGCCCCGGGCGGACGAGCGCCGTGCACAATCCAGACGCGATCCATCGGCACCGCGATGTAGGGCTTTCTCGCGCGCCATGGTGTTCGCCCCGTACCTCGGAATCCAGACCGCGATCGCGGTCGCGACGTCCGCCGTCGGCACGCAGCCCGCACGAGGTGGATGGTCGGGTTACCGTGTCAACGCCGAAGTAAATGTGGACCACCTTTGATCGTCAACGCCGAAGTAAAAGTAGACCACCCTCCTGCCTGTATTTAGGGCCTATTTCGATTCCAGGACCGTGGGACGCCCGGCTTTCTTCCGGTCCTTCAGGCGATAACTCTCCCCGCTGATCTGCACGATGTGTGCGTGGTGCAGCAGTCGGTCGAGGAGCGCGGCGGTGAGCGTGGCGTCGTCGGCGAGCGCCGTGGCCCACTGCGTGAACGGCAGATTGCTGGTTACGATCGTGCTCGAGCGCTCGTAGCGTTTGGCGATGACTTGGAAGAACAGGTTCGCCTCCTCCCGACCGAAGGGCAGGTAGCCGAGTTCGTCGATCACCAACAGGCGCGGCCCGAGTACCGCGCGGTTCATGTACTCCGTGATCCGGCCTTGGGCCTTGGCGATCGCCAGCTGGATCATCAGGTCCGCTGCCGTGATGAAGCGCGTCTTGATTCCGGCCTGGGTGGACTTCAGGGCCAGGGCGCTGGCGATATGCGTTTTGCCAACTCCGGAGGGCCCGAGCAGAACGATGTTCTCGTGCCGCTCGATGAACGCCAAGCCGCCAAGCTCCGTGATCTGCTTGCGCGGGGCCCCACTGGCGAAGGCGAAGTCGTAGCCCTCCAGGGTCTTGATCGCCGGAAGCGTCGCGAGTTTGAGCATCGCCTCGCGGGTACGCTGCTCGCGGGCGCTGCACTCGGCCGAGAGCAATTGCTCCAGGAAGTCCGCCAAGCTGTCCTCTCGCTTGGCCGCGGCGTCGGCGATGGCCGGCCACTCGGTGGCCAGGTGCAGCAGGCGCAGCCGCTGGCAGAGCTGCGCAATGCGCTCGTACTGGAGGTTCATCAGGCCACCTCCAGCAGCGACTCGTACACGGACAGCGGGTGCTGCAGGCTCTCGTACGGCAGCGGCATGCGCGCGCCACGCCCGATGGCAATCGACGGGCTAGCGGTCACGCTCACCGGCAAGGCCTGCAGATGCTCGCGCTCGAGCTGCAGTCGGACGTTCGGGATCTCGCCGGTGGTGCCATGGACGCGCGCATTGGCGACGTTCTGCAACCAGGGGCCGATATGGCCGTTGGCCGCCGCCAGGTCGAGTGCGAGACCGGCCTGCTTCAGGGTGGCGGCCAGCGGAACCAGGAAGCTGCCCTTCAGGTACCCGTTGAAGCGCTCGACCTTTCCCTTGGTCTTCGCCCGATATGGGCGACACAGCCGCGGCCGGAAGCCGAACTCCTCGGCCAGCGCAAGCAACTCGCGGTTGAAGCGGTGCTGACCCTCCCCGTAGCAGTCACGCTCGATCACGACGGTCTTCGGGTTATCGAGCAGCACGTGTGCGGGGACGCCGCCGAAGTAGATCAGCGACTCGCGCAGGCAGGCGCACAACGTCGCCGTGTCCTCCCCCAGGGTGAAACGTACGAAGCTCGCGCGGCTGTAGCCGAGCGTCGCCACGAACGCCAGCAGCGGATACCGACCCCGCCGCACGTACGTGAAGTCCGCCTGCATCTGCTCGCCGGGCTCGGTCTCAAAGCGCACCAGCGGTTCGGGCGGCTGCGCCTTCAGCGGCGCCAGATACGCCTTGAGTTGACTGATCCCGCCCTCGTAACCCCGCTCGCGGATCTCGCGCAGCAACACCGCCGCCGGTATCCACGCCGGCCGCGCCGCCTCCACGCGAGCTCGAACGTAGTCGATGAACGGACCGAGCTTCGTCGGGCGCGGCTCACGCGGCCCGTATCGCTTTCCCGCCGCCGGATCCTGTAGGTACCGCCGCACTGTCACACGCGACAGACCGGTCTCGCGCGCGATCGCGCGGATACTCAGTCCCTGGCGCTTTAAAACTCGTATCTCCACTGCTTGCTCCTGAGTCAGCATGGGCGGTTCCAAAACCGCCATCTTTACCCAGGTGGTCCACTTTTACCCCGACGGGGTGGGTCACATTACAGTCGGCGGCAACACCGGAGTGATGCCGGACAGTGTTCCGCTGGCATGGCGGACACTTTCGCTGGATGAGCGGAATGCTGTCCGGCATGCCGGATTGAACCGCGCCGGGTTTCCGGGAGACGGATATGTGCTCACGGGCGGGCT
>JAGWPU010000095.1 GCA_028870355.1 Gammaproteobacteria bacterium | reverse complement strand
GATCGTGACCACGATGTTGATCGAGGCCATCGTCGAGGACAGTCCCAGGATGAACACCGCGAAGATCGCGAAGTCGATCCCCATCCCGCCTTGCTCGGACAGCGGCGCGTACATCGTCCAGCCGGTGTCGATCGCGCCGTTGCCGATCCCCGCGAGCTGCAGGAACCACGGCGCGACCAGGATGATCGCGGCCGGCGGCAGGAGCCAGAAGCCCCAGTTGTTGAGCCGGGGCAGCGCCATGTCCGGCGCGCCGATCATCATCGGGATCAGGTAGTTCGCGAGGCCCGCGGTCATCGGCATCAGCGCCGCGAACACCATCACGAGCCCGTGCACCGTGATCACCTGGTTGTAGAGCTCCGGCTGCATGAGCCGCATGCCGGGCTGGATCAGCTCGATCCGGATCATCATCGCGAGCAGTCCGCCGACCAGGAACATCACGAGCCCGAACACCATGTACAGGGTGCCGATGTCCTTGTGGTTCGTGGCGTAGAGCCAGCGCGTGATGCCGCGCGGGGCGTCTTCGGCGTGCGGATCGTGCGTGACGACGGCGCTCATGATCGACCTCCGATGGAATGGCGAATCAGTCGGTTATTGGTCATGTTCGGCGCTCTCGACCGTGGCCGGCTCGACCGGCTGGCCATCGTGGTTGCCGAAGGAGTTGCGCTCGAACGTGATCACGGCGGCGATGTCGAGCGCGCTCAATTGCGATTCGAAGGCGGGCATCGGGCTGCCCGGGATCCCGTGCAGCACGATGCCGATGTGGCTCGCGACCGAGCCCATCACGACGTCGCCGTTCCGGTAGAAGCCGCGCTGCGCGAGGTTCGCGATCAGCGCCGGCGAGGCCGCGAACGGATGCCCGCCAGCGATCGGCGGGAACGCGCCCGGGATCCCGAGTCCGGTCGGCTGGTGGCAGGCCGCGCAGATCTTGTCGTACACGCCCTGGCCGCGCTGCATCAGCTGCGCCATCGTGAAGGTCTGCGACGCGGCCGCCCGCGTCGCCGCCGCCTTCGCCTGTTCGGCGGCGACCCAGTGCGCGAAGTCCGTCGGGGTCTTCGCGACGACGACGATCGGCATGAACGCGTGCCCGACGCCGCACAGTTCGGCGCACTGGCCGCGATAGACGCCCGGCTTGTCGATCTTCACCCAGGTCTCGCGCAGCGACCCCGGCACCGCGTCCTGCTTGATCCCGAACGCCGGGACCCAGAAGCTGTGGATCACGTCGTCGGACGCGATCACGAGGTCGACCTTCTCGTTGGTCGGCAGCACGAGCGGGTGGTCGACCTCGCGCAGGAAGTGCTTGTCGGGCGGGGCCTTGCCGTCGATCTCGTCCTGCGGCGTCGACAGCGAGCTCGTGAACTGGATCCCGTAACTCGGGTAGGCGTACTGCCACTTCCACTGGCTCGCGGTCACCCGGACGGTGAGCGCGGGGTCGCGCGTGTCGGCGATCGCGAGGATCGAGTGGAACGCCGGGATTCCGAGGATCACGTAGTCGATGAACACCAGTCCCGCGAACGGCAGCAGCACGAATACCCACTGCTTCGGGGTCGTCGGCCGGGTGAACTTCGCGGCGACGTGGCCGCGGCTCTTGCGGTGCGCGTAGAGCGAGTACAGCACGATCGCGGCCGACGGGATGAACAGCGCCAGCATGATCGTGAGGAACAGGTTGTGAATGAACAGCGTTTCCTGCGCGATCGGCGTGACCGGCGTCGGGAACTCGTAGAACGGGTGCGCCCCGGCGCCCGGCGCGACGACGCTGGCGAGCAGACCCGCCGCGATCGCGATGACCTTTCCATCCCTCATGCTTGTTCTCTCCGCAGGCTCCGAAAACGATTCCTTGCGACGACGGTTCGGACACGCACGCCCCACCGCCGAGGTATGATCGAACCCCTGGGGCGTGAATGATCGGGAGTTCAAGGCGCGGCCTGAGCCGTTCGGTGTGTCGCCCCGATGCAGGGCGGCGGCGGGTCGATCCAGTCTCTCGAGGCCCGGCCGTCGTTCGATGTCGTCATATGCACGCGAAGCCTAGCGAACTCGTCGCGCGCGAATTCTGATCGGGATCAAATTCCTGCTTTTGCGCGCACGACGCGCCGCGCGGTGGGACGTCTCGCGCAGGCAGCGGCTGCGGCGCGAGCGCGCGAAATGCGCGGGAACGAGCGAAAACCGACGCCCGTCAGTTTTTGATCAGGCGGCCGCGCGCCGCGGCGGCGAGCCCTCGAGCGCGTGCGCGAGCACCTCGTCGATCCTCTCCGCCCAGACGAATTGCAGCTTCGCGCGCACGCTCTCCGGGATGTCCTCGAGATCGCGCCGGTTGCGCGCGGGCAGGATCACGGTGGTGATCCCGGCGCGCGCCGCGGCGACGCACTTCTCCTTGATTCCGCCGACCGGGAGCACGACGCCGCGCAGGCTGATCTCGCCGGTCATCGCGACGTCCGAGCGCACCGTGCGCTGCGACAGGAGCGAGGCGAGGGAGGCGACGATCGCGACGCCCGCGCTCGGCCCGTCCTTCGGGATCGCGCCCGCCGGCACGTGGATGTGCAGGTCGACGCCGTCGAACGAGGCCGGATCGATCTGCAGGCGCTCCGCCTGCGACTTCACCAGCGTGACCGCGGCCTGCGCGCTCTCCTTCATCACGTCGCCGAG